>NZ_BAAGQZ010000004.1:0-349737 GCF_054783215.1 Rhodococcus aerolatus | reverse complement strand
GCCGCGGCCGCCCCGGCGCCCGCTCCCGCCCCGCCCGCGGTCCCCGCCGCGACGGCCGGGGCCGCGGTGAGCAGCCTGGTCGCCGGGCTCTCCGACGACCCGGCCGCGGCGCTGACCGACGCGGGGCCCGCGCTGCGGGGGGTGGGCCCGCTGGGCGCGCAGCGCTACCTCGACCAGGTCCTGTCCTTCGAGCTCGCGACCGTCGACGCCCGCGACGGGGGCACCGTGACCGCCGACCTCGTCGTGGTCCGGCTCGACGGGACGACCACCACCACGCCGGTCACGTTCACGGTGGTGCCGGGCGGGTCCGGGGTGGTCGTGGACTCCCCGGAGCTGGCCGCGATCCTGGCCGCCGGGCCGACGCCGGGCTGAGTCCGTCGGGTCGCGCCGTCAGTACAGACCGCAGAACGGGGTCCCGTAGGCCGCGGCCCGGATCGAGGGGAAGTACCGGGGGCTGAAGTACTCCAGGGGGTTGATGCGGACGCCGCTGTCGACGTCGTCGCCGAAGGCCTGCTGCGCGACGGCGGCCGGGAGGGTGTTGCGGACGACGTTCGTGTCGTCGGCGGGGTTGTCCATCACGGGCCCGGCGATGGTCGGGAACACCAGCCGGCGCACCGGCTGCCCGCCCTCCCCCGCCTGGTAGGCGACCGTCAGCACGGCCGACGCGGACACGGGCAGGTTCTGCCACGGGTGGAAGTAGTCCGCGACGTTCGAGAACGGGAAGGGCCTGAACCGGAAGCACGTCATCGTCTGCGGCGAGCCGGGGAGCGGTGCGTCCTTGAACAGGTAGGCGGCGACGGGGTCCACCTGCAGCAGCAGCGGGTAGGTCTGCGAGATGACCGACTTGTAGAAGAAGGTGCGCAGGCCTCGCTCCACGTCCCCGGCGAACCCGCCGTCCTGCGGCGGCAGGGTCCACGCGCCCTGGCCGAGCAGCCGCGACACGGACTGCAGCCGCCCCCAGTCGCCCGCGACGACCTGTCCCTCCTGCACGGGCACGAACTGGCCGTTGCGGAGCGAGAGCTGGGCCTGCTCGCCGAGGTTGGCGACCTGCACCTTGACGGCGTCGGCCAGGGTGTTGTCGGGCTTGTCCGGGGTGACGGCTGCGCCGTAGATCGTGGAGCCCAGGCTGTACATCGCCGAGAACGGACCCCATGCGGCCTTCAGCTCGGGCACCACGAGGGTGACGACCCCCATGATCGCGCTGACCATCTTCATGGCGTCGAAGAAGCCCGTGCTCGCCGGCTTCACGGTCTGGGTGACGGCGGCGACGATCGCGTCACCGGCCTTGCGCAGGTCGTTGGGCGTGCCCGCCGCAGCGACGGTCGCCAGGCGTGAGGCCAGGCCCACGTAGAAGTCCTTGACCTGGGTCATGATGCCGAGCTCGGTGAGCAGCTGGGCCTTCGTGGCGTCGAAACCGGGGGCCGGCGGGCTGGGCGGGGCCACGGCACGGAGCTTGGCGGCGAAGTCGCCCCAGTCGGCGTCGAAACCGGTGACGTAGAGCCGCCGGAAGCTGCAGGCAGGCCCACCGGGGGGCGGTGTGGCCCCGTCGGCGCACCCGGGGAGGTTGATCGCCCTGCCGAGATAGGCCTCGGACGCGGCGTCGACAGCGGGGAACGCCTGCGGTGCCTGGTAGTCGATCCGCACCTGCTCGAGGTTGCCGCCGGTGGCCGCGCCACCGTCCGGGGTGGACACCTGCGGCAGGTAGCTCGTGTCGTGCGCAGGCTGCAGGACGCCGGTGACGGGCCCCTGCTGGCCCAGCTTCCCCGACGCCTGGACGGCGGCCGCGCCCGCCCGTGTGCTGCCGATGAACGTGTAGTCGCTGCTGGGCGTGGTCGCATCCCCGGTCGCCCCGTCGAGCGCGAGCAGGGCCTGCCTCGACCCACCGGCGGACTGCAGCAGGTCGCCGGAGGCCTGCCAGCCCTGGAAGGCCTTCGGCCGTCCGATGCTCTGCACGACGACCAGGGGCGGCACGCCACCGGACGGGCCGGGGTCGAACGCGCGCTGCAGCGCGGCGTACAACGGGGTGGAGCCGCTCTCGGCGTTGTCGGCGTCGATGACGTCGTTGGTGCGCAGCGCGAGGGTCCGGCTGTCCAGCGAGAGGACCTGGAACCCGTCGCGCTTGCCCAGCGGCAGCTGCACCGAGTACGTGTCGACCGGCCGGGGGTCCGCCGCGGTCTGCACCCGGTCGATCGAGATGGAGTTCTGCCCGGTGCAGAAGTCCCTCTCGGCCGGGTCGCACCGGCGGGTGGTCAGCGCCGACGTGTCGATCAGCCGGGGGGTCGTCGGCACGAAGCTGTAGGTCTTGGGGCCCGGGTTCCAGCGCACGAGGCCGCGGAGGTTGCCGCCGTCGCCGGAGTCGGGGAGCGGGGCCACCTTGGTGTAACCGGACCCCGCGGCTCGGCCGGGCACCCCGAGCATGGAGACCGCAGCCCCAGCGCGCACCCGCGCGGCCTCGTCGGGGGTCAGCTCGGGAGCGCTGATGGCGCGGGCCAGGGCGTTCAGACCGTCGGTGTCGTTGACCCGGGGGCCGTCACCGCCACGGATGCTGACCACAGCCATGACCGACTTCGGCCTGCTCGCGTAGCCCTGCACCCTGCTGATCGCGTCGGCAAACCCCAGTCCCACGGGATACTGGTCGTAGGAGGGGATACCGCGGTCCGCCACCGCGATGAACGCCAGGTTCGTGAACCCGGGCCCGCCGAGGCGGAAGGCGATCGGTGCACCGTCGAGAACCACCTCACCGCGGGAGTCGTCCGAGAGGGTCTCCAGCGGCACCCCGATCTTCGGTTCGTCGGGGTGGGCGGGTGACGACGCGCCGAGGGACCCGGAGGACGCGTCCAGCGCCGGTTGCGGTGGCGCGCCCGACGGGACCGGTCCGGTCGGGTCGGGGCTGCTCGAGGGGTCGTCGGCAGTGGCAGCAGCACTGGCGGTGGGTGCGGTGGTCGCCGACGTGCTGGTGGCAGTGCTGGTCGCGGTGCTGCCCGCCGACGGCTCCGCCGAGGTAGTACCACCCGGGTCCTGGGCCGCCCGGGGTGCGGCGAGGGCCGGGGCGCCCCCCGCGGTGACGAGCGCGGCCACGACCACGACGACGACACGCCAGACGGGACGCGGGACACGGGTGGGTCGGGGAGCGCTCATCGGGGTCCTCTGCGGGCACGACCGAGGGCGGCCGGGTCGGAAACCTGGGCTACTCCCTGTGATCAGTGGAGCACGCTACGCACAAGGTGCCCGCCCGGTCGAGACCCTCGCTCGCGCGAGGTCCTCGGAACCGGTGCCACCGGGCCGGTCCGCCCGGGTCAGCGCGGCGGACGCCGGTCGAGCAGCGGGGCCAGCTCGCGCTCGACGGCGTCCAGCGGGGCGGTGCAGTGCTGCGCGCGAGCGAGGACGACCGCGCCCTCGACCGCGCTGACCAGCACCGAGGCGAGCGACGTCGCCCGCTCGGGGTCGTGCCCGGTGCGCTCGAGCACCCCTGCGGCCTCGGCCTGCCAGGCGTCGAGGGCGGTCCGGGCGTCCTCGACGCCCGCGTCGTCGGCCACTGCCGCCACCAGCGGGCAGCCGGTGCGGAAGTCGGTGCGCTCCAGGCGGCGGCGCCACCAGCCGCACCACCGGGCGAGGAGCTCGGCGGGGGTGTCGCCCTCGGCGGCCCCGCGGCGCAGCGGGCCGCCGCCGACCCGGTCGGCCTGGACGAGCGCCTCGGCCACCAGCTGGGCCTTGCCGCCGGGGAAGTAGTGCTGCAGCGAGCCCCGCGGGGCGCCGGCGTGCGCGACGACCTCGCGCATCCCTACCCCGGCGACGCCCCGTTGCGCGACGAGCTCGGCCGCGGCGTCGACGACCCGCTCGCGCGGCGTGCGGTCCGTTGCTGTCATGACGTTCGTCATGATAGACAGCGACGAGCGTGCTGACTAGCACCGACGACCTCTGGAGGACTGCCCCGTGGCCTCGCTGCACCCCGGACTGCCCGACCTCTCCCCCGCCGCCGCGCCGGCATTCCTCAAGGCCGCGGGCCTGGAGATGACCGAAGCCAGCGGCACCCGCGTCGTCGGGCACCTCGACCTCGGCTCGGAGCACCACACCCCGTGGAGCGTCGTGCACGGCGGCGTCTACACCACCGCCGTGGAGAGCGCGGCCAGCGTCGGTGCGTCGATCGCGGTGGCCGATCGCGGCCAGTTCGCCGTCGGGCTGAACAACTCGACGGACTTCCTCCGGGCCTCCTCCGGCGGCCGGGCCGAGCTGGTGGCCACGGCGCTGCAGCAGGGCCGCACCCAGCAGCTGTGGCTCGTCGTGATCAGCCGTGAGGACGGCAAGGAGCTGGCCCGCGGGCAGGTGCGGCTGCAGAACGTGGACCGGCCCGGGCAGTAGCCGGCCGCCGCCCGCTGTGCTCTGCACGCGTCGGCGCACCACCCGCGGTCCGGACGACCGTCCCCGCTCGATCGGGCAGCAGGCGTCGTCGTGGTGACCACTCCTGCTGCCGGACCGTGCACCGGGCACCGCCGCGGCCCCCCTGTGGTGCGCCGACGCTCGCAGAGAAAAGCTCCGCGCGGTCGGTCCCGACGGCCGGGCCCGGGTGCGACGATGCCCGGGATGAGCACCGGACCCGGACCCCGCCCGACCCCGCTGCGCACGGCCGCCGAGCTCATGGCCACCCAGGTCGAGGACGAGCTCTTCACCGTCGCCCCGAGCCGGCGCGAGCGGCGCCGCTCCTGGGCCCGCTTCGTCCGCATCGCCGACGGCTGGCCCGAGCCCGGCCCGGTGCCCGTGCTGGAGGTGGGCGGCACCCACGTCACCGCGGCCACCGTCGACCTTGCCGAGGGCACGGTGGTGGCCGGACCGGTGCGCCGCGACCTCGACGGGTCCGCCGCCGCGGGCGAGCTCCTCGACGCCCTGGGCGACGCGGGCCGGGCGCTGGGCGCGACGCACGGGCACTGGGGCGTCGCGATGCCGTCCCCCTTCGACTACGACACCGGGATCGGCCGCTTCACCGGCGTGGGCAAGTTCGACGCGTGGAACGGGGTCGACGTCCGCGCGGGCCTCGTGGAACGGCTCGCCGCGGAGTCCGTGGTGTTCCTCAACGACGCGGACGCGTTCGGGATCGGCGAGTGCGTGGCCGGCGCGGGCGCGTGGTGGGGCCGGACCGTGGCCCTGACGCTGGGCACGGGGGTCGGGTCGGCGTGGGTCGACCGCGAGGTGGTCCTGGCCTCGGGACCGGAAGTCCCGCCGGAGGGCCGGGTGCACCTGCTCGAGGTCGACGGCCGCCCCCTGGAGGAGACGGTGTCCCGCCGGGCCCTGCGCCGTGCCTACGCCGAGCGGACCGGCGAGGACGTCGACGTCGCCGAGATCGCCGCCCGCGCGGACGCCGGCGACGCGGACGCGAAGAAGGTCCTGCGCCGGGCCTTCGAGGCGCTCGGCCGCGCGGTGAACCCGTGGATCGGCTCGTTCGGGGCCGACGTGGTCGTCGTCGGGGGCTCGATCGCCCGGTCGTGGGACCGGGTCCAGCCGCCGCTGCAGCGCACCACGAGGCGGGTGCCGATCGTCCCCGCGGCCCGCCCGGACGACGCCGCGCTCATCGGGGCCGCGTGGTGGGTCGTCGAGTCCACCCTGGACGAGCCGGACGAGCCGGTGCTCGACGCAGCCGACGACGCCGCCGCGGCAGCCGCGACGGCCGAGTGGCAGGCGGAGCTCCCACCGCCGTGACCGACCCGCATGTCGCGGGCTACCTGTCGACGTCGGGGCGGGCCCGCGCGCAGGTAGCCCGCGACATGCGGGGGTTGGGGGGACTAGCGGGGCGGGATGACGTCCTGCTGGGCGATGGTCTGGTTCGCGGTCTTGACGCCCAGGCCGGTGGGGCAGGAGACCCCGGTGGCGTGCACGGGGCAGTAGCCGTTGGGGTTCTTGGCCAGGTACTGCTGGTGGTAGTCCTCGCCGTAGTAGAACTCGCCGTCACCGGCCTCGGTGAGCAGCGCGATCTCCGTGGTGATCTCGCCGTACCCGGCCGCCGTCAGGCTCTCCTGGAACGCCGACTTCGTGGCCAGCGCCTTCGTCAGCTGCTCCTCGTCGGTGGCGAAGATCGCCGAGCGGTACTGGCTGCCGCGGTCCGCGCCCTGGCGCATGCCCTGGGTGGGGTCGTGGTTCTCCCAGAACTGGACGAGCAGCTCGTCGTAGGTGATCTGCTCGGGGTCGAACACCACCAGCACCGACTCGGTCTGCCCGGTGCGGCCGGTGCAGTTCTCCTCGTAGGTCGGGTTCTTCGTCCAGCCACCGGCGTAGCCGACCGCGGTGGACCACACGCCGCCGAGCTCCCAGAACTCCTTCTCCGCACCCCAGAAGCAGCCCATCGCGAACACGGCCGTGGCCATGCCCTGCGGGAACGGGGGCTTGATGGCGTGCCCGTTGACGTAGTGGTCGTCCGGGACCCGCAGCGGGGTGTCGCGTCCGGGAAGCGCCTCCTCCGCCGTGATCATCTTCGAGCTGCCACCGAGGATCGCGTCGTACCAAGCCATGGGCCGAGGCTACGCGCGGCCACCGCACCCGGCTCGGGGGCGACGGGGAGCCGCTCCCGAGCCCGGGCGGGCACCGCGGGACGGTGCGGGGCCCCTGCCGGGCATGATGGTCGGCCGGGGAGGACGCACGAGGGGAGGAGCGGCCGTGGGGTGGCAGGACGACCTGCGCGCGCTGGACGCCGAGCTCGACGCCGGCCGCCTCGAGCCCGCCGAGCACCGCCGCCGCCGCGACGCCCTGCTCGCCGAGGCCGCCGCCGCGGGCCCCCCGGCCGCGCCGTTCGCCCCCGCCCCGTTCCGGTGGCAGGAGCGCTCCCCCGACGACACCAGCACCGGGGTGATGCCCCGCATCGGCGACGGCCCCCCGCCCGTGAGCCCCACCCCGTCCCCGACCCCGGCCCCTATCCCGCCGTCCGCACCGACCTGGACCCCGCCTCCCGGCCCGGCCGACGCCGACGCCACCACCCGGGTCCGGCGCACCCCGGCAACCCCGTCCGAGCCGGCGTCCGCCGACGCCACCCAGGTCGTCGCCCGCCGGGCCCGGCCGACGCCCACGCCTGCACCCCAGGCCCCCGCACCCCCGACGGATGCCCCGGCCACCCCGTCCGGCCTGAACCTGGGCCACGACCACCCGAGCCCCGCGACCGGCCCGACCCGCCGGGTCCGCACCCCGCCCGGCCGTGCCCCCGTCGGGTCCGGGCCCGCCGACGCCACCCAGGTGGTGCGCTCCCGCCCGGCGCCCCCCGGCTCCCGGGGCACCCCCCGGGTGCCGCCGCGCCCCGCCGCGCCCGCCGACACCACGCAGGTGGTGCGCACCCCGTCACGCCCGGCCAGCGAGCAGTGGGCCGTCTCCCCGGAGCAGCTGCGCGCCTCGCTGCCCCCGTGGCTGGCCGACGCCCCCGGAGCGGCCGGGCCCGCGCGTCCGGGTGCCGACCCCTTCGGACCCCCGGCCTCGCGCCGCCCCCCGGTGTGGGTGTGGGCCGTCCTCGGCGTGGTCGTGGTGGCGGCCGTCGCCGTCGCGCTGCTCCTCCTGATGTGACGCCCTGACGCGCAGGTCACAGGGCGCCGCCGGGCGCCCCCCGCACCGCGCCGGGAGGATGGTCCCGTGCCCAGCCCCCTGCCCGACGTCCGCTGGCAGCGCGCCGCGGTGGGCGACGAGCCCGTCGTGCTGCTGCTCCCCGGCGGCACGGCCGACTCCGACCTGCCCGCCGACGAGGAGTCCTTCGGCCGCCGCCGGCTGCGCCGCTACGTCGACCCCCTGCTCGCCGGGCTGCCCGACGTGGCCCTGGGCACGGTCGCCTACCGCGTGAGGGGCTGGAACGGTCCGGCCGCCGACCCGGCCCGCGACGTCCGCGCCGTGCTCGACGCGCTGCCCGGCCGCTCCCCCGTGGTCCTCGTCGGGCACTCCATGGGCGGCCGCGCCGGCCTGGCCTGCGCCGACCACCCCCGGGTGCGCGGGGTGGTCGGCCTCGCCCCGTGGACCCCGGTCGGCGAGCCGGTCGAGGCCGTGCGGGGCAAGACCGTGGTCCTGGCCCACGGCACCTGGGACCGCTGGGTGCACACCGACCTCTCGCTGCGGTGGGCGGAGCGCGCCGAGGGCGTGGCCGGACGGCTGGCCCGCTTCGTCGTCCGCCGCGACGAGCACATGATGCTGCTGCGCCCCGGCCGCTGGCACGCCTTCGCGGTCGCCGGCGTGCGGGCCGTGCTCGGCCGCGGGGTCGACCCCGTCCTCGACGCCGCGTTCGACGCCGGCGCCCGGGGCCGGCTCGACGTCCCGCTGCCCGCCCTGACCGCCTGACCCCGGGGCCCCGCACCCCGCCTGCGACGATCACCGCCGGGCGAACCGCGCGGGGCAGCGACTGCGAACCCGTGACGTGGCCGAGGGACGGTCGCGGGCACCAGCAGGAGGTCATGTCGTGGGCGATCCGGGCACCGGGCGCGAGAAGGTCGCCGTCGTCGGCGCCGGGGTCTCGGGGCTCACCGCCGCCCACGTGCTGGCCCGCTCCGCCGACGTGGTGCTGCTGGAGTCCGAGCCCCGCCTCGGCGGGCACGCCCACACCCACGACGTCGTCGACTCCGCCGGCGCGACCGTGGCCGTGGACTCCGGCTTCATCGTCCACAACCAGCGCACCTACCCGACACTGCTGCGGCTGTTCGCCGAGCTCGACGTGCCGACCCAGGAGTCGGAGATGTCGATGTCGGTGCACTGCGAGGGCTGCGGCCTGGAGTACGCCGGGGCGCGCGGGCTGCGCGGGCTGTTCGCCGCGCCCAGCGCCGCCAACCCGCAGTACCTGCGCATGCTGCTCGAGGTCACGAAGTTCCACCGCCAGGCCCACCGCGTGCTGGCCTCCGACCAGCTCGACCAGCTCACCCTGGGCGGGTTCCTCGAGGTCGGCGGGTACTCGCAGTACTTCGTCCGCCACTTCATGGTCCCGTTCGTCTCCGCCGTGTGGTCGGCCGGGCCGCAGACCTCGCTGGCCTACCCGGCCAAGTACCTGTTCCGCTTCTTCGCCCACCACGGCTACCTCTCCGTGGGCGGCTCCCCCACCTGGCGCACCGTCACCGGCGGCTCGCGCACCTACGTCGAGGCCCTCGCCGCGCGGCTGCCCGCCACCCGCACGGCCGCCCCGGTGCGCACCCTGACCCGCCACGCCGACGGGGTCACCGTCACCGGCGAGGACGGCACCACGACCGAGGTGGACCGCGTCGTGGTGGCCACCCACGCCGACACCGCGCTGGGCCTGCTGGCCGACGCCACGCCCGACGAGAAGGACGTGCTCGGCGCGTTCGGCTACTCCGCCAACGAGACCGTGCTGCACCGCGACACCACGCTGCTGCCCACCCACGCCGGCGCGGCCGCGTCCTGGAACTACCGGCTGCCCTCCTGCGAGGCCGGCGAGCTCGGCCAGCAGACGATCCTCAGCTACGACATGAACCGGCTGCAGCGGCTCACCTCGAGCGACCACTTCGTCGTCACCCTGAATAGCACCGACCGCATCGACCCGGCCTCGGTCATCGCCACCATGGCCTACACCCACCCCGTGTACACGCTCGACTCCGTCGCCGCCCAGCAGCGGCTGCCCGAGCTGCAGCGCCCCGGCACCCGCACCGCCTTCGCCGGCGCGTACCACGGCTGGGGCTTCCACGAGGACGGGGCGCTGGCCGGGCTCAAGGCCGCCGAGGCGCTGGGCGGGTCGTGGTGAGCGCCCCGACGCGCACCCGGTCCGACGTGCGCACCACCACCACCGGGCCGTGGCTCTACGACGCCGTCGTCGGGCACGCCCGGCGCGCCCCGACCACCCACGGCTTCTCCTACCGGGTGCGGCCCTGGCTGGTCGACCTCGACACCCTCGACGCCGACGGCCGACCCCGCGCGCTGCCCCGGCTGCTCGCCGGCCAGGTCCGCTTCACCGGGGCCGACCACTTCGACGGGGTCGAGGCGACCCTGCGCGGCGCGGTCGACGCCTGGTGCTCCCGGCACCACCGCCCGCGCCCCGCCCGCGTGCTCACCCTCACCCAGCCCCGCACCCTGGGCCACGTGTTCAACCCGATCTCCGTGCACTGGCTGCTCGACGCGGACGGCGACGTCGACCTGGTGCTGGCCGAGGTGCACAACACCTACGCCGGGCGCCACGTCTACGAGGTGCACCGCGACGACGCCGGGCGGGCCCAGGTGGACAAGGCGTTCCCCGTCTCCCCGTTCTTCACCACCGCCGGGCACTACGAGATGGCCATCAGCGACCCGGGCGAGCGGGTGGACGTCTCCATCACCCTCGCGCTGCCCGCCGCCGCGACGGACCCCACCACCGACGCCCCGGAGCCCGCCGCCGACCCCGCGCGGGACAGCCGACCCTTCACCGCCACCCTGCGCGGGCACCGCGTCCCGGCCACCACCGGCGCCGTGCTCGCCACCCTGGCCCGCCACACCTGGCCCACCGTCCGCACCAGTGCGCTCATCCGTCGCCACGGCATCGCGCTGTGGTGGCGGGGACGGCGCGGCTCGCTGCCCGTCCAACCACATCCCCAGCGCTCCACCTGGGAGGGAGTCCGATGACCACCACCACCGACCGCACCACGACCGCCGCACGGGCGCACCAGATCCCGCTGCCGGCCGAGGGCCACTGGCCCGGCCTGGCCGCGGTGCCCAGCAACCCGGTGCGCCGCAAGGTGGCCGAGAAGATCTTCCTGCGCGCCGTGGACGGCCTCGAGCTGCTGGTCCGGTTCCCCGACGGCAGCACCCGCGGCTCGGGCCGCACCGGGGCGCCCGTCATGGAGCTGCTGCGCCCCGACGCCTTCTTCGAGCGGGTCGGCGCGCACGGGCTCATCGGCTTCGGCGAGGCGTACATGACCGGCGACTGGGACTCCGAGTCGCTGCCGGAGGTGCTCTCCCCGCTGGCCGAGCACATGGCCGACCTGGTGCCCGTGCCGCTGCAGCGGCTACGCCGCCTCGTCGACCGCGGCACGCCCGAGCAGGAGCGCAACGACCTCGACGGGGCGCGGGAGAACATCCACCGCCACTACGACCTCAGCAACGACCTGTTCCGCACGTTCCTCGACGACACCATGAGCTACTCCTCGGCGTGGTTCGCCGACCCGGCCGCGCCCGACGCCGCGGGCGAGCCGCTCGTCGACGCCCAGCGCCGCAAGAACGAGGGCATCCTCGACCTGGCCCGGGTGCGGTCGGGCTCCCGGGTGCTCGAGATCGGCAGCGGCTGGGGCGGCCTCGCCATCCAGGCGGCCGAGCGGGGTGCCACCGTGCTCACCGTGACGCTGTCGGAGGAGCAGAAGGTGCTCGCCGACCAGCGCATCGCCGACGCCGGGTTCGCCGACCGCGTCGAGGTGCGGCTCAGCGACTACCGCGAGGTGCGCGGGCAGTTCGACGCCGTTGTCAGCGTCGAGATGATCGAGGCCGTCGGCAAGCAGTACTGGGGCGAGTACTTCCGCACCGTCGACGGGCTGCTGGCCCCGGGCGGCCGCTTCGGCCTGCAGGCCATCACCATGGCCCACCACCGCATGCTGGCCACCGCGGGCAGCTACAGCTGGATCCACAAGTACATCTTCCCAGGCGGGATCATCCCCAGCCTGCAGGCGATCGACGAGGTCAACGCGGCGGAGACGTCGCTGCGGGTGCTCGAGTCCCGCCGCCTCGGCCCGTCCTACGCCCGCACCCTGGCCCGGTGGCGCGCCGCCTTCGACGCCCGGCAGGACCGGGTGCGCGAGCTCGGCTTCGACGAGACGTTCCAGCGGATGTGGGACTTCTACCTCGGCTACTGCGAGGCGGGCTTCGCCACCCGGTACCTCGACGTGTGGCAGCTGGGCATGGGGCGCGACTGATGGCCCTCGACAGGCGCGCGTTCCTCGCCGCCGCCGGCGCCTCCGGGCTGGCGGCGGTGCTCGCCGCGTGCGGCGGGTCGTCGGGGTCCGGGGGGTCCGAGCCCACCGGCTCCAGCACCCCGAGCTCCCCGACGTCGGACGACCCCGCGCTGCGCCCCGGCCCGGCCGAGCCGGGCGCGGCCGGCGCCCCGTCCACCACCCCCGCGGGGCGCACGTTCCCCGTCGGGGACCAGCCCGAGGGCATCGTCGTCGGCACGTCGGGCACCGCCATGGTGGGGCTGCGCAACCCCGACCGGCTCGCGATCGTCGACCTCGCCTCCGGGCGCACCACGCAGACCGTGGAGACCAAGGGCTCGCCGCGGCACCTCGAGCTGGCGCAGCCCGACGGGCCGGTCATCGCCCCCCTCGAGCAGACCGACACGCTGCTGCTGGTCGGCTTCGACGGCACGGTCGAGACCACGGTCGTGGCCGTGGGGCGCAACCCGCACGACGCGGCCCGCTGCGCCGACGGGACGATCGTCGTCGCCGACGAGCTCGGCGGCGGGGTCATCTTCGTCCGCGACGGCCAGATCGTCGGCGAGCTGCCGCCCGGTCCCGTGCAGCCCGGGGGCGTGGCCGCGGTGGGGAACTACGCCGAGGTCTCCGACGTCCGCGGGCTCGGGGTGTTCGTCTACGACACGACGACGATGACCGAGGTGGCCTCGGCCAAGGTCGGCACCCAGCTCACCCACTCGATCGCCCTGGCCGCCCCCGGCACGCCCGCGGGCACCGGCGCGCAGGCCGGCTTCACCGCCGTGGCCGACACCGCGGGCGGCAAGGTCGAGATCCTGCGCATCACCCCGCAGGTCGAGCAGGCCGCGACCGTCGAGACCGGCGGCACCCCCTACGGCCTGGGTTACGACCCGGCGCGGATGCTGCTGCTGGTCACCGTCACCGGGGACAACCGGCTCGACGTGATCGACGTGGCCGACCCCACCGCGCCGCGGCTGCTGGGCAGCCTGCCCACGGTGCAGCAGCCGAACTCGGTGTGCGCCGACCCCACCACCGGCGACCTCGTCGTCGCCGGTGAGGCGGACGGCCTGCTGCAGGTGATCCCCTCGTCGATGGTGCCCAGCCGTGCGTGATGCCTGCAGCCAGGACGCGAGGTCCCGTCCACAGACGTAGGGCGCCTGGCACTCGGCACCACTTGTGTGCCAGCGCCCCGCAGGCCACTCTCGGCCCACGAGCACCGGCGCCCGGCACGCGGACCGCGTGCCGGGCGCCGGCCACCAGCAGGAGGTCACCGGTGAACGTCGAGGTCGCCCCCTTCCAGGCCCGCGGTGAGCTGCGCGGGTTCGTCGTCTCCGGCCGCTGGCCCGACACCACCCGCGAGTGGGCGCAGCTGCTGCTGCTCGCCGTCCGCGTGGCCACCGTGCCCGGCCTGCTCAGCACCACCACCGTCTTCCGGGTGCACGAGGAGCTGCCGCAGGACCCGCAGCCCGGCACCGTCGGCCTCGTCGTCGCCGAGGGGCCCGTCCTCGGGGAGCGCGCCGTGGCCCCCGGCTGCTTCGCCGCCCAGCAGCCGCCCGCGCTGCTCCTGCTGCACCCGCCCGCCGAGACCCGGCCCTCGCTGCCGGAGTGCGCGGGCGCCGCGTCGGGCTGCGTCCTGCTGCCCGGCCTGCCCCACCTGGGCCTCGACCACCGCGCGGCGTGGGTCGAGGCCGAGCCCGGCGGCACGGTCACGGGCATGACCAGCCGTCACGGCGTCGACCCCATCGCCGACCCGGACACCGCGGTTCTCGCCATGCTGCTCGCCGCCTGAGCCCGCTCCTGGCGGCGGTCGGGCAGCGCCCGTCGTCGTGGTGACCACCCGCGCTGCCCGACCGGCCCGAGCCGACCCTGGTGGCCGCCGTTCACCGCTGCTTATGATCTGCGCCGCAGGGGGAGTCGAGGAGGGTGCGTCCCGGTGGCCGGTCTGACGCGGCGCGCATTCCTCACCCGGGCCGGGGTGCTCGGCGCCGCGACCGGGCTCGGGCTCGACGTGCTGGGGCCCGCGCTCAGCGCGACCGCCGTGCCGTCGCAGGCCCCCAGCACCCTGGTCGGCACGGTCCTGCAGGGCCCGGTGGCCGACCGCAGCTACCGGACGCTGGTCAGCGGGCCCGGCGAGCCGCACCTGCCGCGGCTCGACGTGCTGCGCCGCGCCCCCGGCACCGGCCGGGCCACCGCCCGGCGCTCGCTGCTGCACCTGGGCCACCTGTCGGACCTGCACGTCATCGACGCGCAGTCCCCCGGCCGCATCGAGCCGATGATCGTCCAGGACCACGCCGCCTGGGGCTCGGCGTTCCACCCCCAGGACCCGCTCACCGTCCACGTCACCGCCGCGATGGTGGCGGCGGTGGCCGACCTGGCCACGAGCCCGGTCACCGGCGCCCCGCTCGGCGCGGTCGTCGTCACCGGGGACAGCGCGGACATGCACAGCCACCTCGAGCTGCGCTGGTACGTCGACGTGCTCGACGGCGTGCGGGTGCACCCCACCAGCGGCAGCGGGCCCGGCTTCCAGGGCGTGCAGGCGTGGCCCGAGGCGACCTGGGCGTACCGGCCCGCCGACCCCACCGGCGGCTCGTTCGGGGACCACGGCTTCCCCCGCCTGCCCGACCTGCTCGACCAGGCCATCGGCTCCCCCGTCGACTCGGTGGGCCTGCCCGCCCCCTGGTACGCCGTCTACGGCAACCACGACACCCTGCTGCTGGGCACGTTCGACCTCAGCCCGCAGCTGCGCGCGCTGGCCGTCGGGGGCCGCAAGTCGGTCACCCTGGGGGCCACCGCCACCGCGGCGCTCGACGGGTACGCCTCCGCCGCGAGCCCCCTGCAGCGCGCGGTGGGCGCCCTGGGCCAGGCGGTGGGGGTGCGGCCGGGCCTGCGCGACGTGCCCGCCGACCCGGCCCGGTACCTGTTCTCCCAGCGCGAGTTCATGGTCGAGCACTTCCGCACCACGTCCGCCCCCGGGCCGGTGGGCCACGGCTTCACCCAGCGCAACCTCGACACCGGGGAGACGTGGTGGGCCGCGGACCTCTCCCCGCGGGTGCGCGCGCTGGGCCTGGACACCTGCAACCAGGTCGCCGGGCCCGACGGCGCGGTGCCCGACGTGCAGCTGCGGTGGCTGCGCGCCCAGCTCGAGACGGCGCGGGCGGAGCAGCGCCTGGTGCTGCTGCTGAGCCACCACAACAGCCTCACCCTGGAGAACCGGGCCACCCGGCCGGGGTTCGACGACACCCTGCACGGGGCGGACGAGCTGGTCGACCTGCTGCTGGCGTACCCGGTGGTGGTCGGCTGGCTCAACGGCCACACCCACCTGAACCAGATCCTGGCCCACACCTCCGCCACGGGCGGCTTCTGGGAGGTCACCACCGCCTCCTGCATCGACTTCCCGCAGCAGCAGCAGCTCGTGGAGCTCGTCGACAACCGCGACGGCACCCTCTCGCTGTTCACCACCGTGGTCGACCACGCCTCCCCCCTCACCCCCGGCAGCAGCGGCAGCGTGGCCGACCTCGCCTCCCGCAGCAGGGAGCTGGCCGCCAACGACTGGGCGGAGACGCCGATGATGCGGCGGGGCTCGCCGCTGGACCGCAACACCGAGCTGCTGCTGCCCGCCCCGTTCGACCTCTCCGTCATCACCGACGCCGAGCTGGAGGCGCAGCACCTCGCCGAGCGCGCCCGGCTCGCGGCCCACGCCGCCCGGCGGCCGCGGTGACCCGGGTGGGCCCGGCGCTGGCCGTGCTGCCGGCGCTGCTCCTGGGTGCGCTCGCCGGCTGCAGCCAGGTGGCGGCGCTGGCCCCGGTCGGTGGGGACCGGCTCGCGGAGGTCCGCTTCGCGACGAACGACGTGCTGGTGGAGCGCGCCGTGGCCCTCCTCACCGCCCCGGTCTGCACCGCCGACGGCGAGGCCGTCACCTGCACGGGGTCCACGGTGGACCAGCAACCCGTCACCGCCACCTCGAGCGCGGCCGACCCGGGCACCCTGGTGGTGACGGTGGGCCCGACGACGGTGTTCTCGGGGTCGCTGCAGGACGTGCTCACCGCCGCCGCCCGGCCGTCGTCGTGAGTGCGCCCGCGGTGTCCCGGACGCGGCGCCCACGGGCGCGGCGGGTGAGCTGGTGGGCGGTGCCCGCGGTGGTGGTGGCGCACGCGGTGGTGCAGGCGCTGCTCGTGGTGGGGGACCCCGTGCCCGCCACCGCGCCGGCGTTCCTCGGTCGCCTCGCGGCGTCGGTGGTGGCGGTGGCGGTCGCGGGGTGGCTGCTGGCCCGGCGGGTGCGGCCCGGGGCACGGGCGGCGCGCCCGTCGCCGCACGCGCTCGTGGGGTGGCTGGTGGCGGTGGTGCTGGTCGCGGCCGCGGCGGTGGTGCACCCGCTGGTCGGGGCGCTGGCCGTCGTCGTCGCACTGCCGCTGCTCACCGGTGCGGGCCGGTCGCTGCGGCGCCACCCCGGGCGGACCGTCGTCGCGGTGGTGCTCACCGTGGCGGCGCTGGTGCTGACGTGGGTGGTCTCGCTGCTGCTGGGACTGTTCGTCACCGGGGTGCTCGGGGCGGGCGCGACGTGGCTGTGGACCGGGCTCGTGGCGGCCCTGCTGCTGCGGCGGTGGAGCGCGCTCGGGACGCGGTGACGCCGGCGCGGCGGGCGGCGGTCGGGCAGCGGCCGTCGTCGTGGTGACCACCCCCGCTGCCCGACCGGGGGCGCGGGGCCCCGGTCAGCAGGCCGTGCCCGGGGCGGTGCCGTCGGGCAGCACCGCCCCCGCCGCCCGGGTCAGCACCGACGCCATCTCCTGGCCGTACTGGTCCGCCGCCCCCTGGGTGAGCAGGACGACGACCCAGCGGTCGGAGTCGACGAACCCGGTGGAGTTGTAGGTCGCGCCGGGGCCGAGGCCGACCATCCAGCCCTGCTTGACCGACCAGCTGTGCGCGACCGCGGGCAGCCCGAAGTACTGGTCGGTGCCGTCGTCGGCGGTCCTGCTCGTCGCGGCCATGGCCGAGGACAGCCACGGCCACACCACCGGGTCGGCGTGCAGCGCCGCGTAGAGGTGCGCGAGGCCGTCCGCGGTCACCTGCGTCTCGCCCCACTGCCCCTCCTCGGCCGGGCCGGAGCCGAGGTCGGTGATGCCGTAGTGGGCCGCGACGTCGGGAAGCACGTCGTCGCCCCCCGCCAGGCCGTAGAGCGCGTCGGCGTCGTCGTCGTCCGAGGCGGTGATCATCTCGCGGGCCGTCGCCGCGGTGTCCCCGCTCATCTGTCCGGTGAGCAGAAGCTCGGTGGCGATGAGCACCTTGACGACGCTGGCCGTGCTGAACGTGGTGTTCGCCTCGCCCGCCGCGGTGTAGGTGCCGGTGGTGGTGTCGAGGACGGCGACCGCGGCCCGCTCCCCGTCCGCGGTGGCCACGCCCACGGCCGCCTGCGCGGCGCCGGCGACGTCGCAGCGGGCGTCGGCGTCGACCGGGGCCGCCGGCGTCGTCGTGGCGGTGGGAGCGGGGGCGGGCGGGGGTGACGACGGGGGCGTGGTGGGCGTCGGCTCGAGCAGCACCCGGGTGGCGGTGACGGACCCGTCCGCCAGGTCTCCCACGACGGCCACCGCGGAGCCGACCGTGACCGCCGCCCGGGTCACGGGTGCCCGGTGGGTGCCGTAGCGGGTGCCGGCGTCCAGCGCGACGGTGACGGTGGCACCCGACGTCGCGGCCACGGTCAGGCCGTCCTGCGCCTCGGCCGTCACCGTGCCGCGGACGCGGGGTGCGACGTGCGGTGCCGGGGTGCGGGTCCCGCCGGGCAGCGCAGTGGGGGGTGCGGCGGGGGACGCGGCGGCGGCCGTCCCCGCGGTCTGCTCGAGGCCCACCCGGGCGACCGCGAGCGCGGCGACGAGGACGACCGCGACACCCAGCCACCACCGCCGGCGGGCGTGGGTGTCGGGGCGGGGTGACGACGGGTGGTGGGGCACGGTCGGGACGCTAGGAATCGTTCGTGAGGCTCGGCACCGGCCTGGCTGGGAGCCCGCTGTGAACGTCTGCCCCTCACACCAGGCCCGTTGACGACGTGCGGAGAACGTCACCTCGCCGCCCCGGGGCGGTGACGTGCACCGGGTGAACTACCCCCCGACGGCCGACCCGGCCGCCCTCTGGACCGTCCGACCGGGAGGACCCGCCCGATGCCCGACCTCTTCAGCCCGTTCACGCTCAAGGACGTCACGCTGCGCAACCGCATCGCGATGTCGCCGATGACGATGTACCGCTCCACCGACGGGAAGATGGACGACTTCCACGTCATGTACCTCGGCGCCCGTGCCGCCGGCGGGTTCGGCCTCGTCTTCCCCGAGCAGGTGGCCATCAGCCCCGAGGGCCGCACCACCCCGCACTGCGCCGGCCTCTACGACGACGACCAGGTCGAGGGCCACGCCCGTGTCACCGCGATGATCAAGGACATGGGTGGGGTCGCGGGCATCCAGCTCGGCCACACCGGCCGCAACGGCAGCGAGCTCAAGCCGTGGGTGGGCGGCGACCTCGGCCAGCAGCTGTCCCCCGACCACCCCGAGGGCTGGCAGGTCGTCGGGCCGTCGGACGTCCCCTACGGCTTCGGCAAGCGGCCGTACCCGGTGCACGCGCTCACGGTGCCGGAGATCAGGACCATCCACCGCCAATACGCCGAGGCCGCCACCCGCGCGCTCGAGGCGGGGTACGAGTGGCTCGAGATGCACTTCGCCCACGGCTACCTCGCGGCCAGCTTCTACTCCCCGCTGGCCAACCACCGGACCGACTCCTACGGCGGCAGCAAGGCCAACCGGGCCCGGTTCCTGCTCGAGGCCATGGACTCCGTCCGCGAGGTGTGGCCGGAGCACCTGCCGCTGACCTTCCGGCTGGGGGCGGACGACTACCACCCCGACGGCGTGCAGTGGGAGGACTCCCTCGAGGTCGTCGGCTGGCTCAAGGAGCACGGCGCGGACATGGCCGACCTGTCCATGGGCGGCAACACCGACGACATGCGCGACCCGTTCTTCAACGACGTCGCCGCCTGGGTGCAGCGCGGCGGG
Source organism: Rhodococcus aerolatus (assembly GCF_054783215.1). Taxonomy (NCBI): domain Bacteria; kingdom Bacillati; phylum Actinomycetota; class Actinomycetes; order Mycobacteriales; family Nocardiaceae; genus Rhodococcus; species Rhodococcus aerolatus. The sequence goes on along the minus strand of NZ_BAAGQZ010000004.1, from coordinate 330,869 downwards.
CAGGTCCGGCGCGAGGTCGGGATCCCCGTCACCGTCAGCTGGAACCTCGGGGTGCCGCAGAACGCCGACCAGGCGATCCGCGACGAGCAGATCGACCTGGTGCTGCTCGGCCGGCCGGCGCTGGCCAACCCGCACTGGCCGGTGTGGGCCGCGCGCGAGCTGGGGCACGAGGACCCGTTCGAGCTGGTCCCCGAGGACTGGGGCTGGTGGCTGCAGAACTTCCGCGGCCACGCGCCGAGCATCGGCTGGCCCGAGGTGGAGCAGCCGGAGGAGGCCGTCGAGCTGCGCAGCGCCTGAGACGGGCGGCGCCCCGCACCGCTGGTCTCAGCCGGCGGTGCGGGCGCGCCCGGCCTTCTGCAGGTCGGCCAGGGCGCCCTCGAGGTAGCCGATGACGTTCCACAGGTCCGGCATCTGGTCGCGGTCGGCCAGGATGCCGAAGTCGAGGTGCCCGTCGTAGCTCTGCACCGTGATGTTGAGCCCCGTCCCGTCGAAGATGACCGACACGGGGTAGTTGGCCACGAGCTTCGCGCCCGCGCAGTACAGCGGGAACTGCGGGCCGGGCACGTTGGACACCACCAGGTTCCACGGGGGCGTCCCGGCGCGGGCCATGGAGAACGTGACCCGCGCGGCCCGGGTGAACAGCGCCGGCGGGATGAAGTTGTTCGCGTCCTGCAGCACGGTCGCCGGCACTGCCTTGTGCCGCTCCTTCATCACCTTCAGGCCCTCCGACGTCGCCGCGAGGCGCTCCGCCGGGTCGCTGATGTTGGTGTAGAGCTTCGACGAGCTGAGCAGGATGCGGTTGCCGTAGGTGCCTGCCTGGTCCTTGGTGCGCACCGAGACCGGGATCTGGGCCACCAGCGGCTCCGCGGGCAGCTCGTCGTGGTCGACCAGCCAGGTCCGCACCGCGCTCGCGCACAGCGTCACCACGACGTCGTTGAGGGTGCAGCCGAACGTCGCCTTGACCGCCTTGACCTCGTCGAGCGGCAGCTGGCCGAACACCCAGCGGCGGTGCGGGCTGATCTTGGCGTTGAACGACGTGCGCGGGGCGTTGCGGTCGGCGCGCTGCACCGCGTTGCCGTCCCCGCGCGCCACCTCCTCGACCTTGGCCGCGGCCCGCCCCAGCAGGCCCATCCCGGGCAGGGTGGCGAACGCGGTCTCGTCGAGGTTCGGCAGCACCGAGGGCAGGGCCCGGGCCGCCCGGAACGGGTAGCGCGGCAGGCCGAGCAGGCCGCGGCCGAGCATCTCCCACTGCCCCGGGGTGCGGCCGGCGCGGATCGGCTCCTCGCGCGGGGTCTCCCGCACCTCGGGGGTCAGGTCGAGCAGCAGACCCATGATCTCCGCGCCCGAGACACCGTCGATGATCGCGTGGTGGATCTTGGTGTAGAGCGCCGTGTGGCCCGAGGCGAGGCCGGACACGACGTACATCTCCCACAGCGGCCGACCGCGGTCGAGCGGGCGGGAGTGGATGCGCTGCACCTGCTCGGCGAGCATCGCGTCCGAGCCCGGGGCGGGCAGGGCGATCTCCCGGACGTGGAAGTCGAGGTCGAAGTCCGGGTCGTCCACCCAGTGCGGGTAGTCCAGGCCGAAGGGCGTCTCGACCAGGCGCCAGCGCAGCGGCGGCAGCAGGTGCAGCCGGGCGGCGAGCAGCTCGACCATGTCGGGACCGGTCAGCGTCCCGCCCGGGGCGGTAGAGGTGTCGAAGACGGTCACGCTGCCCACGTGCCCGGTCTGTCGGTTGTTCTCCAGCGCGAGGAACTGGGCGTCGAGGCTGGTGAGCTGTCGCATGGGTCACATCTTGCCCGCCTGCGGGCGGAACCTCGCGCCCCGGGTGCAGCGGAGGCGCACGAGGGGAATGTTGTCGGCCCGGTGGTGTTCACTAGTGGTGGCTGGCCCGTTCAAGCCCCCGGGCCCACACATCGCCGCCACGAGCGGCCACTCGCCGAGAGGCGGCTGACGGGCCAGCCACCCCCTTCCCCGCCCCGCGTGCTGCGGGCGCGGGTGCCGACGTAGCGTGCGACGCCGTGGACATCTCCGGAACCTCAGCCCTCGTCACCGGTGCCGCCTCGGGCCTGGGCGCGGCCACCGCCGCCGCCCTCGCCGACCGCGGCGCGACCGTCTTCGGCCTCGACCTGCAGCGCTCGATCGACGCCGCCGGCGGTGACGTCCCCGGCGGGGTCACCCTGCTGGCCGCCGACGTCACCAGCGAGGCCGACGTGCGCGGCGCGCTCGAGCAGGTCAGCGCCTCCGGCACCCCCCTGCGCACTGTGGTCAACTGCGCCGGCGTCGGCTGGGCGGGCCGCGTGCTGGGCAAGGACGGCCCGCACGACCTGGAGCTGTTCCGCACGGTCGTCACCGTCAACCTGCTGGGCACGTTCAACGTGATGCGCCTGGCCGCCGAGGTCATCGCGCAGACCTCCGCCGACGACGCCGGGCAGCGCGGGGTGGTCGTCAACACCGCCTCGATCGCCGCGTTCGAGGGCCAGATCGGCCAGATCGCCTACGCCGCGTCCAAGGGCGGGGTGGCGGCGATGACCCTGCCCGCGGCGCGCGACCTCGCCCGGCAGGGCATCCGCGTGTGCACCATCGCCCCCGGCCTCGTCGACACCCCCATGCTGGCCGGGGTCACCGACGAGTACCGCGCGTCGCTCGAGCAGGGCGTCCCGTTCCCGGCCCGGCTGGCGCAGCCCGCCGAGTACGCCCGGCTGGCCTGCATGATCGTGGAGCACGACTACCTCAACGGCGAGACCATCCGGATGGACGGCGCGCTGCGGATGGCGCCCCGCTAGGCCGGCGCCGGCGCGGGGGGAGGTACCGGCAGGTCGGCCGCCAGCGGCACCTCGGCCGCGGCCCGGGTGTCCATCCACACCCGCAGCACGCGGGTGGCCCAGACGTCGTCGGCGTTGTAGCGCAGCACCCGCTCGCGCTGGTCGAGCTCGACCTCGCCGTCCATGCCGACGGCCCGGCGGTACCAGCCCATCGACGCCTCGCCGCCCGCCTCGGCGTCGTCCCAGGCGAAGCCGGCCACCGGCGCCACCTTCTTCAGCCCCCGGCCCTGCGGGCAGACGAACGCCTCCCCGACCGCCTCGAACACGTCCACCCAGTCCGGCGAGGCGATGAACGCGGCCACCTCGTCCTCGTGGGGGACGCCCGGGAGCCCGGCGAAGCGGCGGGCCGAGCCGAGCAGCCAGCGGTTCTCCGCGGCCTCGGAGTAGCAGTAGGCGGCGAAGGTCAGGCCCGCGGCGGCCGCCCGCTCCCGCACCCCCGTCAACCAGGCCCACAGCTCGGCGAACGAGCGCGCCTCGTCGTCGGTGGGCAGCGGGTCCCACGTCGCGAACGGGCGGTACTGGGGCTCCTCGCCCGGCCAGGCCAGCAGCGTGCCCCACAGGTAGGCGCCGTGCTCGAGGTAGCTCTCCATGTCGACGTCGACCTCGACGTCCGCGCGGCGCACCTGCACCTCGGCCTGCCGGCGCACCAGCGGCGCACCGGCCAGCCACGCCCGGGCGGTGGTGACCGCGTCGGTGAAGGGGCCGCCGCGCCACGCCGCCGGGGGCGCCTCGGCGCGGGCCAGGTCGTCGACCGTGGTGATGCCCGCCTCCCGCAGCACGTCCGGGGCGGAGCCGCGCACCACGAGGCTGACGTCGTGAGCCGCCACCAGCTCCGCCTCGCACCGGGGCCACCACCGGCAGCTGCGGCACTCGCCCACGCGCGAGGCCGCGGTGACCACCTCGCCCCCGGCGGCCGCGGCGACCACGGCCGCGCGGTCGGCGGCGCGTGCGGCGTGCTCGGCCAGGGTGCTGCGCCCACCCGGCCAGTCCGGGGCGGCGAGGTCGTGCACCAGCAGGCAGTCCGCGTCGAGCCCGACCACGCCGGCCCGGGTGTCGGCGGACGCGAGACCGGCCGCCTCGAGCAGGCGGCGGGCGTGGGCCAGGCGCAGCCGGTCCTTGGTGTGCGAGCGCGCGGAGCGGGCCGGGTCGGGGGCGGGGTCGAAGTGCTCCAGCGGTGACGTCGTCGCGCCGGCCCCCGGGTCGGTGGTGCGGTGGTTGACGACGATGACGGGCAGGTAGCCGCCGTCGGACGCGCGCAGCAGCAGGTCGGGGGCCCCGCGCAGGCCGCCGGCGTCGGGCAGCGCGGGCGCCCAGATCCGCTCGGCGCCGGTGGCGGCCAGGTCCCGGGTCCGCTCCACCCGCAGCGACCGGGGCAGGGCCGCGGGCACGCTCGTCCAGCCGGGGGAGGACGCCGCCAGGGACGCGGCCACCGCCCGGCGGTGCTCGCGGGCCTCCTCGACCCGCTGCAGCGCACCCGGGTCGGTGACGGCCGGGGCGGCGTCGGGGCCCGCGGCCGCGGCGGCGTCGAGCGAGACCCGGTGCCGGCAGCCCGTCAGCACCCCCGACTCGAGCAGCACCGGCTCCACGGGAGGTCACTGTAGGGCCCTGCCCCGACACCTCGACCCGGGCCGGAAGGGCGCCGGAGCCCTGGGGCGAGGATCCGGCCGGGCTCCCCTAGGGTGGGCGGGACCGACGAGGGCGCCCACCTGGGCCGCAGCGGTCGGGACCAGCCGCCGCGGCGGGCACGTCGAGACGCACCGGAGGACCCCAGGATGGGGCTGTTCAGCAAGCGACAGAAGAAGCAGTCGCGCCGCGCCCTGCGCCGGGCCCACACCAAGCAGCTCAAGGCCCAGGCCCAGGCCGAGCTGAAGTTCGCGAACAAAGCGGCGCGCAAGGCCGAGAAGGCGGCCCGCAAGGCCAAGGGTGCGGGCCGCGCGGTGAAGGGTGCGTCGGTCGCCTCGACGTCCAGCGGCCTGGCCGCGGCGCGGGAGAGCACCTCGGCCGCAGCCGGTGCGGTCGCCGCGGCACCCGCGGTCGCGCTCGACAAGCGGGCGCAGAAGAAGGCGGCCAAGCAGCGCAAGAAGGAGGCGGCCGAGGCCCGCAAGGCCGCCGAGCGCAAGCAGTTCACCCCGGCCAAGGCACGCCGCTACCTGGCCATCAGCCGGGTCGTCCTCCCGGTGGCGTCGCCGCTGCTCTACCGCGGCGCCACCCAGCTCCGCGGCAAGCTCGACGAGCGCCGGGCGCGCTCCATCGGGGTCGACGTCGAGAACCTCGCCGACTTCACCGGGCACGGGGCGAGGCTCAGCGCCCGCATCAACGGCCTCGAGAAGTCGCTGCGCGAGCTCGACACCGCGAACCCCGGTGCGGCGGGCACCGAGGCGGCCGCCCGGGCCAGCCGGGACCGCGACTTCGAGCAGGCCACCACGGTGCGGCTGACCGAGCTGACCACGGCCGTCCACGCCGCCGAGCGGATGCCCACCGCCCGCCGCCGGGCCGCGCACAACGCCATCGGCACCGAGCTCGACAGCATCGACGCCGACCTGCTGCGCCGCCTCGGGGTGCGCTGACCGGAGCGCAGGCCCGCACCACCCAGACCGCACCACCCGACGGCCCGCCGACGAGCACCCGCTCGCGGCGGGCCGTCGTCGTCCCCGCCTGCCCCGCACACCGCGGGCAGTGTGCGGTCGCACCCGCCTGGCACCGGCCACAGTGCGGGCAGTGTGCGGTCGCACCCGCCTGGGGCCGGCCACACTGCGGGCAGTGTGCGGTCGAGGCGCGGGGGACCGGGCGGGGACGGCGCAGCGCCCGCGGTCACGAGGACCACGGGCGCTGCGGGCCGTGCGGGGTGGTGCGTCAGGGGATGGTGATGAAGCCCTTGTCCGCCATCCACTGCCGGGCGACGTCGGCGGGGTCGGACCCGTCCACGTCGACCTTGCGGTTGAGCTCGGTGATCTCCTCGTTGGTCAGCGCGTCGGAGACGGGCTTCATGACCTCGGCGATCGCCGGGTGCTCGTCGAGGGTCTTCTGCAGCAGGGTGATCGTGGCGTTGTAGTGCGGGAAGAACGCCTTGTCGTCCTGCAGCACGGTGAGGTCGAGGCCCTTGATGCGGCCGTCGGTGGTGAACACCTCGCCGAACTTGCAGTTGCCGTTGGCCGTCTCGTTGTAGATGACGCCGGTCTGCAGGATCTGCGTCGGCACCGCGGCCACGTCGAACCCGTAGGCGGCGGCGAGGCCGGGCAGGCCGTCGGGGCGGCTGTTGAACTCGGTCTCCACGCACAGCCCGGCGGCGTTGGGGTCGGACTTCACCAGCTCGGCGTACTCCGACAGCGTGGTGATGCCGGTCTGCTGCGCCACCTGCTGGCTCATGGCCAGCGCGTAGGTGTTGTCCATCGGGGCCGGGTCGACCCAGGCGACGCCGTTCTCCTTGAGGTCCAGCTCCTTGACGGCCTCGTACTGCGCCACCGGGTCGGCGATGGGCTTCTCCTGGCCGAGGTAGCTCAGCCAGCCGGTGCCGGTGTACTCGTAGGTCACGTCGACCTGGCCGCTGACCAGCGCCTGCCGCGTCGAGTTCGACCCGACGATCGACGTCAGGTCCGAGACGTTGGCGCCGGCCGCGGAGAGCGCGAACTCGATGATGTAGCCGAGGATGCGCTGCTCGGTGAACTCCTTGGAGCCCACGGTCAGGTCCACCCCCTTCAGGCTGTCCACGGGCTGGATGGAGCCCGGGTCGACCGCCAGGGGGACTGCGCTGCCGGACTGCAGGCCGCAGCCCGCGGCGAGCGAGGCCGACGCGGCCAGGGCCACGGCGGCGAGCGCGCGGCGGGTGCGGCGGGGCCGTGCGGTGGTCGGTGCTGTCACGGTCGTCTCCTTCGTGCGGGTCACCGTCATCAGCGCAGCCCCTTCGGGCCCAGGTACTGCTCGGCGAGCGCGCCGAGCCAGTCCACGAGCAGGGCGAGGGCGACGGCCATGACCGCGCCCACGATCAGGATGGCCGGACGGTTGAGCTTGTAGCCGGTCTCGATGAGCACGCCGAGCCCGCCGGCGCCGACGAGGAAGCTCAGCGTCGCGGTGCCGACGGCCAGCACCAGCGTGGTGCGCAGCCCGGCGAGGATGTACGGCACGGCGAGCGGGAACTCGACCCGCCGCAGGATGGTCCCGCCGGACATGCCCTGCCCCTTGCCCGCGTCGACGAGCGTGGGGTCGACCTCCTCGAACCCGAGGATGGTGTTCCGCAGCACCGGCAGCAGCGAGTAGAAGGCGATGGGGAGCACGCCGGTCCAGAACCCGGTCTGCTGGGTGATGAGGTACCAGAGCACCAGCAGGCCGATCGCGGGCGCGGACGCCCCGATGTTGGCGATGGCGATGAAGATCGGCGCCAGCTTCTTCGTCGCGGGCCGGGTGAGCAGGATGCCCAGCGGGATCGCGATGGCCAGCACGATGACGGTCACGACCAGCGTGATCTTGATGTGCTGCAGCGTCTCGCTGATGATCGTCGGCCCGTTGAGGGTGGCGCTCTCCGTCGCGGTGACGGTGTGGATCCCGAACGCCCAGATCAGCACGCCCGCGGCGACGAGGACGACCACGACCGGCTGCACCAGCAGCCGGATGCGCTCGGTGCGCCGGGTCTCCTTGGCGAGCGCGTCCTCCGCCTCGGTGTCGACCTCGCCCTCGACGAAGGACTTGGACTGGTCCTCGTCCTCGACGTCCTTGCGGGTCTCGACGGCGGCGGTCACGCCCGGGCCCCGGTCGAGTGGGCGCCGGCGGACTCGTCGTCGTGGTCGTCCTCGTGCTGGGCGCGCAGCGAGCGGATGGTGCCGATCAGCGTGTCGATGTTGACCATGCCGACGTACTCCCCGCGGCCGCCGGTGACGACGGTGGAGCCGCTGGACTCGGCCAGCAGCGCCTCCAGCGCGTCCTGCAGCGTCGACTGGGTGGAGACGGTCTCCCCGACCCGGTCACCCAGGCCGCGGAAGCTCGACGCCGTGCCCAGGTGGTGCGGGCCGACCCAGGCGTAGGGGCGGTCGCGCTCGTCGAGCACCAGGCCCCAGGAGCCCTTGCGGGTGCCGACCTTCTCGCGCAGCACGGTCGGGTCGTCGTCGATGCGGGCCGTGGAGACCTGCTCGAGCTCGACGTCGCGCACCCGCATCAGGGTCAGCTGCTTGAGCGAGGCCCCGGCGCCGACGAAGCCGGCCACGGTGTCGTCGGCCGGGTTGGCCAGGATCGCCTCGGGGGTGTCGTACTGCAGGATCGTCGACTGGTTGCCCAGCACCGCGATCCGGTCGCCGAGCTTCACGGCCTCGCCGAAGTCGTGGGTGACGAAGACGATCGTCTTCTTCAGCTCGGTCTGCAGCCGCAGCAGCTCGTCCTGCAGCAGGCCGCGGGTGATGGGGTCGACGGCGCCGAAGGGCTCGTCCATGAGCAGCACCGGCGGGTCCGCGGCCAGCGCCCGGGCCACCCCGACGCGCTGCTGCTGCCCGCCGGAGAGCTGGCGGGGGAAGCGCGACATGTACTGCTTGGGGTCGAGGCCGACGACGTCGAGCATCTCCTCGACGCGGTCGCGGGTCCGCTTCTTGTCCCAGCCGATGAGGCTGGGGACCATGCCGACGTTCTGCTCGATCGTCATGTGCGGGAAGAGCCCGGCCTGCTGGATCGAGTAGCCGATGCCGCGGCGCAGCTCGTCGGCGTTGAGCTTGAGCGCGTCGGTGCCGCCGATGGTGATCGTGCCCGAGGTGGGCTCGATGAGGCGGTTGATCATGCGCATGGTGGTCGTCTTGCCGCAGCCCGACGGGCCGACCAGCACCACGATCTCCCCGGCGGGGATCGTCATGGAGACGTTCTTGACCGCCGGCTCCTTCTGGCCCGGGTAGCTCTTGACGACGTTGTCGAGCACGATCTCCGCGCCCGCGACGCCCTTCGACGTCGAGGCGAGGTCCTGCACGGTGGTGTCAGTCACGGATTCCCCTTGAGGTGGTGAGTCGGCCGATCCCGACGAAGATGCCGTCGAGGACCAGGGCGAGGATGACGATGAGCAGGGTGGCGGTCAGCGCCTGGGGCACCGCGGTGGGCGTCCCGAGGCTGGCCAGACCGGTGAAGATGAGGTTCCCCAGGCCGGGGCCCTTGACGTAGGCGGCGATGGCGAGGATGCCCATCACCAGCTGGGTGCTGACGCGCATGCCGGCGAGGATGGCCGGCCAGGCGAGCCGGATCTCCACCTTGGTGAGCACGGCGAACCGGCTCATGCCGATGCCCTTGGCGGCGTCGGTGATGGCCGGGTCGACCGACGCGAGCCCGACGATGGTGTTCCGCATGATGGGCAGCAGCGCGTAGAGCACCAGCGCGATGATGGTGGGCACCACGCCGAGGCCGAAGCCGATGACGAGGAGGCCCAGCAGCGCGAACGACGGGATGGTCAGGATCGTGCTGGCCAGGGCGGTCGCGACGGCGGACCCGACCGGGCTGCGGTAGACCGCGATCCCGATCAGCACGGCGACGACGGTCGCGATGATCACCGACTGGACCGCGGCGCTCACGTGCAGGTAGGAGTCGATGGACAGCTGCTTGTACCGAGTGCTGATGAAGTCGATGAGGTTGTTCAACGGACCACCTGTCGTTCCTCTCGTGCGTCCAGGCCCTCCGTCACGGGCGTCCCAGGAGGGCGCGCGTGTCCCCCGGAGGGCCTGCGGCGTGGGTGAACTAGAGCACAACAGTGAGGAGCGGAGGCCGGTCCAGGCAACTGCAACGGAGGGTTGTGATCCCACCGTTACGTTGCGAGGCGGTCCCGGGAAGGGTCGGCGGAGATCACCCGTAACCTGGATCCGTGCAGGTCCGACCCCCTTCCCCCCGCCGCCCCACCCCGTCCGCGGCCCGGCTGGCCGCCGTGTTCTCCGTCACGGTGACGCTGCTGCTCCTGCTGGCGCCCTCGGCGTCCGCGCACGCCGCGCTGACCGGGTCCGACCCGGCCGACGGCGCCACGGTCGCGATCGCCCCGCAGCGGGTGACGCTGACCTTCGACGATGGGGTCTCGCCCAGCTTCGCGGCGATGACCGTCTCGGGGCCCGACGGCAGCCGGTGGGCGCGCTCCGAGCCCGTGGTCCGCGGGCGCGAGCTCGGCGTCGACGTCGGTGAGCTCGGCCCCGCCGGGACGTACACCGTCGCCTACCGGGTGACCTCGGCCGACGGGCACCCGGTCTCGGGCACGGTGTCGTTCACGACGACGCAGGACGGTGGCGGGCAGCCCGCCGCGGCGGCCGCCGCCGGGTCGGACGCGCCGTCGGGGGGGAGCAGCCTGCCGGTGTGGCCCTTCGTCGCCGTCGCCGTGGTCGTCCTGGCCGGCGGCGCGGTGCTGGTGCTGCGCGGCACCGCGCGCTCCGGGGCCTGACGGGTCCGGGGGCTCCGGGGCTCAGCAGGTCCGGGCTCAGGAGACGGACGCCGCCCGGCGCTCCACGGTGCGGGCGAGCGCGGCGAGGCTGCGGCGCATCCCCTCGCGCATGCTGTCCTCCCGGTTGCGGCCGAGCGCGCCGCTGGCCGAGATCAGCCGGGTGTACCAGGGGCTGGGCACCAGCTTGAGGCGGTACTCCGTGACGTCGGTCCCGCCGTCGGCCCCGGGGGCGAGCCGGTAGCCCCAGCGCATCGACGACTCGGTGACCCGGAAGGAGAAGTGCTCGCCGGGCTCGGCCGCGACGACCGTGCAATGGGTGCTCCACCGCACCGGGCCGTGCCGGTTGGTGCCCAGGAACGTCGCGCCCACCGCGGGTCCGCTCGCGCCGCGCGTCCAGCGGCCCCCGGTGCACTCCGGGCTGAGCTCGCCGTACCCGGTGACGTCGGAGACCACCTCCCAGACCTGCTGAGGGGTGGCCTCGACGTGCACGGTGACCTCGTCCATGCCCGGACGCTAGCCCACGGGCGGCCCGGGCCGGGGCCGGTCAGCCCAGCGCGGCGACGGCGTCGACCACGGGGGTGGCGCCCTCGGTCAGCATGACGACCGTCCCGGCGGTGCCGGGGGTGTCCAGCAGCGCCACGACGACGGCGGCGACGTCCTCGCGGGGCACGGTGCCGCGCTCCAGCGGCGGGGTCGACAGCGCGACCATGCCGGTGCCGTCGTCGTCGGTCAGCCCGCCGGGCCGCAGGATCGTCCAGTCGAGGCCGTCGCGGGCCTTGAGGTCGTCCTCGGCGGCCGTCTTGGCCTGCAGGTAGACGACGAAGGACTCGCTGGTGCCCTCGGGGATCTCCTCGCCCGCACCGAACGAGCTGATCTGCACGAAGCGGCGCACCCCGGCCTGCTCGGCGGCGTCGGCCAGCAGGACCGAGCCGGCGCGGTCGACGGAGTCCTTGCGCTCGGGGCCGCTGTCGGGCCCCGCCCCGGCCGCGAACACCACGGCGTCGGCACCTTCGAGGTGGGCGGCGAGGTCGTCGGTGCTCGCGCTCTCCAGGTCGATGACGACGGCCTGGCCGCCGAGGGCCTCGAGCTCGTGCACGTGGTCGGCGTTGCGCACCAGACCGACACCGACGTCCCCGCGCGGCACCAGCGCCTTGATGACCTGCTGGGCGATCTTGCCGTGTCCACCTGCGATGACGACGCGCACGTCGGGCCTCCTGTCGTTGCCGTCCTGCCCGGTCCCGGGCCGTTGCCGGGTGCAGCGTCGCGACGGGGGGCTGGTGTTCCCGCACCGGGCGGGCCCGGCTCAGCGGCCGGGCAGCGCCCGCATGGCCTTGATCGAGGCGAACATGACCTTCGCGAACGTGGCCTGGCCGACGCCGCGGGGCGGCGCGATGGGCATCAGGCGCTGGGTGGCCACGGTCTGCGCCTCGGTGTACTTCAGCAGGCCCTCGCTGCCGTGGCGGCGGCCCACCCCGGAGGTGCCCATGCCGCCCATGGGGGCGTCGGTCGAGCCCCAGGAGGCGATGTAGCCCTCGTTGACGTTGACCGTGCCGGCGCGCAGCCGGGCCGCGATGGCCTCGCCCGCGCCGGTGGTGGCCGCCCACACGCTGGCGTTGAGGCCGTACTCGGTGTCGTTGGCCTTGCGGATCGCCTCGTCGACGTCGTCGACCTCGTAGACGGCGACGACGGGGCCGAAGGTCTCGCCGCGGCCGCACGCCATGTCGTCGGTGACGCCGGTGAGCACGGTGGGCTCGTAGAAGAAGGGGCCCAGGTCGGGACGGTGCTTGCCGCCGGTCAGCACGGTCGCCCCCTGGGCCACCGCGCCGTCGACCTGGGCGGTGATGCTCTCGAGCTGGCCGGCGGAGGCCAGCGAGCCCATCTCGGCACCGAAGGAGTACCCGCCGGCGAGCGTGATCTTCTCGACCCGGTCCACGAGCAGCCGGGTGAACTTCTCGGCGACCGTGCGCTCGACGTAGATCCGCTCGATGGAGACGCAGAGCTGCCCGGCGTTGGCGAAGCACGCGCTGACCGCGCCCTCGGCCACCTTCTTGAGGTCCGCGCCGGCGGTGACGATCATCGCGTTCTTGCCGCCCAGCTCGGCGGAGAACCCGATGAGCCGCTCGCCGGTCTGCTTGGCCAGCACCTTCCCGGTCGCGGTCGAGCCGGTGAACATCAGGTAGTCGCAGGCGTCGACGATGGCCGTGCCGACGACCGACCCCGCGCCGGTGACGACCTGGAACAGGTCCTTCGGCAGACCTGCCTGCACGAGCAGCTCGATGGCGAGCAGCGCGGTGTGCGGGGTCTGGCGGTCGGGCTTGATGACGACGGCGTTCCCGGCGAGCAGCGCGGGCAGCGCGTCGGTCACGGCCAGCGTCAGCGGGTAGTTCCAGGGGGCGATGACGCCGACGACGCCCTTGGCCTGGCGGCGCTCCGTGGTGCGGGTGAGCCCGGGCACGATGCCCGCCCGGCGGCGGGGCTCGAGCAGCTTGGGCCCGTTCTTGGCGTAGTAGCGGGCGACGATGGCGACGTCGAGCGTCTCCTCCATGGCCGCGAGGCGGGACTTGCCCGTCTCGGCCTGGGCCATGTCGATGAGCGCATCCTTGTTCGCCAGGACCAGGTCCTGGTAGCGCTGCAGCACCGCGGCCCGCTGCGCCACCGGCACCCGCGTCCACTCGGCCTGGGCGGCGCGGGCGCTCTCCACCGCGCGCTTGACGTCCTCCTCGGTGCCCAGCGGCACCTCGGCCAGGACGTCACCGGTGAACGGCTCGACGACCTGCGACTGCTCCCGCACCTCGTCCCGCGGGATCGAGATCAGGGCGCCGAGGCGCTCGAACGTGGCCGGGCTGGGTACGGGCATGGGGGCTCCTGGGGCAGGCGTCGCCGAACGTGGCGCACCTTACTCGCGGGTAACAACCGGGGCCGCCCGGCGCGGGGCTGCGACCCCCGTCACCCCGGCGCGCGGCGGCGGGCGCGGCGGGAACAACCGTGGCACCCTCCATGTTGCGTGCTGGAAGCAACTAGTTGGGGAGGTCGACGTGGTCACACCGGAGTCCTGCGGGGCCGTGGTCGAGGAGCTGCGCCGCACCACGCGCCAGCACCGCCACTACCAGCAGCGGATGGGCCGGGAGCACGTCGCCGACGTCGCCCTGCTCGCCGCCGTCGACGCCGCCGGTGCGCTGCGCCTGTCCGACCTCGCCGGCACCCTGCTCGTCGACGCGTCCGTGGTCAGCAGGCAGGTCAGCGCCCTGGTCGACGAGGGGCTGCTGCGCCGCGAGGTCGACCCCGCCGACGGCCGCTCCCGGCTGCTCCACGTCACCGGGCCGGGCGCGGAGGCCCTGGCGCGGCTGCGCACCGCCGGCTGCGCGCTGCTCACCGAGCGGCTGGCGGACTGGGAGGACGAGGACGTCCGCACCCTGGCCCGCCTGCTGCGCCGCTTCAACGACTCGCTGTCCGAGTCCTTCTCCGAGGGCCTCGACCAGCTCGCCCGCTCCACCACCAGCTCCGGAGGACGTCCCTGATGACCAGCACCACCGCCCCCGCGGCCCGGCTCAGCCGCGCCGACCGGGCCGCCGAGTCCGCCGCCGCCCAGCGCGGCGGGGGCGCCATGACCCACCGGCAGATCCTCGAGGCGCTCTCCGGGATGCTGCTCGGCCTCTTCGTCGCGATCCTCAGCTCGACCGTCGTCTCCAACGCCCTGCCGACGATCCTGCGCGACCTCGACGGCGGCGAGACCGCCTACACCTGGGTCGTCACGGCGACGCTGCTGACGACCACCGTCACCACCCCGATCTGGGGCAAGCTCTCCGACCTGTTCAGCAAGAAGCTGCTGGTCCAGCTCGCGCTGGTGATCTTCGTGATCAGCTCCGCCGTGGCCGGGCTGTCCACCTCGACGGCCATGCTCATCACCTGCCGCGCCTTCCAGGGCGTCGGCGTCGGCGGGCTCACCGCGCTGACCCAGGTGATCCTCGCCGCGATGATCTCGCCGCGGGAGCGCGGCCGCTACGCCGGCTACCTCGGCGCGGTGTTCGCCCTGGCCACGGTCTCCGGACCGCTCATCGGCGGGGTGCTCGTCGACACCAGCTGGCTGGGCTGGCGCTGGTGCTTCTACGTCGGCGTCCCCTTCGCCGTCATCGGCCTGGTCGTGCTGCAGCGCACCCTGCACCTGCCGACGGTCAAGCGCGAGGTCCACATCGACTACGCCGGGGCCACCCTGCTCACCGGCTCGGTGTCGCTGCTGCTCATCTGGGTGTCGCTGGCGGGCAAGAACTTCGCCTGGGCCTCGACCACCACCGCGGTCATGGTCGGCGCGGCCGTCGTCCTGCTCGTCGCCACCCTCGTGGCCGAGTCCCGGGCCGCGGAGCCGATCATCCCGCTGCGGCTGTTCCGCAACCGGACCGTCTCCGCGTCGTCGGTCGCCTCGCTGCTCACCGGCATCGCGCTGTTCGGCGCCACCGTGTTCCTGGCCCAGTACTTCCAGATCAGCCGCGGGGTCTCGGCCACCATGTCCGGGATCATGACGCTGCCGCTCATCGGCGGGCTGTTCGTCTCCTCCACCGTCTCCGGCCGCGTCATCACCGCCACCGGGAGGTGGAAGCGCTACATGGTCGCCGGCGGGGTCTCGCTCACCGCCGGGGTCGCGCTGATGAGCCTGGCCCGCCAGGACACCGCCTACGTGCTGCTCGCCGTCTACATGGCCCTCATCGGGATCGGCGTCGGCATGCTGCTGCAGAACCTCGTGCTCGCGGTGCAGAACACCGTCGACGTCACCGACCTCGGCGCGGCCAGCTCGGTGGTCGTCTTCTTCCGGACCCTGGGTGGGGCGATCGGCGTCTCCGCGCTGGGGGCCGCGCTGAGCGACCGCGTCACCACCTACACCGAGCAGGGCCTGGCCCGGATCGGCGTCGCGGGTGGCGAGTCCGCGGGGGCCACCGGCATCCCCGACTTCTCCGCCATCCCCGCTCCTGTCGCCGACATCATCCGCGACGCCTACGGCCGCGGCACCGGGTTCGTGTTCCTGCTCGCCGCCCCCGTCGCCCTGCTGGTGCTGCTGGCCGTGCTGACCATCAAGGAGGTGCCGCTGCGCACCTCGAACTCGCTGCAGCAGGCGGACGAGGACACCGCTGCGGAGCGCAGCGCCGACGAGGGCAGCGCGCCCGCGGCGGTCCCCGCCGACGCCGACGACCCGGCGCACGACGCCGGCCCCGACACGGCCGACGGGGTGACCGCCGGGCCGGGGGTCGTCGCCGGTCGGGTCACCGGGCCGGACGGTGCCCCCGTCGCCGGGGCGGTGCTGACGCTGACCGACCTGGCCAGCCACCAGCTCGACCTCGCGCGCAGCGACGACGACGGCACCTTCCGGCTCGCGACGGCCGAGGGCGGCACCGTCCTGCTGGTGTGCGCCGCACCGGACCTGCCGCCGACGGCGTCGCTCGTCGTCGTCGAGGGCCCGGTGACCACCCGGGACGTGGTGCTCGTCGGCACCGGGGAGGTGTCGGGCACCGTGCGCTCGGCGGGCGACGGGCGCGCGCTGCCGGAGGCCACCGTGACCGTGCTCGACGCGGCCGGCGTGGTCGTGGCCAGCGTCGTCACCGGGGCCGACGGGCGCTACCGCGTCCCGGACCTGCGGCCCGCCGACTACACCGTGGTCACCACCGGTCTGGCGCCCAGCGCGGCGACCGTCACCGTGGGCAGCGGCGCGGACGCCGAGCTCGACGTGGCGCTGCACCCCGCGGCCGTCGGCCACGAGGACGTCCGCGCCGCCGCCGGGCACCACGCCCGCCACGCCGCGCGCTGACCGTCCCGGCCCGAGCCCGGTCCCCCGTCGGGGGCCGGGCTCGTGCGCTGCGCGGGCCCCGGCGGCGGGGTGCGTGTCATGCAGTTGACCGATGGTGACGGCCCGTCACACCAGACAGGCTGGACGGGTCGGGTGCTCGCGGTCCCGGGCCAGCACGAGGGGTGGCCCGGGACCCGTGCGCCCCGGCCCCCTCCCGCCCCACCCCCTACCGGGCCTGCGCCACCTAGGCCAGGGGCGGGACGACCGCCTCCACCAGGTGGGGCCCGGGCTCCGCGATCGCGCGGCGCAGCTCGGCCAGCAGCTCCGGGCCGGTCGTCACCCGCACCGCGGGCACCCCAAGGCCGCGGGCCACGTCGACGAAGGACACGTCCGGCCGGCGCAGGTCGAGCATCTCCAGCGCCCGCGGGCCCGGCTCGCCCCCGCCCACCCGGCCCAGCTCGAGCCGGAGGATGGCGTAGGCGGAGTTGTTGAGGATCAGGGTGGTCACGTCGAGCTGCTCGCGGGCCTGCGTCCACAGCGACTGCACGGTGTACAGCGCGCTGCCGTCGGCCTGCACGTTCACCACGGGCCGGTCGGGCGCCGCCACCGCGGCCCCGGTCGCCACCGGCATGCCCTGCCCGATGGCCCCGCCGGTGAGGGTGAGCACGTCGTGGCGCGGCGCGCCGGCCAGCGCGTGGGGCAGCAGCGCGGACATGGTGATGGCCTCGTCGACCAGGATCGCGCCCTCGGGCAGCGCCCCCGCCAGCGCGCACACCGTGGACCACGCCGTCAGCTCGCCCTCGGCCACCTCGGGCAGGGCCGCCGCGGCGAGCACGGGCTCGGTGCCCGGGGCGACGAGGTCGGCCAGCGCGACGACGGCGGCCTCCGCGTCCTGGCTGACGTCGACCAGCCGGTGCACCGCGCAGCCCTCGGGCACGAGGTCCGACGGGCGGCCGGGGTAGGCGAAGAAGGTGACGGGCCAGCGTGCCCCGGCCAGCACCATCGTCGTGCTGCCCTCGAGCTGCGGCACGGCCTGCTCGGCCAGGTAGCCCAGCCGGGGAAGGCTCGCGACGCCGGCGCCCTGGGCGACCCGCGTCGGGAACGTCTCCGCCACCAGCCGGGTGCCGGTGGCGGCCGCCACCCGCGACGCCGCGGCCAGCCCCGCCTCGGTCAGGGCCCCGCCGCCGAGCAGCAGCGTGGTCGTCGGGCCCAGGCGCTCGGCGACGGCGGCCACCACGTCCGGGGTGACGACGTCGCGCGGGTACGGGGTGCGCGGCGGGGCGGGCTCGGCCCCGTCGAGCCAGGACACGTCGGCGGGCAGCACCAGGGTGGCGACCTGGCCCGCCCCGGTGCTCGCGGCCTGCACCGCCTCGACGGTGTCCCGGCCGACGTCGCGGGGGTGCCCGGTGGTGCGCACCCAGCCCGAGACGGTGCGGGCCACGGCCTCGATGTCGGACTGCAGCGGCGCGTCGAGCAGCGTGTGGTCCCGGGCGTGCGCGCCGACGACGAGCACCAGCGGGGAGTGCGCGCGCCGGGCGTTGTGCAGGTTGGCCAGCCCGTTGCCCTGCCCGGGACCGAGGTGCAGCAGCACCGCGGCGGGCCGCCCGGCGACCCGGGCGTACCCGTCGGCGGCGCCGGTGGCCACGCCCTCGAACACGGTGAGCACGCTGCGCAGCTCGGGGACGTCGTCGAGCGCGGCCACCACGTGCATCTCGGAGGTGCCGGGGTTCATGAAGCAGACGTCCACCCCCGCGTCGACGAGGCTGGTGACGAGGGCGCGGGCTCCGAGCACGGAGGACCTCCTGCGGGGTGGCGGGGCGGGGCAGCGCTCACCCTGCCCCGTCAGGCGTCGACGTGGGGCTTCTCCCCGGTGCGCGCCTCGATGCGCCGGTTGCGGACCACGGAGTTGAGGAACGCCGCGCCGATGAAGCCGACCCCGATGAGGCCGGTGACGACCTCGGGCACCTCGTACTCGATGGTGACGAGCAGCAGGACGGCCAGCGCCCCGATGGCCCAGTGGGCGCCCGCCTCGAGGTAGACGTAGTCGTCGAGGGTGCCCTGGCGGACCAGGTAGACCGTCAGCGAGCGGATCCAGAAGGCGCCCACGCCGAGGCCGACGGCGATGATGAAGATGTCCTGGCTGATGGCGAACGCGCCCACGACGCCGTCGAAGGAGAACGACGCGTCGAGCACCTCGAGGTAGAGGAACAGGAAGAACGCGGCCTTGCCGGCGGCGGCGCCGACGCTCCCGCCCGAGCCCCCCGCGGCGGCCGGGGCCGCGTCGTCGTCCGCGTCACCCTCGCCGGCCGAGCTCTCCTCGAACAGCGAGCCCAGGCCGTTGACCAGCAGGTAGGTCACCATGCCGAGGATCCCGGAGACCATGACGGTGGAGACCTTGCCGTCCGGGGCGAGGGTGAGGGCGGCGACCACGAGGGCGACCCCGGCGACGACGACGGAGAGCTGGTCGAGCGAGCCGATGCGCTGCAGCGGCTTCTCCAGCCAGCTCAGCCAGGTGATCTCCTTCTCCTCGAACAGCCAGTCGAGGAACAGCATCCCCAGGAACAGCCCGCCGAAGCCGGCGATGGCGGGGTGGGCGTCGGTGAGCAGGTTGGCGTAGGTGCCGGGCTCCTCGACGGGGCCACCGTCGATGGCCAGGCGCACCACCTCGACGGGGTTGATCTTGGCGGTGATGGACACCAGCACGAGCGGGAACAGCAGCCGCATCCCGAACACGGCGATGAGCACGCCGACGGTGAGGAAGATCCGCTGCCAGAACTCGTTCATCCGCTTGAGGATCGTGGCGTTGACGACGGCGTTGTCGAAGCTCAGCGAGATCTCGAGCACGATGAGGATCGCGACGATCGCGAGCGCGGCGGGCCCGCCGAGCAGCAGCGCGCCGAGCAGCGCCACCACCGTCACGACGAGCGAGACGCCGAAGATCTTGAAGTGCACCACGGGACGGTCCTCCGAGCGGTCAGCGGCCGGGGGTCGCGCGGCGCCTCGGGGCGCCACCGGCGGGGCCCATCCTCTCCCACGCCCGCCCCGACCCGGCAGGAAGCACGCTTTTCGCCCCCCGAGGCCGCCTGCGGGGGCGGGAAGCCCGCTAGGTGCCCCCGGTCAGCGGGGGTCGAGGTCGAGGAAGTCCGCGAGCCAGGTGCGCACCGCCGCCAGGGTGGCGTCGTCGACCACCCCCGCCCGTCCCACCACCCGCCGCCGTGACAGCGTCCGCACCTGCTCGGTCATCGCCCAGCTCGGCCGGTCGAGCCCGGTCGGGCCGTCGAGCCGCACGTGGTTCGGCCACCCGCGGTCGACGGTGGTGACGGGGACGCACACCACGAGGGTGGTGACGACGTCGAGGTAGCCCGCCGCCGACACCACGACCGCCGGTCGCCGGCCGGACTGCTCCCGGCCCTGGACCGGGTCGAGGTCCACCCACACCACCGAGCCGGGCACCACGGTGGGCTCCCCGGCCACGGCTCAGCGGCCGCCGTCAGCCAGCTCGGCGGACTCCCACGCCTGCGCCTCGTCCGCCCAGCTCTCCCGGGCCGTCGCCGGGGTGGCCGCGACCGCGGCGCGCAGGGCCTCGAGCCGGTCGGCGCGGTCCGCGGCGTCGGCCAGCCGGGCGAGGTGCTGGCCGAGCGTCAGGTGCGCCGCGGCGGCCTGGACCTTGAGCCGGTCCCGGGTCGCGACGTCGACCTTGATGGTCGTGCTGGTCATACCTCGAGTATACCGAGGTGGGGACCGGTCAGCGGGGGTCGAGGTGGGCGCGGAACCAGCGGACGACGTCCACGCCGGCGGCCACCCCCGCCGAGGTGGTGACCGCGACGTGCGGGGCGGCGAAGCCGGCGTCGTGGAGCTCGCCGTGGGCCGGGCGGACGGCCGCGTCGGCGGCGAGCAGCAGGTCGGCGTCGAGCAGGGAGTCCCCCGCCGCCAGCAGCCGGGTGGTGCCGGCGCGGCGGGCGACCTCGGCGGCGGCGGCGGACTTGGTCAGCCCGTCGGGCACGGCGTAGACCTTGCGGCCCTGCACGCTGACCCCCCAGCCCCGATCCCGGCACCACCCGGTGAGCTCCTCGACCCAGGCGGGCGGCACCTCGTCGCGGTCGACGACGGCGTAGGCGAACAGGTCCGACGCGGTGCGGACGGTGCGCAGGAACGGCTGGGGGCGGGCGAGGTGCTCGTGGACCTCGGCCACGGCCGCCGTCCCGACGAGGGTCGCGGCCACGGCTCTCGACCAGTCCTCGTCGACCCGGCCGTCGACGAGCAGCCGGCCCCCGTTGGCCGCGATCGCGTACCGGGCCGGCGGGCCGGGCAGGTGCACGCGGGCGAGCTGCTCCGGGGTGCGCGTGGTGGTGGGGACGAGCGTTGCCTCGCCGGCCAGCGCGACGATGCCCACCGCCGCGGCCTCGGTGACGAAGCTCAGCGGGGCGCCCCGGTACACCTCGACGCACAGCAGCCGGGGCGCGTCGGCGTCCGGCACGGTCAGCCCGAGCGCGGCCGCGGAGTAGATCAGCGTGCGGTCGAGGTCGGAGCAGACGAGCGTGCTCACGCCGGCCCGGCCAGCCGGGTGCCGTCGGGTCCGGTCGCGCCGCGGGTGAACCGGGGGTGGATGAGCCCGACGCAGGAGTAGGCCAGCCCGGGGACCTCCTCGACGGGGACGCCGCGCTGCTCGGCCAGCAGCAGCACGTGGTCCAGCTCGGCCCGGCGCGCCGGGTCCACCAGCACCCGCCAGGGCACCCGGCGCAGCAGCACCCGGGTCGTCTCCCCCACCCCGGGCTTGACCAGGTTCTCCGCGCCGATGCCGTAGGACTCGCTGATGGCGCTCACCGCGTCCCACCCGGACCACGTCGGTGCCCGGTCGCCGTCGCGCAGCGCGGGCAGCTCGGCGAGCACCTGCTCGTGCACGGCCGCGAACCGGGCGCTGACGGCGTCGAGGAAGACGGCGGACACGTCCGACGCGGCGAGCTCGGCGTAGAACTTCGCGCCGTGGAACTGCTCGGGCCCGGTGAGCGCGCGGTTGAGCACGGTCCGCGAGACCAGGCCGGAGACGGTGGAGTTCAGGCACGCCGAGGCGATGAGGTAGTCCTCGCGGGTGCCGAAGGTGCGCACGCAGTGCCCCGGGTCGGCCAGGACGGCGACCTCGTCGCTGAAGTGCTGCTCGTGCGCGGTGAGCGCGGCGGTGAGCTCGCGGGTGATGGCGCCCTTGCCGGTCCACCCGTCGACGAAGACGACGCGCGCCGGGTCGTGGTGGGCGGCGAGCCAGGCCAGCGCGACGGGGTCGATGCCGCGGCCGCGGACGATGGAGACGGCCAGGTGCGGCCAGTCGAGGCCGTGCACCTGCTGCGCCCAGCGGCGGACGAGGATGCCGACGGGGGTGCCGGCGCGGGCGAGGCTGGCGAGCACCACGTCCGGGCCGCGCTCGGCGAGCAGCAGCTCGGCGACGAGGCCGACGGCCCGCGCCAGCCGGCCGGCCGAGGCGTCGAGGGCCTCGTGGAAGAGCGCCAGGTAGGCCGGGTCGGGCTGGTACTCGACCGGGAGCGACTCCGCGTAGTGCGCGCCGCCGGACTGGACGGCCTCCTCCCGCTCCTCGGTGGGGGCCTCGAGGGCGACGTGGGAGAGGTCGGTGAGCAGCCAGCCCACCTCGTCGGGGGCGTAGGAGCCGAACGCGGGCCCGCGCAGGGGGTCCGGCAGCGGGGTCACCGGCCCCATCCTGCCGTGATGGGCGCGTCCACCCGCGATCCGCCCACATCGCGCGGTCCCGGGGCCGGCCAACCCGCGATTCGCCCACTTCGCGCGGTCCTGGGGCCCGCCAGCCCCGCGATTCGCCCACTTCGCGCGCCGGACCGGTGCGGGACCACCGCTGCGGAGCCAGTACAGAATGTACATTTCGTACTGACGTGCCGGACACAGCGGACCCCGCCAAGGGTCGGTCGGCCTCACACCGGGAGCAGCACCGGCAGGACGGCGAGCAGCACGGTCGACCCGGTCGCGGCCAGCTCGGCCAGCAGGCCGCCGTCGCCGTGCAGCGCCGGGGTGTCGGCCGGGGTGTCGACGACGACCAGCACCACGTCGAACGCCGCACCCCCGGGGCCCTGCCGCGTGTTGTAGGCGAAGCGCGGTCCGGGCCCGTCGGCCGGGTCGTCGTGGGCGGGGAACACGAGGCGGTCCCGGATGGCGTAGCCCGGGTCGTCGACGGCCAGCACCGGGGAGCGGGTGGTCGAGGAGAACCGCACCACCAGGTCGGGCCGGGCGTCGGCGACCGCCTCCGCCAGCCGCAGCGGGGCGTGCAACAGCTCCTCGGTCCCGAGCACCAGCAGCGACACGGCCGTCGCGGGCAGCGCGCGCACCACGGCGGCCGCGAGCCCGGGCACCGCCGCGTCCAGCTCTGCGTGCGTCGGCGCACCGACCCCGTGCCGGCCGCCCTCGGCCAGCCCCGCGGGCCACCCCACCTGCACCCGCACCACGTCCGCCGCGGGCGCGGGTGGCGGCGCCGGGCGCTCGAGCTCGGCCACCAGTGCCTGCCCCGCGACGAGCACCCCGTCGGGCACCGCCACCGTGCCCGTGGCGAGCGCGACCACGTCCACCCGCACCCCGAGCTCCGCGGCCAGCGCGTCGAGCACGGCGCCGTCGTCGGCCGAGCGCAGGTCGACCAGGGACGCGACCACGTAGTGCGCCCGCGCGTGCAGAGCGTGCAGCGCGCGCACCGTGTTCGCGACGGTGCGCCCGGTGGAGAGCTCGTCGTCGACCAGCACCAGCGGCCCGTCCCCGGTGAGCAGCCCGGGGTCGGCGGGCAGCAGCAGGTGGCCGACGGCGTGGGAGTGCTCCTCGTCGAACCCGCCCGCGGGCGTCACCCCGGCCACGGGGCGGCGGGTCGAGTGCAGGTACGGCGCGCGCAGCGTCTCGGCGACGAGGTGGCCCAGCGCGGTCGCCGTCTCGCAGTAGCCGAGCACCACGGCCCCGGGCACGGGCAGCACCGGGGCCACCGCGGCGTCGCGCACGGCGGCCGCGCCGGCACCCGCGTCGTCGCCGTCCAAGGCCGCCACCAGCGGGCCGAGGTCCACCGCGGGTCCCGGCCCGCGCAGCACCCCGGCCACCCGCACCCCCAGGAGCCGGCCCGCGGCCCGGACCAGCCTCGGGTCGGTGGGCACGTGCTTGGCCAGCACGCGGGAGACCAGCAGGTGCGCCCGCCGCGGGTTGCGCCGCACGGCCAGGCCCACCAGCGCGGCCACGTCGTCCCCGACGACCGAGACCCCCAGCCGCCGGGCCACCCACGCCCCGGTCCACCCCGGTGCGCTCACCGGCCGGCGGCCAGGAAGTCCACGAAGGACACCTCGGGGGCCGCGACGCCGAACGCCCGGGCCCGCAGCAGCGTGCGCCGCGCCCAGCCGCGGTGCGGGTTCACCTCGTTCATCTTGTTGCGGTACCCCGACGCCATCACCCCGCTCGGGGTGGTCCGGGCCAGCACGTCGCAGGCGTCGCTGTGCTCCTCGTGGGAGACGACCGAGAGCGCGTGGACGATCGCGACGTGGCTGGGGTGGATGACGGACTTGCCCGTCAGCCCGTTCGCCTTGTCCAGCTCGACCTCCCGGATGAGGCCGTCCTCGGAGTGGTCGAGCAGCTCCGCGCGCAGCTCGGCCGCCCCGTGCTCGGCGAACACCGACGTCCGCAGCCGGGGCCGGAAGATGCGCTCGCCGCCGCCGAAGTACTCCCACACCGGGCCGGTGACGACGAAGCCGGTGCCGTCGTCGCGGGCGAGCACGTTGACCACGTCGGCGATGACGGCCGCCACCACCCGCACGTCGTAGATCGTCATGCCGGTGGAACGGCGCAGCGCGTAGGTGCCGGAGAAGTCGGTGGCCCCCAGCCGCACGGCCAGCACGCGGTCGCGGTGCGCGGCGAGCAGCGCGGCCACGTCCTGGAGCGCGGCGGCCCGGGTCTCGAGGTGGATGACCTCGGGGGACTCGACGACGGGCATGGCCAGCAGCTCGTGGCCCGCGCCGTCCGAGGCCGCGGCCAGGGCAGCCAGGTAGTCCGGGCCCGTGGCGCCGGTGAACTTCGGCAGCACGAACCCGCTGAGCAGCTCGACGGCCGAGCCGAGCCGGGCGACGAGGTCGTCGACCTGGTCGGGCCGGCGCACCCGGACGAACAGCCGCGGGGTGGCCGAGCCGTCGGCCCGCAGCGCGCGCAGCTGGGCGACGAGGTTGGCCTCGGCGTGGGCCAGCTCGTCGTCCGGCACGGAGTCCTCCAGGCACAGCACCGAGGAGGCGACGCCCCGGGTGCGGGCGCGCACCAGGTCCTGCGCAAGCTGCGGCCGGGTGCCGGGGCTGTAGAGGCTAGCGCCGAGGGCGACCGCCTGCAGCTCGCGCGGGCTGGTGGCGTCGACGGGCTCCGGCGGGGCGTGGAAGAGCCGGTCCTGCTCGGCCGTCGCGAGGTGGTCGAAGTGCGTCACGCCCCGCTCCTCGCTCCTGCGCCCACGCCCGCGGTGGCCGACCGGCGCACAGTCTGCCCCGGCCGGCCCCGAGAGCCCCGACAACCACGCGAAACGGGCACGATGGGAGCCATGACGTCGATGGCCAAGGGTTCCAACGCACCGCTGACCGCTGCCGCCGTGCGGCTGGAGGTGGGCTGGACGCCGGGCCCGGGGGTGCCCGACGTCGACGCCTCGGCGCTGCTGCTCACCGACGCGGGCAAGGTCCGCTCGGACGCCGACTTCGTGTTCTACAACCAGCCCGCGCACGCCTCGGGGGCCGTCGCGCACGCCGGGAAGCAGTCCGGGGTCGACGCGCTGACCGTGGACACCGCGCGGCTCGAGGCCGGCGTCGAGCGGGTCGTCGTCGCCGCGTCGGCCGACGGCGGCACCTTCGGCCAGGTCCGGGGCCTGCACCTGCGGGTGCTCGACCCCGGCGGCGCCGAGCTGCTGCGCTACGACGTGGACGACGCGTCGAGCGAGACGGCGTTCGTCCTCGGCGAGGTCTACCGCCGGGCGGGGGCGTGGAAGCTGCGCGCCGTCGGGCAGGGCTACGACGTCGGGCTGGCCGGGCTGGCCACCGACTTCGGCATCTCGGTCGACGACGAGCCGTCCGCGGCCCCGACCCCGGCCGCCGCTACCCCCGCTGCCCCCGCTGCCCCCGCGGTGAGCCTGAAGAAGCAGAAGCTCATCGACATGGAGAAGAAGGTCGGGCAGCAGGCGCCGAAGCTGCTGAGCCTGACCAAGCAGGCCGCGGTGTCGCTGGAGAAGCGGGGCCTCGGCGAGCACACCGCGAAGGTCGCGCTGTGCCTGGACATCTCCGGGTCGATGCACCGGCTCTACCGCAACGGCTCCATCGCCGAGCTGGCCAACCGGGTGCTCGCCCTCGGCCTGCGGTTCGACGACGACGGCGAGGTCGACGTGTTCCTCTTCGGCCGCGACGGGCACACCGCGGGCAGCCTGAACGCCGGCAACTACGGCGACTACGTGGGCGCCACCGTCGGGCGCACCGGCCTCGAGCCCGCCACCTACTACGGCAAGGCCATGGCCCTGGTGCGGGAGCACTACTTCGGCACCTCGGCCCCCCGCAGCCAGCCGCTGTCCCAGGACCTGCCGGTGTACTGCATGTTCGTCACCGACGGGCAGACGTTCGACGAGGACGGCGCCCGCGCCCAGGTGGTGTCGTCGAGCTTCGAGCCGATGTTCTGGCAGTTCATGGCCATCGGGCAGAGCGCGGCGACGGTGGCACCCCCCGCCAAGCCGGCCGGGGGCGGCTTCCTGTCCCGCCTCGCCGGAGGCGCGGCACGGCCGGCGGGGGCGAAGAGCGAGTTCGCGTTCCTCGAGGAGCTCGACGACATGCCCGGCCGCTACCTCGACAACGCGGACTTCTTCGCCGTGGCCGACCCGGCCGCCATCCCCGACGACCAGCTCTTCGAGCTGCTGATGACGGAGTACCCCGGCTGGCTCACCCAGGCGCGCGCGAAGGGCCTGCTCCGCTAGCGCCCGGGGCCGCGATTCGCCCACGTCCCGCGCCCCGGCGGCGTCCACGTGCGCGATTCGCCCACATCCCGCGCCCTAGGGCGCCCGGGGCCGCGATTCGCCCACGTCCCGCGCCCCAGGGCCGCCCGGGGTCAGCCGCGGACGAGCTCGACCAGCGCGATGACGGCGAAGACCGCGAACACCACGCCCGCGACCCGCTGGATGAGGTGCACCGGGATCCGCCCCGCGATCTTCTTCCCCACCAGCACGGCGATCGTCGCCACCGCGGCCAGCGCCAGCCACGCCCCGAGGCCCACCGAGAGCGGGTCGCCGTAGCGGGCGGCCAGCGCGGCCACGGCCAGCTGCGAGGCGTCGCCCCACTCGGCGGCGAAGAGCACCCCGAAGCTCGTGGCGGCCACCCGCCAGAACGGCAGCTGCTCGCGCTCGGCGGCGGCCTCCGCGGCCTCCTCCTCGTCGTCGGTGCCGAAGCCCTCGCGCAGCAGCAGCACCGCACCGACGGCGAACAGCAGGGCGACGACCGCGGCCACGAGGCGTCCGGGCAGCAGGGTCAGCGCGCTGCCGAAGGCCACGGCGATGACGACCTGCACGGCGAAGGCGGCGACCACCCCCAGCAGCACCGGCCGGCCCCGGTAGCGGGTGGTGAGCACGAGCGTGGCCACGAGCGTCTTGTCGGGCAGCTCGACGGGGAAGATGATCACGAAGACCGTGAGCAGGACGGCGAGGGACATGGGTGCGGCGCTCCTGGGGTGCGTGGTGGCGCCCGCCCGAGGTCCGGTGCGACCCCGACCGGGCGTGGATCAGCCCGGCCGGAGGTCTCGTCCGCCCGCGTCGCGGGTGAGGCGCCGGGTCCACCACGTGCCCGCGGACCGGTGTGTCGACCACCTCGCCGGCCGGGAACGCTCCCGGCCGGGGACTACTCCCCTCTAGCTCGACGGGGACGCTACCGCAGTCCCGGCACCGGGGGGCACCCGCGCAGGGGTCACGAGGCGGTGACGGTGCGGCGCTGCGCCGGGCGGGGCCGCACGCGGGCGGGTACACACCCTGCAGCGGCCGACGCGGGTCGCGCGACGGGAAGGACCTGAGAAGTGATCATCGTCGGAGTGCTGCTGCTCATCGTCGGGTACTCGTTCCCCGCCTCGCCGCCGCCCGTGGTCATCGGCGGCTGGCTGCTGCTCGTCATCGGCCTCGTCCTGGCCTTCATGGGCCGCTCCGGCCGCGGCGTCGGCGGGCGCTCGCACTACTACTGATCGCGTCACACCCGGGCGCCTCGCGCTGCACGAGCCGCCCGGGTCGCGTGGACTCACACCGGACCGGGCGCCCGCCCGGCACGACGGAGGAGAGGGTGCCGGTGCGACTGCGACGGCGAACGGCCGCCACGACGCCCCCGGACCGCCCCGCGGTGGTCCTGGTGACGGGCGCGTCCAGCGGCATCGGGCGGGCCAGCGCGCTGCGCTTCGCCCGCGACGGTGCGGCCCTGGTGCTGTGCTCGCGCTCCACCGAGGTGCTCGAGGAGGTCGCGGCGCAGTGCCTGCGGGCCGGCGCGGCCGCCGCGCTCGTCGCGCCCACCGACGTCACCGACCGCGCGCAGGTGCACGCGGCGGTCGACCGGGCGGTCACCGAGCTCGGCGGGCTCGACGTCGTCGTCAGCTCCGCGGCGGTGATGAGCTACGGCTCGTTCGTCGACACCCCGCCCGAGGTCTACGAGCGGGTGGTGGCCGTCGACCTCCTCGGCTCGGCCAACGTGGCCCGCGCCGCGCTGCAGGTGTTCCGCCGCCAGGAGCGCGGCACCCTCGTCGTCGTCGGGTCGGCCCTGGCCCGCGTGACCACCCCGTGGATCGCCTCCTACGTCAGCGCCAAGTGGGGGCTGCGCGGCCTCACGCGGGTGCTGCAGCAGGAGGTGCGCGACCTGCCCGCGGTGCACGTGGCCTCGGTGGCCCCGGGCGCCGTCGACACCCCCATCTACCGGCAGGCGGCCACCGTGCTCGGCCGTCACGGCACCCCGCCGCCGCCCACCGCGAGCCCGGACCGCATCGCCCGCGCCGTGCACGCCTCGGTGGCCGACCCGCGCCGCGAGCGGGACTCCGACGTGGCCGGCGGGCTGGGCAACAAGGTGATGGCGCTGGGGTTCACCCTGACGCCCGCTCTGTTCGACGCCCTGGTCGGGCCGCTGTACGGCCGTCTCGCCTTCGCCCGCGGGCACGTCGCCGACACCGAGGGCAACGTGTTCACCCCCCGCCCGGAGCTGGAGCGATGAGCCGCGTCGTCGTCGTCACCGGGGCCAGCGGGGGCGTGGGCCGCGCCGTGGCCACCGCCTGCGGCGCGCGCGGGGACAGCGTCGCCCTGCTCGCCCGCGGGGCGGCCGGCCTGGCCGGGGCGGCCCGGGACGTGGAGCGCGGCGGCGGCCGGGCCCTCGTGGTGCCCGTCGACGTGGCCGACGCCGCCGCCGTCGACGCCGCCGCGGACCGCGTCGAGGCCGAGCTGGGGCCCGTCGACGTGTGGGTCAACACGGCGTTCACCTCGGTGTTCGCCCCGTTCCAGGAGATCACCGCCGCGGAGTACCGCCGCGTCACCGAGGTGAGCTACCTGGGCTACGTGCACGGCACGATGGCCGCGCTGCGGCACATGACCCCGCGCGACCGGGGCGTGGTGGTGCAGGTCGGCTCCGCGCTGGCCTACCGCGGCATCCCGCTGCAGTCCGCCTACAGCGGGGCCAAGCACGCGATCCAGGGCTTCCACGAGGCGCTGCGCGCGGAGCTGCTGCACGACCGCAGCGGCGTGCACGTGACCATGCTGCAGCTGCCCGCCGTGGACACCCCCCAGTTCTCCTGGGTGCTCTCCCGGCTGCCGAACTACCCGCAGCCCGTGCCCCCGATCTACGACCCGGCGCTGATCGCGCGGGCCGTGCTGCACGCGATCGAGCACCCCCGCCGCCGGGAGTACTGGGTGGGCAGCTCGACGGTGAAGACCCTGCTGGGCAACCTCGTCGCCCCCGGTCTGCTCGACCGCTACCTGGCGCGCACCGGGTACGACGCGCAGCAGACCGACGCCCCCGCGCAGGCCGGTGCGCCCGCCAACCTGTGGGGCCCGGCGGACGAGGAGCGCGACTTCGGGCCCAGCGGTGCGTTCGGCGACCAGCAGCGCCACCGCGACCCCCAGCTGTGGGCGTCGCAGCACCACGGCGCGGTCGCCCTGCTCGCCGCCGGGGCCCTGACCTCGGTCGGGGGGTGGCTCGCCCGCCGGCGCTGAGCACGGGCGGTGTTCACCCGATCGCGCACCGGGACGTCCGCAACCTATCGCTCGCGCACAACCGACCTGCCGTACGATCCCGTTCGTGACCCAGTTCGAGCCGTCGACGTCGCCGGCCCCCACGGAGGCGCCGCGCGACGGGGTGCGCGCCCTCATCCGCAAGGCCGTGGCGGGGCACCCCGAGGAGATGGCCGACGTCATGGCCAGCCTGGCCTGGTCGGTGCACGACGAGGACGAGCTGCTGGAGTACCTGCACCGCTGCGCCGAGCTCTCGGTCCGCGTCATCGACGGCGCCCACAGCGCCGGGGTCACCGCCCACGTCGGCGACGAGCCGTTCACCGCCGCGCACACCGACGACCTCACCCTGGAGATCGACGCCCGCCAGTACCGCACCGGCGAGGGCCCGTGCCTGCAGGCCATCGCCACCGGCCACGTGGTGCGCGCCGACGTGGCCGCGACCGGCGAGCAGTGGCCCCGCTTCACCGAGGAGGCCGTCGCGATCGGGGTGCGCTCGTTCCTCGCCGCCCCGCTGAGCACCGCGCCGAGCAGCGTGGGCGCGCTGAACCTCTACAGCACCAGCGAGGAGGGCTTCTCCGACGACGACGTCGCGCTGCTGCTGATCATCGCCGACCACGCCACCCGCGCCCTCGACGACTACGCCCGGCTGCACGCCGCGGAGAACCTGGCCGCCCAGCTGCAGCAGGCGCTGGCCCACCGCGCCCCGATCGAGCAGGCCAAGGGCATCCTCATGGCCGCCCGCGGGGTCGACGAGGACGCCGCCTTCGACCTGCTGCGCACCGAGTCGCAGAACACCAACACCAAGCTGCACGCTGTGGCCGTCGCGTTCGTCGCGCGCCACACCGCCGGCTGAGCCCCTACAGCTCGTCGGGGTCGATCAGGCCGTCCTGGATGGCCCGGGCCAGCAGGGCCGACTTGGTCGACGCCGGGCGACCCACCGCGGCGTACTTGGCCCGCGCGCGGCCCAGGTGGGTGTTGATGGTGCCCGGGGCGATGTGCAGCGCCTGGCCGACGAGGATCTTCGACTCGGTGCGGAACCACGCCAGCAGCACCTCCACCTCGCGGGGGGACAAGCCCGGGTCGTTGCGCTCCGGCGGGGCCGCCATCGCCCCGGCCATCGTCGGCGCGATGTAGGGCCGGTCGGCGGCGACCTCGGTGACGGCGGCGACGAGGTGCTCGCGTCCCTCGTTCTTGACCAGGTAGGTGGCCGCGCCCCGCTCCAGGCAGTCCAGGATCACCGCCCGCGACGTCAGGCTGGAGTGCACGACGACCCGCAGCCCGGCCGCGACGAGCGCGCTGAGCAGCTCGACGTCCGGGGTGGCCTCGTCGAGCAGCAGGTCCAGCACCACCACGTCGACGTCCCCGCTCGCGGTGAGCGCCAGGGCCTGCGCGTGGTCGCGGGCACGGGCCACGACGTCGACCCCGGCCTCGCCGAGCCACGCCTCCAGCCCGGCGTGGACCACGTCGTGGTCGTCGACCACGGCCACCCGGGGGGCCGCGACCACCCGGCCGCTCACGCGCGGCTCCCGGCCGTGGTGCGGGCCCCGGCCGGCGCGGCGGGCCCGACCGGGTCGGCCGCCGGGGGCAGCGCCCAGCTCGACTGCGCCCAGGTGCGGCCGTCGACGGCGGCGCGCAGCGTCGTCACGCCCCGGTGGTCCCCGGCCGGGGGCGTCGGCGGCGGGGGGCCGTCCGTCGTCACGCTGACCACGACCTCGCCCGCCACCAGCTGCACCACCACCCGGGCCCGGGTGCGGGCCAGCGCGAGGGTCGCCATCGGCTCGTCCAGCAGGGCCCGGCGCACGTCGGTGTCCAGCGGCGGCGTCGCCTCCACCTCGAGGGAGGTGCTGACCCCGCCGCGCTCCACCTGCTCGACCACCGAGCGGACCTCCGCGGACAGCGACGCGTCAAGCGCGTCGGCCTCGGCGAAGAGGCGCCGCAGCCGGGCGCCCTCGATGCGGGCGCGGTGCCGGGTGGTCTCGTCGGTGGGGCTCGCGGTGCCGTCGGCCAGCTCGCGCAGCAGCGGCACGGTCGTCGCGCGCAGCGCACGGCTGCGGGTGCGGAAGTCCTCGAGCAGCCCGTCGGCCACGCTGCGGGCGGCCTCGACCGCGAGGCGCGCGTCGCGCAGCCGCTCCGCGCGGGCGGCCTGCGCCTCCAGCGCGCCGAGGAACAGCCCGCCCCCCATCTGCAGCACCACCAGGCCCAGCCCGAACACCCCGACCAGCCGCAGCGCGCCGAGGTCGCCGTCGAGGAGCAGGACCCCGGCCCGCAGGAGGAACGGCGCGCACAGCAGCGCCAGGACCGGCCCGCGCCGCCGCACGCCGAGGGTGAAGAACCAGAGCCAGCCGACGCTCTGCGACGTCCAGTCCGCCACCCCGCCGATCCCCGACGGGCCGAGCCGGACCGCCACCACCGCGTCGAGGACGGCGGCGACGGCCGCGAGGGCGGTGGCCGCCGGCGCGACCGGGCGGCGGCGCAGCGCGGCCCACGCCACGAGGACGACGACGCCGGCCGCGACCGCGAGGTAGGCGGTCTCGAGCGCGTCGTAGCCCGGGTCGGCCGCGTGGGCGGTGAGCACCCGGAACGCCGCCGAGACGACGACGACACCCAGCAGGACGAGACGGAACCCGCGGACGAGCTCGCCCACCACCGAGTGCGACGACGTCGGCGGGGGCGCCGCCCGACCACCGGCCACCGGGGGCGCCCAGCGCAGCCGGACGGTGGTGCCCCCACCCGGGGTGGTGCGCAGCGCGACGGTCCCGCCCACCCGGCTCACCCGGCCGCGCACGGACTCCCGCAGCCCGCGGCCCTCGACGGCACCGGCGTCGAACCCCGTGCCCCGGTCGCGGACCTCCACCCACACCCCGTCGGTGCCGGCGTCCCGGCCGACCCGGACCCGGGCGTGCGCGGTCCCGGCGTGGCGCTCGACGTTGGTCAGCAGCTCGCGGGTCGCGTCGCGCAGGGCCGCGACCACGCCCGCCGGGGCCGCCACGTCGTCCGGGCCGTCGAGCTCCGCGCGCAGCGGGCCCTCGCCGAGCAGCGGCCGCAGCGCCGCGGTGAGCGCGAGGGTCGTGCCGTCGGGCTGCGTCGGGGCGCGGGTCGGGTCGTCCCGGCCCGGCGCGGCGGCCTCGAGCGCCCGCAGGTCGCGGCCCGCCTGCGCCCGCACCCGGGCCGACGCGGTGCCCGGCACCCCGGTGCCGACGACGAGCAGGGTCGCGGCCGCGGTGTCGTGCAGCACGGCCCAGTGCTCGCGCTCGGCCACCCGGCGCTGCGCGGCCAGCACCGCGGCGGTGCGCGTCTCGACCAGGCCGACGGCCTCGCGGTCGGCGCGGGCGGCGCCCCGGCGCAGCACCACCATCATCAGCCAGACCACGAACGACTGGATGGGCAGGTACCAGACCACGAGCAGGTCCTGCGGCGCGGCGCCGGCGAGGGCGCCCCCGAGGGCGAGGGCCGCGACCGCCGCCACCACCCAGGCCAGGACGCGCCAGCCGCGCAGCTGCCAGACGAAGGTGACGCCCGCGGCGGCCACGACCGCAGCGGGCATCGAGGCCAGGCTGCGGGCCTCCACGGCGGATTCGACGAGCACCGGCGTCGCCAGCGCCACGCCGAGGGTGACGACGAGGTCGACGGGCAGCAGGCGGCGGTCGTTGGGCTCGGTGCGGCCGAGCAGGCGGAACAGCGACCAGCCCAGCAGCACCGCCAGCACGGGCACGCCGGCGACGGGCCCCGGGGTCAGCAGCCCGACGAGGCCGGACCCGGCCCCGGCGGTGGTGCGCAGCAGCAGCGCCCACCGGTCGGTGACGGCCCACACGCCGTCCCGGGTCAGCGTCGGCTCGTCGGCGGTCGGGGCCGTCAGCGTGACCACACCGTCCTCCCCCCTCAGGGGTCTCCTGAGCAGGTCGGACACTAGTGAGTGCGCGGGGCCGACGTGCACGGTGGACCCCACGGGCCCCGGGCGCGTCGGGCCGGACGGGCCTACCGTCGCGGACGTGGAATCCGTCTGGGACTACCCCCGCCCCCCGCGCGCCGAGGCCGTCGACCGCCGCGTCGTCGTCCGCCACGGCGGCGTCACCGTCGTCGACACCACCGACGTGGTCCGGGTGCTGGAGACCTCGCACCCGCCGACGTACTACCTGCCGCGCGCCGCGTTCGCCGACGGGGTGCTCGAGCCCGTGTCGCGCCGGACGATGTGCGAGTGGAAGGGCACCGCCCGCTACGTCGACCTGGTGGTGCCCGGCGCCGCCCCCGTCCGCGAGGCCGGCTGGTGGTACCCGACGCCGGACCGCCGGTACCCGGTGCTGACCGACCGGGTGGCGCTCTACCCGGCGCCGCTCGACGAGGTCACGGTCGACGGCGAGGTCGTCGTGCCGCAGCCCGGCGGCTTCTACGGCGGCTGGATCACCGCGGACCTCGTCGGCCCGTTCAAGGGCTCCCCGGGCACCCTCGGCTGGTAGCCCGTGTGTGATTCCTGCAGCCAGGACGCGAGGTTCCGTTCACACCGCGGCTACTGCTGCCGGCTCAGCCGCGCCCCGATGGAGCGGTGCAGCTGCTGCAGCTGGGCCTGACCCAGGGCGACCGTCTCCGACTCGATGTGCGCCACGACCTGCGGGTCGGCCATCACGGCCTCGCTGGACTGGATGAGCACCGTTCCCTCGCCGGTGAAGTCGAACTGGCGCTCCTCCCCGGACTGCGCGCCCAGCAGCATGCCGCGGGCCATCCCCAGGTAGCCCTGCATCCAGCCCGCGTCGTAGTGGTGGCTGGGCGCCGGGCAGTCCGCCCACCCCACCAGCGCCTGGGGGTCGACGCGGACGGGCGGGGCCACGAACTGCACCGCCCCCGACGACGAGGCGAGGAACTTCCCCGTGCCGAGCAGGGTGAGGAAGCCGGGGACGATCGACTGCTTGAGCTGCAGGCTGGCCTCGAAGCCGAGCAGGTTCGCGGCCCGCACGGTCAGGTTCCCGTCGTCGAGGTCGAACGAGTTGATCGAGTACCCGCGGTCCCCGATGACGCACTTGCCCCGTCCCTGCGCGAGCACCCAGGCCTGGGCGTAGAGCGGGGAGGAGAACGTCGAGGCCACCATCGCGGCCATCGAGGTCCGGCCCAGCGGCTCGAACTGCACCTGGCCGTAGTAGGCGATCATCGCGCCCTTGCTGAGGAACCAGGGTGCGGCGCCGCCGACCTCGACGCAGAAGGCGTGGTCGTTGCCCGGGAGGTTGTCGTTCACCGGCAGGGTGTGCGGGTTCAGCGGTGCGGTCATCGTCGGGCTCCCTAGAACTTCTGCTCGCTGGCCTGCACGAAGATCACGCCCTGCCCGCTGACGGTCAGCTGGACCGCCTCCCCGGAGCCGCGCCCGACCGCGTCGCGCCAGCTGACGTTGGCGGAGACGTCCAGCCGGAGGTTGCCGGTGTGCCCGACGTAGGCCTGCGGGTCGACGACGACCTGGCGGCCCGGGTCCACGGGCAGGTCGAACGCGCCGCCGTGCGAGAGGATCGCGACGCTGCCCGCCCCGTGCAGCTGGGTCGTGAACAGGCCCTGCCCCGTCACCGCCCCGCGGACCGCGCCGCGCAGGCCGCCCTGCTGGACGAGGGGGACGACCGAGGTCTGCAGCGACGAGTCGTGGGCCAGCAGCCGGCTCGACTCCACGGTGAGCGAGTCGGTGCCGTCGAGCTGGACGACGGTGACCTCGAGGCCGAGGTGGCCGTAGTGCACCTCACCCTGGCCGTGCGCGGCCATCATCGGGGCGTGCTCCCCGGCCATCATCCGCCCGGCCACACCCATCAGGCCGCCCATGCTCGGCATGCCCTGGGCGCCGCCCGGCGTGTGGGGGCTGAAGGCGACGTCACCTGTGTAGAACAACATCGCCCCGGTGCGGGCGAGGATGGCCTGCCCGGGCGGGATGGTGCCCTTGGCGCACCTGCTGTTGACCTTCTCGAGCGGCACGGCCGTCCCCCTATCGCTCGGCTGGCTGGATGTAGACCACGCCCTGGCCCTCGAAGCGCAGCGAGAACGCCTCCCCGCTGTCCTCGCCGAGCACGACCTTCCACGACACGTCGGTGACGAACGTCTGGCTCAGCCGACCCCGGCTCGCGACGTAGGCGTCCGGGTCGACCACCAACGGGTACTGCGGGTCCACCTCGAGGGCGATGGGCGGCCCGCCCGCGGAGAGCAGCGCGACCAGGCCGTGCCCGGTGACCGTGGTGGTGAACAGGCCCTGCCCCGAGCTGACACCCCACAGCCCGGTGAACGTGACGTCGGTGCGCAGGTCCCCGACCAGGGCCAGCAGCTGCTGGGACTCGACCTGCAGCTGGTCGCCGGTGAGCTCGACGATGGTGACGTCCTGGGCATCGACCGCGAAGTACACGACGCCGTGGCCGGTGCAGTCCATGAGCTGCAGCGACTCCCCGGTCACCTTCCGCTTGACCGCGGCCTTGAGCCCGCTGCCCCCGCCCATCCCCGAGTGCTTGAAGGCGACCTGGCCCTCGTAGGCGACCATCGAGCCGCTGACCGCGCGCACGGTGTCGCCGGCGAGCCGGGCGACGAGGACGCGGCGGCCGTCGAGACTGAGCTGGGGCACCCGTGCAGCATGGCAAGCCGTGTGTGATTACTGCACCCGTGACGCGAGGTTTCACTCACAGGGGTTGACCCTCACGCGACGGGAGGCAGCACCGTGGGCGCCGTGGACGAGGGGATGACCGTCGGGGCCTGCGCCGACCTGCTCGGGGTGAGCGTGCGGACGCTGCACCACTGGGACGAGGTCGGCCTGGCCCGTCCGTCGTCGCGGACCGCGGCCGGCTACCGGTGCTACCACGACGCGGACGTGGCGCGGCTGCACCGGGTGCTGGTGTACCGCGAGCTCGGCCTCCCCCTCGAGGAGATCGCGACCCTCCTCGACGACCCGACCGTGGACGCGGTGGCGCACCTGCGGCGCCAGCGCGAGCTCCTCCTCGGCCGGGCCGACCGTCTGCACCGGATGGTCGCCGCGGTGGATCGGATGATGGAGGCGGAGATGAGCGGTGAGCAGCTGAGCGCGGCCGAGCGGGCCGAGGTGTTCGGGGACGACTGGCTGGGTGAGGAGTACGCGGCCGAGGCGGAGCAGCGCTGGGGCGAGACCGACGCCTGGCGGCAGAGCCAGGAGCGGACGGCGTCGTTCGGCGTCGACGACTGGCGGGCCGTGAAGGCCGAGACGGACGCGCTGGAGGCCGACTTCGCCGCGGCCCTGGCCGACGGGGTGGCGCCCGGCTCTGCGAGCGCCGACGCACTGGCCGCGCGGCACCGCGCGTCGATCGAGCGGTTCTACGACTGCAGCCCGCAGATGCACGCCGCCGTGGCGGAGACCTACGTCAGCGACGAGCGGTTCCGGGCCCACTACGAGGCAGTGGCGCCCGGGCTGGCGCAGTACGTCCGCGACGTCGTCGTCGCCGCCACCGGGTGATCCCACCCCGTGGGTGCGGCGTAGCCGGGCTCACGCGTGGCGGGCGGGCGCGACGGGGTGCGGGGCCGGATGATGGTCGGCGTGAGCGAGACCAGCACCGAGACCGTCCACGGCGCGCCCGTCGTCGCCCCGCCGCTGACGGGCCCGGCGCTGTCGTCGCAGCGCTGGACCGACCTGACCTTCCTGCACTGGCCGGTCGAGCCCGAGCTGGTGGCGCCGTTCTTCCCCGAGGGGGCACGGCCCGACGTCGTCGACGGCGTCACCTACGTGGCCCTGGTGCCCTTCGTCATGCGCGGCGCGGGCCCGACGGGACACCTCTCGGTGCCGTACTTCGGCGACTTCTGCGAGACCAACGTGCGGCTGTACTCCGTCGACGACGAGGGGCGCCACGGGGTGGTGTTCCGCTCGCTGGAGGGGGCGCGGCTGGCGACGACCCTGCTCGCCCGGCTGGGCCTCGGCCTGCCCTACACCTGGGCGCGGATGCGCCACCGCGCCGGGCACACCGTCGACGCCCGCCAGGAGCACACCTACGCCACCCGGCGCCGCTGGCCCGACCGGGGTCCCGGGGGCACGGTGTCGCTGCAGGTCGGTGACGTGGTGGAGCCGACCGAGCTGGAGACGTGGCTGACGGCGCGGTGGGGCCTGCACACCAGCCTGCTCGGCCGCACCGTGTGGATCCCGAACTCGCACCCGGCGTGGGAGCTGCACTCGGCCACGCTGACCCGGCTCGACGACTCGCTGGTGGCGGCGGCGGGAATCGACGTCGGCGGCGCGGACATGCTGCGGCCGCTGTTCAGCCCCGGGGTGCGCACCACGTTCGGGCTGCCGACGCGCATCGCGACCCCGGCCGGCTGAGCGGGGGCCGTCTCCCGCGGTGCCACGCTGCTGCGGTGAGCGCCCCCACCCGGTCCGAGCGGCCGACGACCAACCCCGCCGGCGCGGTCTACGGCACGGTGATCGTTGGCTCGTTGATCGTCGCCGAGGGGAGCCAGGACGACGTCGACCTCGGTCGGCTGGTCCTGCTCGTCCTGGCCACCCAGGTCGTCTACTGGCTGGCCCACGTCTACTCGGAGGTCGTGGCGCTGCGCATCGAGGCCCGCCGCGCGCCGACGTGGGCCGAGGTCGGGGGCGTGCTGCGCTCGGAGTGGGCGCTGGTCGCGGCGTCGTTCGGCCCGCTGCTCGTCATCGGCGTCGGGGCCGCGCTGGGCCTGGACGCCGAGCACTGCGTGCTGGCCGCGCTGTGGGCGATCCCGGTGGTCCTCGCGGGCTGGGCGCTCGTGGCCGCGCGGCGCTCGGCCATGCGGACCGGGGAGCTGCTGCTCTACGTCGTGCTCAGTGCCGGGTTCGGGGTGGCGCTCGTCGTGCTCAAGGCGCTGTTCCACTGACGCGCGCCCCGGTGTGAACGGGACCTCGCGTCCTGGGTGCAGACATCACACACGGATCAGCGCAGCGGGCGGAAGAACGTGCGGACGTCCTCGACGAGCAGGTCGGGCTGCTCCATGGCCGCGAAGTGCCCGCCGCGGGGCATCTCGGTCCAGTGCACGACGTGGTCCACCTCGGACGCGCGCTCCCGCAGCGGCCGCATGATGTCCGCGGGGAACACGGCCACGCCCGTGGGCACCTCGGACCGCTCCACCGCCCACGAAGAACGCCACGACTCGGCGTAGAGCCGCGCCGAGGACCCCGCCGTCCCGGTGAGCCAGTACAGCATCACGTTGGTCAGCAGCCGGTCGCGATCGATGCCGCCCCACCGGCCCTGCGAGGAGTCGGTCCACTCGTCGAACTTCTCGACGACCCACGCCAGCTGCCCGACGGGCGAGTCGACGAGAGCGTGCGCGAGCGTCTGCGGTCGGGTCGACTGCAGGCGCGCGTAGCCGGAGCCGTCGCGCTCGTAGGCCCGCGCCTTGGCGGCGCTGTCGCGCTCCGCGTCGGTCTGCGGGTCCTCCGGCGGCGGGGTCCTCAGCATGTTCAGGTGGATCCCGACGACGTGCCCGGGGTCCACGCGCGCGAGCTGCCGGGTGATGGCCGAGCCCCAGTCCCCGCCCTGGGCGCCGTAGCGGTCGTGGCCCAGCCGGGCCATGAGGGTCGCGAACGCGGAGGCGATGCGGCGCACGTCCCACCCGGGGCCGTCCGTCGGGCCCGACAGGCCGTAGCCGGGCAGCGACGGGGCGACGACGTGGAACGCGTCGGCCGGGTCGCCGCCGTGCGCACGGGGGTCGGTGGGCGGAGGACGTCGCCGAACTCGACGACCGAGCCGGGCCAGCCGTGGCTGAGCACCAGCGGCAACGCGTCGGGCTCGGGGGACCGGACGTGCAGCGCGTGCACCCGCTGGCCGTCGATGGTGGTGGTGAGCTGGTCGAAGCCGTTGAGCCACGCCTCCTGCACGCGCCAGTCGTAGCCGTGGGCCCAGTACCCGGCCAGCTCGCGCAGCGCGTCGGGCCGCACCCCGAGGTCCTGCTCCCCGGGCAGCAGCCCGGCCCAGCGGGTGCGCGCGAGCCGCTCGGCCAGGTCGTCGAGGTCGGCCTGCGGGACGTCCAGCGTGAAGGGGGTGACGGCGTCGGCGCTCACCGTCGTGAGGCTAGGCCGCGACCGGGGACGGGTGGCGACGACCGGGCCGTGACGACCGATAGGATCGGTTGTGCGCCACCGAGACGGTGTCGTCGGGTGGCGCGCCCCGCTCGGCACGACGTGGGGCGCGAGCCAGCCTGGAGGTGTGTGGTGACGTCGGACCGCTCCCGGGTGCTCGACGCCCTGCCCGACGCGATCGTGGTCCTCGACCGCGACCTGCTCGTCGTCGACGCCAACGCCACGTACACCGGGCTGCTCGGCCTCGAGCTCCCCGACCTCGTCGGCCGTCCGGTGGCCAGCCTGCTCGAGCCGCGCGACGAGGACCCCGACGCGGGGGACCGCATGCTCGCCGGCTACGCCGAGGTGCTGCGGACCGGGAGCACCACCGTCCTCGGCGTCGCCCGCTACGACTTCCCCGACCCGGACGACCCGTCCCGGCTCGCGGTGCGCTACTGGTCGGTTGAGGTCAGCCCGCTGACCGGGCCCGACGGCGCGCTCGAGGCGCTGGTCCACCGCGCCCGGGACGTCACCTCCGTGCACCTGCAGCTGGTGCGGGCCATCGAGCTGCACCACGAGCTCGGCGGCGACGAGCCGCCCGCCGAGCTGGTCGAGCTGGTGCGCGGGCCCGTCCACACCTCGCAGCTGGCGGCGGCCCTGCAGCAGGAGGTGGCGCAGCTGCGGCAGGCCATGGCGTCCCGGGCCGGCATCGAGCAGGCCAAGGGCATCCTCATGGGCCAGCGCGGCCTGGACCCGGACGGGGCGTTCGCCCTGCTGGTGCAGCTGTCCCAGGACACCAACCGCAAGCTGCGCGACGTCGCGGCCGCCGTCGTCGGGTCCGTCACCGGCGAGGCGTCCCCCGCCTGCAGCCCGGCCCCCGCCGCGACCCAGGACGCGTGAGCCGGGACCGGCGCGGCGACCCGCCGGGCGACCTGCGGGGCGAGCTCGCCGGGCACCTCGCGGGCTTCCGGTGGCGCGCCGCCGACCTCGACGGCCGCCGCCCGGCCTCGGTCGCGCTGTGCGTGGTGCTCGCCGCGGCCGGCCCGAGCCTGCTCATCACCCGCCGCGCGCCGCGGCTGCGCGCGCACGCCGGGCAGTGGGCGCTGCCGGGCGGGCGGCGCGAGCCCGGGGAGGACGTCACCGGTGCGGCGCTGCGCGAGCTCGCGGAGGAGACCGGGGTGGTCCTGGGCCGCGAGGCCGTGCTGGGCCGGCTCGACGACTACCCCACCCGCTCCGGCTACGTCATGAGCCCGGTGGTGGTGTGGGCGGGCGAGCACGACGGCAGCTTCACGGCCCAGGAGTCCGAGGTCGCCCGGGTGCACGTCGTCCCGCTGGCCGACCTCGACGTGGCCCCCGAGCTGCTCACCATCCCGGAGTCCGACCGGCCGGTGATCCGGCTGCCGCTGCTGGGTGGCTGGGTCCACGCCCCGACCGCCGCGGTGGTGCACCAGTTCACCGAGGTCGGCCTGCACGGCCGGGCCACCCGCGTGGCGCACTACGAGCAGCCGGTGTTCGCCTGGCGCTGACGCGGGCGCGTCAGCCACGGGTCGGCGCCGGCCGGGGTGGGCA
Source organism: Rhodococcus aerolatus (assembly GCF_054783215.1). Lineage (NCBI taxonomy): Bacteria > Bacillati > Actinomycetota > Actinomycetes > Mycobacteriales > Nocardiaceae > Rhodococcus > Rhodococcus aerolatus. The sequence continues at coordinate 290,099 of NZ_BAAGQZ010000004.1, read as the reverse complement.
GGTACTGCTCGACCACGGGGGTCAGCTCGAGCACCTGGACCTGCTGCGCGAGCAGGGTCCGGCGCACCGCGTCGGTCACCACGGCGGGCCCGGCGCCCACGGCGTCACCCAGCACGCCCAGCGGCAGGACCTGGCGCAGCGCGACGCCGGGCCGCTGCTCCAGCGCCTGCCAGCTGCTGCGGATACCCGACGCGGCCCGGTGGCGGCCCTGCGCGTTGAGGCCCCGCACGAGCGGCCCGGAGTACACCGGCGGCACCGCCCACGGCACGACGGTGCGCACGACCAGGGCGGGGCCGTAGTCGGGGTCGAGCTCCTGCCAGGCGGACTGGGCCAGGGCGTCGCGGTCCGCCCAGCGGGCGTCCGCCCCGGCGCGCAGCAGCCACGGCACCAGCACGGTGTCCCGGCCCGGCCCCGCCCACCGGGGTGAGGCACCGGACGTCGCGGCGAGGGCGTCGCCCACCCACGCCGGGTCGACGACGTCCAGGCGCGCCCAGGACCGGTCGGTGACGGTGCGCGCCAGCCCCAGCGCCGCCCCCACCAGGTCGCGTGGACCGCAGGGGTGGTGCGAGGTGGCGGGCTCGCCGTCGAGCACCTCCGCCAGCTCGGCCCAGGCCACGGCGTCGGTCACCTGGCAGGCCAGCAGCCACCGCACCCACCCCAGGACCGGGTCGTCGGGCACCAGCCGCGCGGTGAGGGCCAGCCGCACGATGCCGTCGTGGCCCACCGTGAGGATCGACAGCGGGCAGTCGTGGTTGAACCACCGCAGCACCTCCGCCACCCGCTGGGTGCGGCCGGGGACGGCGCGGGCCACCTCGGTCTCCGCGCGGACGAGCACCCGGCCGGACGACGACACCGTCACCCGCACCACCTGCGCCAGGTCGTCGGCCCACCACCGCACGGCGTCGGGCGTCCGCACCGCCCACGCGTCGTCGACGATGCCGTCGGTCAGGGCTGCGAGCAGCCGGTCCCCCGTGTCCACGCCCGCAGGTCTACGCCGGCCCCCCGACAGCCCGGGGGGTGTGAACGGGACCTCGCGTCCTGGGTGCAGGAATCACACACGAGCGCGGGCGCAGCCACGTCACGCGCGGGCGCTACCACGTCACGCGCGGGCGCGGTGGGCCCAGTCGGCGTCGGTGCGGGCCAGGCGCAGCGGGTCGGGCAGGGCCAGCACGCCGGGCAGCCGGTCGCGGCGCAGCTGCGAGCCCACCCGGGCCCGGCGCAGCGCGTCGTCGATCGTGGTGCGCTCCCCGGGCACCAGCTCGGCCACCCGGTCGTCGTCGCAGACCATGGTGTTCGACAGCGACGCCACCAGGTCGGCCACCATCTCCCCGGCCACCGGGGTCAGCCGCGACGCCACCCAGGACGCGAGCGGCAGCGGCACGGGCACCGGGACGGGGACCCGCAGCCGCCGCTGGCCCGCCACCCGCAGGTACCGCGAGACCAGGTCGACGTAGGGCAGGGCCTCCGCGCCGCCGAGGTCGTACCCGCCGGGGGGCAGCACATCGGCGCCCGCCACGAGGTAGCGCAGCGCGTCGTCCACCGCGATCGGCTGCACCCGCGAGCGCAGCCACCCGGGCACGGGGATGACCGGCAGCCAGTCCCCCATGTACCGGACCACCTCGTAGGACGCGGAGCCCGCCCCCAGGACCACCCCGGCTCGGGCCCACACCAGCTCCGGCCCGTGCTCGGCCAGCACCTCGCCGACCTCCCAGCGGCTGGCCAGGTGCTCGCTGAGCTCCTCGTCGGCCGGGGTCAGCCCGCCCAGGTAGACCACGCGGGACACCCCCGCGCGGCGGGCGGCGGTGGCGAACGCGCGGGCACCGTCGCGGTCCTTGGCGCGGAAGTCGCCCTGACCGATGGCGTGGACCAGGTAGTAGGCGACGTCCACCCCGGCCAGCGCCGGGGCCAGGGAGTCCTCGTCGGCCACGTCGAGGCGGACGCGGTCCACCCGGTCGGCGTAGTCGAAGCGGCGCAGCCCGCCGGGGTCGCGGCCGGCGGCGACGACGTCGTGCCCGGCCCGCAGCAGCGCTGCGACCAGGCGGGACCCGACGTAGCCGGAGGCACCGGTGACGAGGCAGCGGGCCATCAGGGGGCGGTCGCGATCTGGGGGCGGGTCACAGGGCACGGTATCCAGGACCCGGGCGCACCGCCCGGGGGAACCGCGCGCGCCCGGCGCACGTCACAACCCCGGACGCCGACCGTCACGAGGAGGACCCATGGGCTCACCGCTCGACGTCACCCCCGACGCGCTCGACGAGGCCGCGCGGGCGCTGGTCGCCGCCGCCGCCGCGGTGGAGCAGGTCGGGACGTCGCTGGAGGGCCGCTGCCTGACCCAGCCGAGGGTCGGGGACGTGCAGGCCGCGGCCGCGTTCGGGCAGGCCCACTACGACTGGGCGCAGACCCGGTTCGAGGACCTCGTCGCCTCCGCCGAGCAGCTCGACCACCAGGCCGACCTGCTGCGGGCGACCGCCACGCGGTACCGCGGTGCCGACACCGACGGCGCCTCGGGCATCGACGAGGCGCCGGGGCAGGGACGGGCCGGGGGTCCGCGGTGACCAACGTCTTCCACTACTTCGGCCTGCAGGACGTCGCCGAGCTCGTCGCCCGCGTCGACGCCGGTGACCCGGGCGACCTCCACACCCGGGCGGAGGCCTGCACGAGCGGCGGGGCCGAGCTCGCGACGCAGGCCGGGAACGTCGAGGCCGCGGCCACGGCCCTCGCCGGCGCGTGGCAGGGCGAGGCCGCGACGGCCGCCCTGCAGACCCTGCGCACCACCGTCGCCCAGCGCCGCGAGCAGGGCCAGCAGCTGCAGGCCTCGGCGTCGTCGCTCACCACGGTGGCCACCGCGCTGGAGCAGGCCCAGGCCGAGGGGCACCGCATCCTCGGCGTCTCCGAGGGGCTGAGCCGGGCACTGGACAGCGCCCTCGACCGGGTGCGCGACGTGCTGAACGCGACCGTCCCGGGCGCGGGCGTCCTGAACTGGGCCGTCGACAAGGTCACCGGGGTCGACCTCGAGTCGGAGGCGCAGGACCTCCTGCTCTCGCTGACCAACCCGCTGCGCGAGCAGGCGCTGGGCCTCATCGACGCCATGGAGCAGGTGATCCGCGGCTACGAGCAGGTCCTCGGCGCGCAGGGCGAGGTGCTGCGGGCCCTGCCCGGGATCGTCCGTGCGGACGCGGGCCCGGTGGACCAGCCCGGGGACCGCGAGCTCCGCGAGGGCGCGTTCTTCCGGTCGGTCTACGGCCACGACCCCGTCACCCCGGCCGACCGCCGCATGGCGCAGGCGCTCGACGTGCAGGGCTCCGACGCCACCAACACCGACCCCAACGCCCGCGTCGTCGTCATGCGCATCACCCCGGTGCCCGGCGCCGGCGTGGTCCACGGCGACGCGTTCATCTCCGCCGACGACGAGCTCAACCCGTTCTCCGCGGGCGGTCACGACGAGGGGGACGACCGCGGGTTCTCCCCGGGCGCGTCCGCCGAGGACGGCCGGGTCAGCTTCGACGTCGACTACGAGAACGGCGTGGTGGTGGTGCGGCAGAACGCGTCCCACTCGACGGGCGGCGACGCCGACATCGGCGACCCGAGCGTCGGGATCGAGCAGGACCCGCAGGGCCGGGTCCGGCTGCGGGTCGACGCCACCAACCCCCTGGCACCGGAGATCGCGGCGGACAACCACGTCTCCGTCCGCGGGGACCTGCTCATCGACCCGCACGGCGGTACCGGGCCCGCCGAGGTCAACGGAGCGGTGACCCGCTTCCCGTCGTGGGAGGTCTACCAGGACCGCGACGGGCAGACCGGAGCACCGCTGCTGCAGCGCCCGGAGAACGAGCTCCCGCTGGGCGCCGGGCCGATGGTCGGCCTGCCGCAGCCCACGGTGCCCGTCGGTCCCCACCCCGGCGACCTCGACGACTTCCGCACCCAGCACCACCCCGACCAGGGCCACGACCCGTTCCTGGACGACCTGCTGCAGTACCCGTCCACGCGCGGCGACTCGTTCTACGAGTACCCGCTGCCCAACCAGCCCTACCCGACGGTCGACAGCCGCGGCGGACTTGTCGTCCCGCGAGCCCCCGTGGTCCGCTGAGCCGTGCTGCCCGCCGAGCCGCCCCACCACCCCGGCCGCCCGTACCCCGGCCGTCCCTACCCCGGCCCACCGCCCGGGCCCCCGCCGCCGGGGGTGGCCGGCACCCGACCGCGCTGGTGGGTCGGGGCCGCCGTGGCGCTGGGCCTCGGCCTCCTGGGGGTGCCCGTGGCGGCGTTGTCGGTGTTCCTGTGGTTCGTGCTCGTCCCGCTGGTGCTGGTCCTCCTCGCGGTGGGGGTCACCGTGAGCCTGGCGCTGGGCCGCACCCGCCCCACCGCGGACGCCGTCGCCCTCGGCCTGCTGGCCGCGCCGGCGGTGTCCGCCCTCGGGCTGGGGCTGCTGCTGGCCGCGGGGGTCAGCCTGTGACGCCGTGGCCGGGACCGGTCCCCGCCGGCCCACCCCCCGTCCGGTGGGCCCTCGGTGCCGTAGCCTTCGTCGTGGTCGTCGTCATCACGGTCGCCGTCAGCCTCGTCCCCGACGACCCCGTCCGGGTGGGCGCGCTCGTGGCCGCCCCGGTGCTCGCCCTGCTCGGTGCCGCGGTGGGCGTGCTGCTGGCGCGGCGCTCCCCGGACGCCCGGGCCGTCGCCGTCGGCCTGGTCTGGGCGGCGCCGGTCTGCGTCGTCGCGACCACGGTCGCCCTGCTCGCCGGCTGAGGGGTCATCGGAGGTAGGGGTCGGGCCCGTCGTCCTCGGCGCCTCCCTCGGGCCGACCGCCGTCGGGGCTCATCGCCTCCACCACCCTCACCAGGTCCGTCGCCTGGTCGGACTGGGCCCGCGCGACGAAGGCGACCGCCCCGGCCAGGGCCTCGCGGGTCTGCGCCTCGACCAGCCCCAGCGGCAGCACGGTCCGCACCGCGAGGCCGGGCGCGTCCGGCCGGGCCAGCCACGTGCCCAGCGTCGTCATCGCCGACGAGCCCCGCGGCACCTCGTTGGCCCCGGCCGCGATCGTCACCGCCAGCTCCGGCGGCACCGCCCACGGCGGCTCGGTGCGGACCACCACCGCGGGCCCGTAGTCCTGGTCGTCCTCCAGCCAGGCCGACGTGGTGAGCCGGCCCCGGTCCGCCCACCGGGTGGGGTGCGCGGAGGCCACCACCCACCGCTGGGTGGTCACGGCCGCCCCGTCCTCGCCCGCCACCGGGTCGCCCCCGTCGAGCCGCGCCAGCCCGGCGACGACGGTGGCGTGGCCCACGCCGGGGCCGATGAGCTCACCGCGCTCGACGAGCGAGCGCCGCAGCGCCAGCGCGGGTGCGGTGTCGGGGCGCGTCCCGCTGGTGGGGTGGGCACCGACGGCCCGCTCGGCCTCCACCCCGAGCACCGTGGTGGCGTCGGACCACACCAGAGCGTCGGCGGCCTGGCACGCGGCGAGCCAGGCCAGCCACCGCCGCAGCGAGCGCACCGAGTGCTGGGTGACCCGCAGCGCGCAGTGCAGCCGCAGCACCCCGTCAGGGCCCACCGACAGGGTGGAGAGCGCGTTGGACCAGCCGCTGGCGTTGAGCGCCCGGGCCACGTCCTCGTCCAACGACGGGACGCCGCGCAGCACGTCGGTCTCCACGTCGACGACGACCTCGGCCGCCCCCGGTGGTCGGGTGCGCCGGACGTGGATGCGCTGCGGCAGGTCCGACGGCCACCACAGCACCTCGTCGTCGAGGCGCAGCGACCAGGCGGGCTCGACGGTCAGCGCCTCGTCGCAGAGGTAGCCGACGATCTCGGCGCGCAGGTCCACGCCCCCATCCTGCGCACCGAGCCGCGGGGGCGCACGCCTCAGCGCGGCGCGAGCCGGTACTCGGCCAGCACGTTGCCCCGGCTCGTGCGCTCGAGGCCGACCAGCTCGAGCGGGGTGACCGGGTCCCCCGGCTCGAAGAGGTGCCGCCCGGCCCCGGCCACCACGGGGTGGGTCATGAGGGTGAGCCGGTCGAGGATGCCGGCGAACAGGCACTGCCGGACCAGCGAGACCCCACCGACGAGCGCGACGTCGGGCCCGTCGCCCTGCTTGAGCGCGGTCAGGGCCTCGATCGCGTCGCCCTCGATCAGCCGGGCGTTCTGCCACTGCAGCGGGCCGCTCAGGGTGCGGCTGGCGACGAGCTTCTCGACCGGGTTAATGAACCCGGCGAACGGGTCGTCGGAGGTTGGGAAGTGCTGCGACCACTGCTCGTAGCCGACCCGGCCCAGCACGGCGGTGCCGGTGGCGGAGATGAAGGCGCCCATGGCGGCGCCGAGCTCGTCGTCGAACGCGTCGAGCTGCCACAGGTGCGGCGACTCGACGACGCCGTCGACGGAGTGGAACAGGCCGGCAGTGAGCAGGCGCACGAGGGTCTCCTGGGGTCCGGGGGTGCGGTCTGGGGTGCAGTCGACCAGACCACCCCGACGACCCCGGCTCATCGGCAGTTCTGTCGGGGGCCCCGCGCATCCTCCGAGCTGTGTCGCCACGGGGGTGACCGGGAGGGGGTTCGCGGTGTCGAGGTGGGAGCAGCGGGCCGGGACGGTCGCGTGGCTGGACCAGGAGGACGCCAGGACGGCGGAGGTGGTCGCCCGCCACGGCTGGCTCGTCACCCACGTGGGCACCTGCGGTTGCGACCGGTGCGACGCCGAGGGGGCGCGGCGGGCGCGGACGGGACCGGCGACGACGGAGCCCGGCGCGTTCACGTACACGACGGGGCTCACCGGGCTGGGCCACCCCGAGCTGCTGGTGCGGGGGCTCTCGGCACGGGTGGCCCACGGCGTGCTCCAGACCGTCGGTGCCCGGGTCGCCCGGGGGCTCGTCCTGCGCTCCGGGGACGCGGTGGACCTGCCGGGGTGGCCGCACCGGGTGGTCGCCGACCGGATGACCGACCCGGGCCGGTACGTGCTGGCGGCCAACCGCTTCTACGGCCGACCCGCCCGCAGGTCGGTCCCCGCCGTCGAGCTGGTCGGGGCCCACGGGGACCGCTGGGGGTGACGGGGCTAGGTGCGCTCCTCCTCGACGCGGTGCGGCACCCGCAGCAGCCGGACCCCGGTCACCAGGACCACCCCGCCGAGGACGTTGCCCAGCGCGGAGAGCCACAGCGCGTCGAGCCAGCTCAGCCAGCCGTACGGCGACTCGCCGGTGAGCAGTCCGGTGAACAGGAAGATCGAGTCGAGCACCGAGTGGAACAGCTGCGTGCCCACCAGGACGAACGAGAAGGCCACCGCGGCCACCAGCTTCGCGCCCACCGACTCGGTCGCGGTCTGCATCCGGGTCAGCAGGGTGATGACGGCCCCGGCGAGCACGGCGAGGAAGAACGCCCGCCACGTGGTGCCCAGCTCGGCGTAGTGCAGCCCCGTCTCGATCGCGGTCTCCCGCACCGACGGCAGCGCCACGATGATCATCGCCGCCATGGCCAGGCCCCCGACGAGGTTCGCGGCCAGGCTCACCCCCCACAGCCGCACCAGCTGGCGCACCGACCCGTCGCGGGAGACCACGGCGATCACCGGGACGAGGAAGTTCTCCGTGAACAGCTCGCTGTTGGCCAGCAGCAGGGCGATGAACCCGACCGTGAAGCCCAGCGCGGCCAGCAGCGAGCTGCCGGTCTGCTCCTTGACCACCAGGTACGTCAGCACCCCCACCCCGACGTCGACGCCGCCGAGGAAGCCGGTGGAGAGCAGCGGCAGCAGCGGCCGGTCGAGCCGCTCCTCCCCGTCGTCGAGGATCTTGTCGAACGTCTCCTCGAGCTCGCTGTCGTCCCGCTCGCCGGGCTCGGCGGTGAAGCTCTCCGAGCCGGTGAGGTCCTGCTCGGGGCGCCGGTCCGCGTGGGTGGGGTCGTCGGTGCGGTCGCTCATCGCAGGTCACGCGAGGTGGTCATGGCGCGGACGCTAGACCCGCGTGCCACGCCGGGCCCGACGAAGACGGGTGCATCGCGGTGCGGGGAGCGGTCAGGCGGCGGCCGTCTCCAGGGCCCGCTGGGTCAGGGTGCGGATGAGGTGGCGGCGGTACTCGACGCCGCCGTGCATGTCGGCCGACGGCGAGGTCCCCTCGTCGGCCACGGCCGCGGCGTCGGCCGCCGAGGCCCCGCCGGCGAGCGCCTCCTCGGTCGCCGCGGCCCGAAGCACGGTCGGCCCGCAGTTCGCCATCGCGACCCGGCCGTCGATCGCGGCGACCGACACGATCGGCCAGTCGTTGGCGCGGCGGGTGAACTTCTCGTACCCCCAGCCCGCGCTGCCCGTCCGCGGCACCCGGACCTCGGTGAGCAGCTCGTCCTCGCCGACCGCCGTGGTGAAGAAGCCCTGGAAGAAGTCGGTGGCCGCCACTGTCCGGGTGCCCTGCGGCCCCTGGACGACCATGCTGCCGCCGAGCGCGAGCACCGCCGTGGGCAGGTCGGACGCCGCGTCACCGTGGACGAGCGAGCCGCCGAGGGTGCCGCGGGCGCGGACCTGCGGGTCCCCCACCTGCGAGGCCACGTGGGCCAGCAGCGGGCACTCCGCGCGCAGCACGTCGGAGGACTCGAGCTCCCGGTCGCGGGTCAGCGCGCCGATGGCCACCTCGTCGCCCTCCACCCGGACGTAGCGCAGGTCGTCGATGCGGGCGATGTCGACGAGCACCGAGGGCACCGCGAGGCGCAGCTTCATCAGCGGCAGCAGCGAGTGCCCGCCGGCCAGCAGCTTGGCCTCGTCCCCGTGCTCGGCCAGCAGGCTCAGCGCGTGCTCCGCGGAGTCGGCCCGGACGTAGTCGAACGCGGACGGGATCATGCCGAGGCCCCCTGGCCCGTGCCAGCCGCGGAGAGCACGGCCTGCACGATGTTGTGGTAGCCGGTGCAGCGGCAGAGGTTGCCCTCCAGGCCTTCCCGCACCTGCCGCTCCGTCGGGTCCGGGTTGTCCTGCAGCAGGCTGACGCTGGCCATCACCATCCCGGGGGTGCAGAAGCCGCACTGCAGGCCGTGCTCGGCGCGGAAGGCGGCCTGCACCGGGTGCATCGTCCCGTCGGACTCGGCGAGGCCCTCCACGGTGGTCACCGCGCAACCGTCGGTCTGCGCGGCGAGCACGGTGCACGACTTCACCGCGGTGCCGTCGACGAGCACGGTGCACGCCCCGCAGCTCGAGGTGTCGCAGCCGACGTTGGCGGCACGCAGCCCCAGGGTCTCGCGGAGGTGGTGCACGAGCAGCGTGCGCGGCTCGACGTCGTGGGTGGACTCGGTGCCGTTCACCGTCATGGTGACGTCCATCAGGCGTTCGCTCCTTCGCGAGCGGTGGCGGCCTGGATCGCGAGCCAGACCTTCTCCGGGGTGGTGGGCATGTCGATGTGGCGGACGCCGAGGTGGCCGACGGCGTCGACCACGGCGCTGTGGACCGCAGGGGTGGAGCCGACGGTGCCGGACTCCCCGATGCCCTTGGCGCCCAACGGGTTCATCGGGGTGTCGGTGGCCATGTCGAGCAGCTCGTAGCTGGGCAGCTCGGCCGCGGAGGGGAAGGGGTAGTCCGCCAGCGTCGAGGTCAGCGGGTTGCCGTCGTCGTCGTAGAGGACCTCCTCGAACAACGCCTGCGACGCGCCCTGGGCGATGCCGCCGTGGCGCTGGCCCTCCGCGAGCAGCGGGTTCAGCACGCGGCCCGCGTCGTCGACGGTGACCACCCGCTGCAGCACCACCTTGCCGGTGCCGGTGTCGACCTCGACCACGGCCAGGTGGGCACCGAACGGGAACGTCGGGGCGTTGGCGGTGAACGTGGTGCGCACCAGCAGCGGCTCCTCGGCGGCGAGGTCGGCGTAGCTGACGCCGGCGTCGGTGCCCTGCACCCGCAGCCCGCCCATCGTCACGTCGATGACCAGGTCGTCCGGGTTGGCCTCGAGCCGCTCGGCGGCGCGCTTGCGGGCCAGCTCGACGAGCTCGCCGGCGGCCTGGTGCACCGCGGCACCGCCCTGCTGCAGGCTGCGCGACGCCATCGTCCCGCCGCCGTTGGGCACGCGGTCGGTGTCGCCGTGCACCACGGTGATCTTGTCCATGGGGATGCCGGTGCGGTCGCTGGCCAGCATCGCCCACGCGGTGCCGTGGCCCTGGCCGTGCGGCGACGTGCCCGTCAGCACCGTGGCGGTGCCGTCGGCGTGCACCTCGACCTCCGCCTCCTCGCCGGTGCCGCTGGGGGCGGCACCGGTGATCTCGACGTACAGGCTGACCCCGATGCCGAGCTGCGTGACGGCCCCGGACTCGCGACGGCGGGCCTGCTCGGCGCGCAGCTCGTCGTACCCGGCGCCGGCGAGGAGCCTGTCGAGCGCGCCGACGTAGTCACCGCAGTCGTAGGTGGCGCCCGCACCGTTGGGGCGGGGCTCGCCGAAGGGGGCGACGAGGTTGCGGCGCCGCACCTCGGCGGCGTCCATCCCGATCTCCGCGGCGAAGAGGTCCATGGCCCGCTCGATCGCGGCGGTGGCCTCCGGCCTGCCCGCGCCGCGGTAGGGCGCGGTGGACGTGGTGTTCGTGACGACGCTGCGGGCGAAGGAGTGCACGGTGTCGATCTCGTACACCCCCGGCGCCATCATCATCGTCAGCGTCGGCAGCACCGCGCCCGCCCGCGGGTAGGCGCCCGAGTCCTGCAGGATCTCCAGCGAGTAGGCGGTGACGTCGCCGTCCCGGGTGCCGCCGATGGTGACGCGCTGGTCCTGCCCGCGGCCGTGCACCAGGCCGGTGAGGTTCTCCGAGCGGCTCTCCGCCCACCGGACGGGCCGGCCGACGTGCTTCGCGAGCCACGCGACGAGGGCGAACTCCGGGTCCGCGCCGATCTTGGCGCCGAACCCGCCGCCGACGTCGGGCGTGCGGACGTGGATGGTCTGCGGGTCGACGCCGAGCCAGCCCGCGACCTCGGCCTTGACCTGCTGCGCGCCCTGGTTGGAGCAGAACAGCGTGACCCGGCCGTCGTCGCCCCAGGCCGCCGCCGCGGCGCGCGCCTCGAGCGGCACGGGCGCGACGCGCTGGTTGACGATCGCCTCGGAGACGACCACCTCGCAGCCGTCGAACATCCCGGCGGGGGCGGGCTCGCCGTAGGTGGTGACGGTGTTGGTGCCCGCCGACTCGTGCACGAGCGTCGCGTCGGACGCGGCGTCGGCCGGCCTGACGACGGCGGGCAGCGGGTCGATGTCGACCTCGACGAGCTCCGCGGCGTCCTCGCCCTGGTAGCGCTCCTCGGTGAGCACCGCGGCCACCGGCTCCCCGACGAAGCGCACCACATCGGTGGCCAGCCAGGGCCGGACCATCTCCTGGTTGTAGAACGGGAACGCCGGGGCGAGCGGCGTCAGCCCGGTGAGGTCCGCCCCGGTGACCACCGCGACGACGCCGGGGGCGGCGAGCGCCTCGGTGGTGTCGATGGAGGTGATGCGGCCGTGCGCGGCGGGCGAGCGCACGAACGTGAGGTGCAGCGCCCCGGTGAGCTGCTCCTCGACGAGGTCGTCGGTGTAGGTGCCACCGGTGGTGAGGAACGTCGGGTCCTCCGTGCGCACGACGCGCGTGCCCAGGATGCTCATGTGATCACTGTGCCCGCGGTCACACCGGTTGGCAACGGTGGATGTCAACGCCGCTGTTGACGCGCGTGTCGCCCCGTCGGGTCAGGGCGGGCTGCGCGTGGGTCAGGGCTGGCTGCGCCAGTGCTCCAGGCCGGCCACGACCATCCGCAGCTGACGGCCGGAGTCGGCCAGCACCGTCTCCCGCGGGTCGGTGGCGTCGATGAGCCGCTCGGTGGTGGCGACGACCTGGTTCACGATGACCTCGGCCAGCAGGTAGCGGTCGCGCTCGCGCCAGTCCCGCAGGGGCGGGAACACCAGCAGGTCGGCGGAGAGGTCGGAGACGAACACCCGCAGCTGGCGCTGCACCGACGCCCGGATGACGGCGGAGCCGCCGGAGCGCTCGCGGGCGATGAACTGGAAGTGCGCCTCGTGCGAGCCCACCCAGTCGGCCAGCACGTCGACGGACCCCTCGATGAGGGCGCCCGGCTGGATGCCCTCCGACCGGATCGCGCGCATCATGCGGCGCAGCGTGGAGAACGACTCCTCGACGAGGGTCTCGCCGAGCGCGTCCATGCTCGCGTAGTGGCGGTAGAAGGCCGTGGGCACGATGCCCGCGGCCTTGGTCACCGCGCGCAGGCTGGTGCCGGCGAAGCCGTGCTCGGCCGAGATCTCCAGCGCCGCGTCGAGCAGGGCGCGGTGGGTCCGCGCCTTGCGCTCCTCCCGGGTGACGCCCTCGTCCGGGGCCGCGCGTCCGGTGACCGGCGTCGCGAGACCGACGTCACCGGCTCCGCGCGCGCTACCCCTGGCCATCGGGCCCTCCCCTGCGTACCGTCGGTTTCGGTGAACAGGTGTTCGCTGATCACTCCTGCCGAGTCCCGACACCCGAGGTGGTGACCCCGTGCCGACGACCGTCGTCCCATCATCGTCCCCGCCGCGCCCGAGCCCGACCAGCGCCGGGGCGACCCCGCCGCGCGGTGGGGCACCCGCCAACCCTAGGCCGCCGCGGCCCGCGAACCCGCGCCGCAGCCTGCTCGGCCGCCTCGCCGTGCCGCTGCTGGAGCGGCTCGCCTACCCGCAGTCGCCCGACCGCTACCTCGAGCTGGTCGACCCCACCTGGTCGCTGCGCGAGGTCCGCGCCACCGTCACCGAGGTCGACCGCTCGACCCCCGGCAGCGTCACCGTCTCGCTGCGCCCCAATGGCAACTGGCGTGGTCACGTCGCCGGGCAGCACGTGGTCCTCACCGTGCTCGTGGCGGGCGTCCGACGCAGCCGCTGCTACTCCGTCACCACCTCCCAGCACGCCACCGACGGCCTGCTCGAGCTCACCGCCCGGCTCGGCCGGACCGACGACGGCCGCCCCGGCGCGGTCTCGGGCCACCTGCACGAGCGCCTGGCCCCCGGCGACGTCGTCGACCTCACCCAGGCCCAGGGCACGTTCGTGCTCCCCGACGCGCGGCCCGAGCACGTGCTGCTGGTCTCCGGCGGCAGCGGCATCACCCCGGTGCTGTCCATCCTGCGCACGCTGGTCGACGAGGGCCGCGCCGACGGCGGGGACGCCGGCCGGGTGACGTTCCTGCACTACACGCGCACGCTCGACGAGGTCCCGGCCCACGACGAGCTGCGCGACCTCGCCGACGACCACCCCGGCCTGCGGCTGGTCCGCGTCACCACCCGGTCCGACGAGCACCCCGACGGGGTGCGGGGGCACTTCAGCCCCGCGCAGCTCGAGGCGCTCGTCCCCGACTGGCGGCGCGCCGGGGTCTACGTCTGCGGCTCGGCGCGGCTGGTCTCCGAGGTGCGCGCACTCGCCGAGGCCGAGGGCGTCGCGATCGAGGCCGAGCAGTTCGACCCGCCCGCGGCCATCGTGCCCACCGACGGGGAGATCACCGGCGAGGTGAGCTTCTCCGCCAGCGGTGCGAGCGCGGCCAACTCCGGCCGGCCCCTGCTCGAGCAGGCCGAGGCCCTCGGCCTGAGCCCGGCGTACGGCTGCCGGATGGGGATCTGCTTCTCCTGCACCCGGCGCAAGACCGCGGGCACCACGCGGCACCTGCACACCGGCGAGACCACCACCGAGGCCGAGGCCGACATCCAGCTCTGCGTCAGCGTCCCGGTCGGCGGCGACGTCACCATCGACCTGTAGACCCACGCTCTCACAACGCTTCTCGAGGAGGCACCCCGTGTTCCTGATCTCCGGGATCCAGACCCTGCTGCGCGACCCGCTGCTGCGCCGCAGCGACGGCCGCGCCCCGCTCTCCGGCGAGGTGCTGCCCGCCGACACCGCGCTGCTGCCGCGCCGCAACGAGGCCCACCGCGCGGCCCGCGAGAACGGCCGCCCCGACCTGACGCCCGAGCAGGTGACGGCCCTCGGCGAGGAGCTCGACGCGCTGCGCCGCCGGGTCGTCGAGTCCCTCGGGGAGGACGACGCGGACTACCTGCGCGCCGTCGTGGACAAGCAGCGCAAGCTCGAGCTGCTCGGCCGCGGCCTGCTCGCCGTCGGCATCTTCCCGCCCGCGTTCATCGCCGGGGTCGGGGCGCTCGGCGTCGCGAAGATCCTGGACAACATGGAGATCGGGCACAACGTCATGCACGGCCAGTACGACTGGATGCGCGACGACGTGCTCAACAGCCTGGTCTTCGAGTGGGACACCGCCGCGCCGTCGGCGAACTGGAAGCACTCCCACAACTACCTGCACCACACCTACACCAACGTCGTCGGCAAGGACCGCGACGTGGGCTACGGGATCCTGCGGATGAGCGAGAGCCAGCCGTGGCATCCCTACTACCTGGGCAACCCCGTCTACGCCGTCGCGCTGATGCTGTTCTTCCAGTGGGGCGTGTGGTTCCACGACCTCGAGGTGGACAAGCTGCTCAGCGGCGAGACGCGCTGGGAGGACTACGCCGACGTCCGCAAGCGGATGGGCCGCAAGGCCGTCAAGCAGGTCGCCAAGGACTACGTCCTGTTCCCCGCCCTGTCCGGCCCGCTGTTCCCGATCACGCTTGCGGGCAACGTGACCGCGAACCTGGTCCGCAACGTGTGGACGTTCTCCATCATCTTCTGCGGGCACTTCCCCGACGGTGTGGCCACGTTCACCGAGGAGGAGATCGAGGACGAGAGCCGCGGCCAGTGGTACCTGCGCCAGCTGCTGGGCTCGGCGAACATCACCGGCAGCCCGCTGTTCCACGTCATGACGGGCAACCTCAGCTTCCAGATCGAGCACCACCTGTTCCCCGACATCCCGGCGCGGCGCTACAGCGCGATGGCCGAGGAGGTCAAGGCGATCTGCGAGCGCTACGACCTGCCGTACAACACCGGCGGGCTGCGCTCCCAGCTCGGCTCGGTGGCGGGGAAGATCATCCGGCTGGCCATGCCCTGGAACGGCACGCCCCGCGGCGGGGTCGACCCCGAGCGCGTCGCCCGCGAGGAGTCCGCCGCCCGTGAGGCCGCCCGCGCCCAGCAGGTCCCCCAGGCCGCCTGACCCCGTCCCCGACCCGGCCCCCACACCCGCAATTGGAGTGCCGGTGGTCGTCATCCCCGCCGGATGACCGCCACTGGCACTCCAACGGCGTACCGGGACCGGTGAGCGGGGACAGGGCCGGCGCGGGATGATGAGGGCGTGCCGGAGGGGGACAGCGTGCTGCTCGTCGCCCGCAAGCTCCAGGCACGGCTGAGCGGGCTCGTGCTGGCGCGCACCGACTTCCGCCACCCCCGCTGGGCCACCGCCGACCTCTCCGGGCACCGCGTGCTCGAGACCGTGCCCCGCGGCAAGCACCTGCTCACCCGACTGGACGGCGGCACCACGCTGCACACGCACCTGCGCATGGACGGCTCGTGGACCGTGCTCGCCCCGGGCAAGGTCCTGCCGCGGCGCGTGCAGCCCCAGGTCCGCGTCTCGCTGGGCACCACCGCCGACGACGGCACCCCCGGGCCCACCGCGGTCGCGCTCGCGATGCCCGTCGTCGAGCTGATCGAGACCCGCCTGGAGCACCGTGCCGTCGGCCACCTCGGCCCCGACGTGCTGGGCCCGGACTGGGACACCGCCGAGGCCGCCCGGCGCCTCGGCGCCGACCCGGCCCGACCGCTGGTGGCCGCGCTGCTCGACCAGCGCAACCTGGCCGGGCTGGGCAACCTGTGGGTCAACGAGCTGGCCTTCCTGCGCGGGGCGTACCCGTGGACGCCCGTCGGGCAGGTCGACCTGCCACCGCTGCTGGCCCTCGCCCACCGGGCGCTGCGGCACTCCGTGGACACCCCCGGGGCCTACCAGGTGACCACCGGGTCGCGGCGTCGCGGCGAGCAGCACTGGGTGGCCGGGCGGGCCGGGCGGCCGTGCCTGCGCTGCGGCACCACCGTGCGCGTGGTGGCCGAGACGGCGGGCGACCCCGAGCGCCGCCGCACGTGGTGGTGCCCCTCGTGCCAGCCCGTCCACGACGCACCGCACCCCGTGGGGTGATCACCCGGGTGGCGCAGCCCCACCCAGGAGGTCCACCGTTGGGGGGTGAACCCCGAACCCGACCCCGGGACGGACTCCGCCTGGGCGCTGCGCACCGGGCTCGCCCTCGCCGGGCTCGAGCCCCAGCAGCTGTGGCTGGCCTACGTCGGGGTGGGGGGCATGATGGCCGAGACCGAGCTGGTCGCCGCGCTCCGCGGCACGGCCGGCGTCTCCGACCGCGAGCACGACATGCTGGCGCTCACCCTGAACGACAGCCTGCTCGAGCGCGGCATCCACTTCCCCGTCGCCTACAGCGGCGAGCTCGTCCACCAGGGCTGACGCTCGCCCGGCGCGCCGCGCCCCCGACCCGTAGCGTCGCGGCTGCTCGGCACCGCCGCCGAGGCCCTCCGGGCCATCCCGCCGATGTGCAGCCACGCCGCACCGGCCGGAGCCCGGCCCCCCGGACCCGCCGCGCACCCACCTCGTGCGCCGGGCCCTCCCCGCACCTGGAGCACCGCCGTGAGCGAGAACACCCCGTCCGAGCAGACCCCGACGCAGCACACCATGACCGACCCGGTCACCCAGTACAAGACCGGTGACTACCCCGACGACACCCAGGACGGTCCCGGCCTGACCTCGGCGATGTCACCGCGCCCCGACCACGGCGAGGACACGTACGTGGGCAGCGGCAAGCTGACCGGCCGCAAGGCCCTCGTCACCGGGGCCGACTCGGGCATCGGCCGGGCCGCCGCCATCGCCTTCGCCCGGGAGGGCGCCGACGTCGTGCTCAGCTACCTGCCCAGCGAGCAGAGCGACGCCGAAGAGGTCGCCGAGCTCGTCCGCGCCGCCGGCCGCACCGCCGTGCTGGCCCCGGGCGACATCGCCGACGAGACCGTTGCCCGCGGGCTTGTCACCACCACCGTCGACGAGCTGGGCGGCATCGACGTCGTCGCCAACGTCGCCGGCCGCCAGCAGAACGTGACCGACCTGGCCGACCTCACCTCGGCCAGCTTCGACGAGACGTTCAAGACCAACGTCTACGCGCTGTTCTGGATCTGCCAGGAGGCGCTGCCGCACCTGCCCAAGGGCGCCTCGATCATCAACACCAGCTCGATCCAGGCCTACCAGCCCGCGCCGTTCCTGGTCGACTACGCCACCACCAAGGCGGCCATCAACACCATCAGCAAGGCGCTGGCCCAGCAGCTGGCGCCGAAGGGCATCCGCGTCAACGTCGTGGCCCCCGGCCCGATCTGGACCCCGCTGCAGACCGCGGGCGGCCAGCCCGCCGAGAACCTGCCCAGCTTCGGCCAGGAGACCCCGCTGGGGCGCGCCGGGCAGCCGGCCGAGCTGGCGCCGGCCTACGTGTTCCTGGCCTCGCAGGAGTCGAGCTACGTCAGCGGCGAGACGCTGAACGTCAACGGCGGCATGCCGACCCCGTGACCGACCCTCACCACGAGCACGACGCGACCGCCGCCGCGGCCCCTCCCGGCGGCGGTCCGCGCGATCCCGCCGGGTACGCCGACCTGCGGTCCTACGCCGCCATCGGCGACGGCCGCACCGTCGCCCTGGTGGCGCGGGACGGACGCATCGACTGGTTCCCCGCCCCGCACCTCGACGCCCCGCCCGCGTTCGCGGCGCTGCTCGACGCCGACCACGGCGGGTTCGTCTCGCTGCGGCCGGTGGAGGACTTCACCGTCGAGCGCGAGTACGTGGCGGGCACCAACGTGCTGGCCACGACCTTCACCACGGCTTCGGGCCGCGTGCGGGTGACCGACGCGCTCAACACCGGTGTGGCGGGCCGCCTGCCGTGGTCCGAGCTGGCGCGCCGGGTCGACGGCCTCGAGGGCTCGGTCGCGATGCACGCCGAGGTCAGCCCCGGCACGGTGCTGAACACGGTGTCGCCCTGGGTGCAGGAGACCACCCACGGCGCGGTGCTCCGCGTCGACGGCCTCACCCTGGCGGTGCGGACCCTCGGTGAGTGCGAGGCCACCGTCTCCGAGCAGCACATCGAGGTCGACCTCGTCACCGGCGCCGGCTCCCGGCACCTGCTGGCGCTCGTCGCCACCGACCGGGAGGCGCTGTTCCTGCCCGACCCGGCCGTCATCGACACCGCGGTGGACCGCACGATCGCGAACTGGCGGGACTGGACGAGCGCCTTCGAGTGGGACGGGCCCTGGGAGGACGCGGTGCGCCGCAGCGCGCTGCTGCTCAAGCTGCTCATCCACGCCCCCACGGGGGCGATCGCCGCGGCCGCCACCACCTCGCTGCCCGAGGACCTCACCGGGGGCAAGAACTGGGACTACCGCTTCGCCTGGGTCCGTGACATGGCCTACACGCTGACCGCGCTGTTCCGCTTCGGCCTGCGCGAGGAGACCCACGCCGCCGTCACCTGGCTGCTGGGCACCATCGCCGACCACGGCCCGCAGCCGCGGGTGTTCTTCCGGCTCGACGGCACGATGCCCGACGGCACCGCCGAGCCGGACGTGCCCGGCTGGCGCGGGGTGGGCCCCGTCGTCGACGGCAACGCCGCGGCCGACCAGCTGCAGCTCGGCGTGTTCGGCGACCTGTTCACCACCGTCCGGCTCTTCGTCGACCGCGGCAACGTGCTCGACGCCGCGACCGGCCGGCTGCTGGCCAGCATCGCCGACCAGGCCTGCGACGCGTGGCACCGCAAGGACTCGGGGATGTGGGAGCTGCCCGAGCTGGCGCACTACACGACGTCGAAGCTGGGCTGCTGGGAGGCGCTGGAGTGCGCCGTGCACCTGGCCGAGGTGGGGCAGGTCCCCGGCGACCCGGGCCGGTGGCGCAGCGAGGCGGGCCGCATCCGCACCTGGGTCGAGGACCACTGCTGGGACGCCGAGCGCGGCGCCTACGTGATGGCCCCGGGCTCGGACCGGCTCGACGCCTCGATCCTGCTGCACGCCATCTCCGGGTTCGACCGCGGCGAGCGGATGGCCTCGACCGTGGACGCGCTGCGCCGCGAGCTGGGGTCCGGGCCGCACCTGTACCGCTACTCGGGCATGCGCCAGGAGGAGGGCACGTTCGTCGCCTGCTCGTTCTGGACCGTCTCCGCGCTGCACCACCTCGGCCGCTCCGCGGAGGCGCACGACCTCATGGACGAGCTGGTGGCCGCGGGCAACGACGTCGGGCTCTACGCCGAGATGATCGACCCCGCGACGGGGGACTTCCTGGGCAACCTGCCCCAGGCGCTGAGCCACCTCGCCCTGGTCAACGCGGCGATCACGCTCACCGAGGACGGGGCCGCGTAGGCCCCCGCGGCCGGGGGTGTTCCACGTGGAACGGTGCTAGCATCGGTTGAGCGCTCAACCAACTGTGTCGGAGGTACCCGTGGCCAGCCTGATCGACCCCCCGGTGCCCGGCGCCGCCTTCGACGCGTTCCTGCGTGACGAGGCACCCCGGGCCCGGGAGCGGCGGGCCTGGACCCCGGAGGACGGGCCGCTGCCGTCGCTCTACCTCAGCCACGGTGCTCCCCCGGTGTTCGACGACCCGCTGTGGATCAGCCAGCTCTTCGGCTGGGCGCAGTCGATGCCCACCCCGCGGGCGATCCTCGTCATCAGCGCGCACTGGGAGTCCGCGCCGCTGAGCCTGTCCGCCCCCGGCGCGAGCACCCCGCTGGTGTACGACTTCGGCGGCTTCGCCCCCCGCTACTCCGCCATGACCTACCCCACGCCGGACGCGAGCGCGCTGGCCGCCCGGGTCGCGGCCGTGGTGCCGGACCACGAGCCCGTGCACGTCCACGCCTCCCGCGGGCTCGACCACGGCGCCTGGGTCCCGCTCAAGGTCATGTACCCGTGGGGCGAGGTGCCCGTGCTGCAGCTCAGCATGCCCACCCACGACCCGGACCGGCTGCTGGCCCTGGGGTCCCGGCTGCGCGAGCTGCGCCACGAGGGCGTGCTCGTCATCGGGTCGGGCTACATGACCCACGGCCTGCCGTTCCTGAGCCGGGACTCGTTCGCGCACAACGTCGTCCCCGGCTGGTCGCGGGAGTTCGACGCCTGGGCGGCCGAGCGGCTCGCCGCCGGCGACGTGGCCGCGCTGGCCGACGTCGCCCGCGCCCCCGGGATGCCCTACGCCCACCCCACGGTGGAGCACTACACGCCGCTGTTCGTGACCCTCGGCGCCGCGACCGACCCCGCCGCGGCGCCCACCACCGCGATCGACGGCTTCCAGATGGGGCTCGCCAAGCGCAGCATCGTCTGTGTGTGATTCCTGCACCCAGGACGCGAGGTCCCGTTCACGGTCCCGGGGCGGACGGGGCTAGGGCGTCCCGGAATGGGGCACGTCCACCCGCACGCTGAGCACCTGCGCCTCGCGGGCGGCGCTGCGGGCGTGCTCGTCGAAGTCCGGTGCCGCGCTGAGGAACAGGGTTCGGCCGTCGGCCCCGCCGAGCATGCAGGCGAACACCCCGGTGCCGGGTGAGACCTCGTCGAGCACCTCGCCGCCCTCGCGCACCCGCACCGCCCGGCCGTGCACCGCGTCGGCCACCCAGAGCGCACCCTCGGCGTCCAGGCCGCACCCGTCCGGGGCGACGACCAGCCCGGGCAGCGCCTCGCCGATGTCGCGCGAGGTCGGGAGGTCACCGAAGCGCGCCCACTCCCGGCGGTTGCCGAGCGAGCCGTCCTCGGCCACGTCGAAGGCCGTGACCCGGTTGCCGAAGGTCTCGTCGACCAGCAGCACCCCGTCGTCGGTGAGCACGCTGCCGTTGGGGAACCACAGGTCGTCGGCCACGGGGGTCACCGTGCCGTCGGGGTCCACCCGCACCAGGCCGGTCGGCTCGATCGGTGCGCCCGCCATGAGGTTGAACCCGAAGTTGCCGACGAACGCGCGGCCCCGGGCGTCGACGACCATGTCGTTGGGGTGCCCGCCGACGTGCGCGGCGAGGTCGGCGTGCGTGACCAGGGTGCCGTCGTCCTCGCGGCGCAGCAGCCGGGCGTCGCGCATCGACACCACCAGCAGCCGACCGTCCGGCAACCACCCCAGGCCCGACGGCTGCCCGGGCACCTCGGCCTCGACCCGCAGGTCCGCCCCGTCCTCGGTGCACGAGAGCACCCGGTGGGTGTAGAAGTCCACCAGCCAGAGCCGGCCGTCGTGCCACCGCGGGCACTCGGTGTAGCTGAGGTCGGACAGGACGGTGGTGACCTCGCGGCTCAGCGGGGCTCGCTCTCGTCGTGCCGGCACACCGGTGCACCGGATCCCCGCCCGTCGGTAGCCGCGTCACCCTAGGGTCCACCCCGTGCTCGGTCTCGTCGCCCCGTGCCGCTGCCGGCTCGGCCCAGAGCTCGCCGACCGGTGGCAGGCCCACCTGTGCGGGCTCTGCCTGCGGCTGCGCGACCACCACGGCCAGCTCGCCCGCGGCCTGACCAACACCGACGCCGTGCTGGTCTCGGTGCTGGTGGAGGCGCAGGCCCCCGGGCCGGCCGCGCGGGTGACGGCCGGGCGCTGCGCGCTGCGGGGGATGCGGACCGCCGAGGTCGTCCCCGCCGACGCCCTCGCCGCCCGGCTCGGGGCCACCGCCTCGCTCACCCTGGCCGCGGCCAAGGCGGGCGACGTCGCCGGTGAGGCCGAGCAGGGTCTGGCCCCGCACGCCGCGCTGGGCGGGCGCGCCGCCCGGGTCGTCGCGCCTCGGCTGCGCGGCCACGCCCACCGCGACGGGGCGGTCGCCGCCGCCCTGGGGGTCGACACCGTCCTCGACGACCTCGCCGGGCAGGCCGCGCTGGAGGCGGCGGTGGCGCCCGGCGACGACCTCGACACCGTCACCGGGCCGTCGGCACGCGCCTGCGCCGCGGTCTTCACCACCGCCGCCACCCTCGCCGGCGTGCCCGCCAACACCGCCCCGCTCGCCCGGCTGGGCGCCGACTTCGGCCGGCTCGCGCACCTGC
The DNA here is from genome assembly GCF_054783215.1 of Rhodococcus aerolatus. NCBI lineage: Bacteria > Bacillati > Actinomycetota > Actinomycetes > Mycobacteriales > Nocardiaceae > Rhodococcus > Rhodococcus aerolatus. Next base: position 268,254 of record NZ_BAAGQZ010000004.1, on the reverse strand, counting down.
TCGACGCCCTGACCGACCTCGCGGACGACGCGCGCACGGGCGCGTTCAACCCGGTCACGGCCACGGCGACCCCGCTGCCGCTGGTGCGGGCGCGGTGCCGGGCGCTCGCGGCCCGGGTGCGCCACGGGATCGACGAGCTGGAGCTGGCCGACGACCGGCTCGTCCGGGTGCTGCTCGTCGACACCCTGCGCGCCGCGGTGCACCGCGTGACGTGCACCGACCCGGTCTCCGCACCCCCCGACCGCGGACCGTGGTGGCGCCGGGCCGCACCGTGGGCGGCCGTGTACTGCACCGGGTACGCCTGCTGCGCCTCCCACGACAACCCGTGCACCGGCAAGCGCCACGAGCCGGCCTGCCTGCGCTGCGACGGGTGCGACTGCGGGTGCGACTGCTGACGCCCGGCCCGGGCGGTCGGGCAGCGCGCCTCGTCACCACGACCACGACCACGGCCGCTGCCCGATCGCGCGGGACCGGGCTCAGAACAGCGTGAGCTCGGGCTCCTTGGCCACGGCCTTGGGCGGGTTCGCCAGCGGGGCGCGCCGCACCCGCTCGGTGGCCACCACCGGGGGCGGCGGGGTGAACTCCAGCCCGCAGAGCGCCCGGATCGCGGGCCGGCAAGTGGCGTCGAGGCGCACCCGGGCCAGTGCCGCGCGCAGCGCGTCCTCGGCCAGCGGGAGCTCGGCGCCACCCCCGGCCAGGTCGCAGCCCAGGTCGACCGGGCGCGGCGTCATCAGGGCCACCGTCCGCGCGTAGACCTCGCGGGCCTCGGGGCTGGCCAGCGTCGCCGCCACCCGGTCCCCCAGCACCGCCCGGGTGCGCTCCGGGTCGGCCAGCGCGGCGTCCACCGAGCCCAGCTCGGCGAGCAGCCGCGCCCCGGTCTTGGGGCCGATGCCGCGGACCCCCTCGAGGTTGTCCGAGGCGTCCCCGCGCAGCGCGGCCAGCTCCCGGTACTGCTCGGGCCACACCCCGGTCAGGGTGTGCATCAGCGAGCGGGTCAGCAGCGGGGACGCGTCCACCCCGCCGCGGATGAGCCGCAGCAGCCGGGTGTGGCGATCGACGAGGGCGTAGGCGTCGCGGTCCGAGGTGGCGATGACGGTGCACCAGCCCGCGGCGGGGGCCTGCGCCGCGGCGGCGGCCACCACGTCGTCGGCCTCGAGGCCGGGCGGGACGACGACGTGCACGCCGGCCTCGCGCAGCACGTCCACCGCGAGGGCCAGCTGGCTGACCAGGTCGGGGTCCTTCTCGGCGCGGGTGCCCTTGTAGCCGGGGTGGTCGTGCTTGCGCAGGTTGTGGGTGGGATCGTCGAAGCCGACGACGAGCCCGTCCGCGCACACCCGGTCCACCAGCAGGCCCAGCTGGGAGAACAGCCCCCGCACGGCCCACGTCGGGGCGCCGTCCGCGGTGCGCGTCGGGGAGTCGCCGAGCGCGTGGAAGCTGCGGTGCACCAGCGAGTTGCCGTCGACGGCCAGCAGCACGCGGGGGGAGTCGTCCACCGCCACCGCCGTCACGGCGACCAGTCTCCCAGACCCACGCGGGTGCTGACGTGAGGTGCCCGCGACGCGCGTCGACCCCGGCCGGGGGTGGCCGGGGTCGACGCGGGTCGGAGGGTCAGAGGACCAGGTTGAACCCCCCTGCGCCGTCCAGCGTGTTGTTCCCCGGGCCACCCACGATCAGGTCTGCGTCGGCACCACCGAGGATGTAGTCGTCGCCGGGTCCGCCGTAGAGCAGCCCGGTGCCGGCACCACCGCAGATGGTGTCGTTGCCGCCGCCACCGAACACGAAGTCCAGACCGCGCTGGGCGACGATGACGTCGTCACCCGGCGTGCCGACCAGGAAGTCGACACCATCGGTGCCGACGATCGTCGCCGTCTTGCCGTTGCAGGTCGGCAGCGTCGGAGGGGGCGTCACGTCCGTGAACGTGAAGTCGTACGACGCAGGCGCTCCGTCGAGGACGTAACCCGTGTCGGCGACGGGGACGACCGACACCGTGCCCGCGCCCGGGTACGTGCCCGCGGGCACCGTGGCCCCGCCGACCTGGTAGGAGACACCCGTCGTCGTCGGGATCGTGTACGTGTCGTTCGCCGTCCCCGGCAGGTCGGTGAACGTCGGGGCGGTCGGCGTCACCGGGATGTCGGCGGGCGGGTCGACGACGTTCGTGAACGTGAAGTCGTACGACGCAGGCGCTCCGTCGAGGACAAAGCCCGTGTCGGCGACGGGGACGACCGACACCGTGCCCGCGCCCGGGTACGTGCCCGCGGGCACCGTGGCCCCGCCGACCTGGTAGGAGACACCCGTCGTCGTCGGGATCGTGTACGTGTCGTTCGCCGTCCCCGGCAGGTCGGTGAACGTCGGGGCCGTCGGGGTCACCGGCTGCTGGGTGGGCGCGTCCACCGCTCCGGGCTTGCAGTCGGTCGCCACGTCCGCGACCTGCCCGATGCGGATGTTGTCGATCAGCACCGTCGAGTCCAGGATTCGGTCACCCTGGTCGAAGATCGAGAAGTAGAGCGTGTGCGGCCCGGGGCTCAGCGGGGTCGCGGCCGACAGCACCGTCGTCGCACCGTCGTAGGTCGTGCCCGACGCGTCCTCCGCCGTCATCGTCGCCGCACCCGCCGCGTTGATGGTGATCGGGTTGCCCAGCTGGTCGAAGGCGAAGTTGCCGGGCGCGGTGATCGTCGAGCCGGACGTGGTCCACGTCGAGCTGTCCACCTCCGCGATGAACGCGTCGTTGAACCGCGTCCCGACGTACTCCGGGTACTCCTCGCTGAGGAACTTGAAGTCGACCCCGAGCAGGCAGTTGGCCTGAGCGGGGACGACCACGTCCACGCCCAGCACGGTGACGTCGTAGTCCGTGTCACCCCGGACGTTCTGGCCGCCGAAGGAGGTCGAGGTGTCGGGGGCGTCGTTCGGCAGGTACGCGTCCGCCGCAAGCCCCGTGGACAGGATGGCGAAGGAGTCGCCGGCCCGGGGGAAGCCGGCCAGAGGTGTGCTCGACACCTCTGCCGCGCCGTCCCCGGCCGGCCCGTCCAGGAAGGCGGCTCCGGAGAGCTGCGCCGAGTTCGCGACCGCAGCCGCGGCGAGAGACTCGGCCAAGGTCGGCTCAGCCGCCATGGCTTGTGGGGGGTATGCCACGGCACCGATCAGTACGAGGCCGGCCGCAGCCGCCACGCGTGTTCTCGTCACATTTCTGCCTTTCCTTCTCTGGTGGGCCACCCGCTGGCTGCGGGCAGGGCAGGACGCCGCCGGAGCGGACCGCCGAGGCGGCACCGTCGGGCGGAAGAATGGTCCCGGCAACGACCGGGAATGACGCCGGAGCTAGGCGGGTCAGCCGCCCTGGGCTCGTCCCAGCTGGGGGCAGAAGGACACGACGGCGGCTCCGACCACCGCTCCCGCGGCGAGCCGGTCCGACCCGACGGCACGGCTCACCGTCTCGACGACGGCGGTGAGCGGGGAACCACCGGCGAGCCTGTCGCACGCGGAACGTCCCAAGGCGATGGCAGCAGCGGGCCCGGGGGTGACCCCGCCCACCGCGGCCAGGTTTGCGAGGAACTGGTCGTCCCCACCACCGGTGGTACCGGGTGGCGGAGCAGGCGGAAGGGCACCACCGTCAGCGTTGGTGGCGACGACAGAGGTTGCAGTGGAACTGTTCTCGCGACCGTCGACGGCTGACGACGACGAGGCGCCGGGGTCGACGACCGACGTGGGAGCAACGGTGTCCGCCGCACCGCGACCTCCGTCCTCCGCCGCGTCCGGGATCCCGGTGGAGGCCGACGGTCCGCGCGTCGCACCCTGCACCGCGGCAGCGGTGGTGGAGGGCGCGGACGCACCGACACCGGTCGCACCGCTCCCGCAGGCACTCAGCGCACCCAGCAGCACCACGAAAGCGACCCCCCGCCGCATGCACACCATGGACCCCCTCGTCCTCGGCCACCTGGCCCCCGTGGAGAGGATCTGTGATCGCCGTCGGCCGGAACACTCCCCCCGTCCGAATGGCGAGTCAAGGGTTTCTCAGAACTATCTCGAGGTTTGCGTTCGCATCGACGAGATCGTTAGCGAAGACCATTAAGGGTATTCCGCAAGGACCCGCTCGTGCGAGCTCGCTACCGGGGTCGCGCCAAGTTCGGGGCTGCCCCACCGTCGAGTCGTCGACCGGCGGGCGACCGTGCGGCAAACCCGCCCGGGCGGGCGCCCGGGTGCCTAGCGTGGGGGCCGTGCAGGCCACCCCGTACCCGCCCCCGGTCCGGTTCCCGGTCGTCGTCCGGCGGCGGGCGTCGACGCGGGTGGGGCTGACGGTGCTCACCGCGCTGTTCGCCGGCGTCCTGCTCTGGCCGCTGGCGCGCGACGGGACTCGCTCCAGCGGGGGCGAGGTGCTCGGCGGCGCCGTCATGGTGCTCATCGCCGTGGTGGTCCTGGTGCAGGTCAACCTGTTCCGGGTGGTCATCGACACCGACCGGGTGGAGGTCCGGGGCCTCACCGGGCGGGCGGTGCTGCCCCTGGCGGGCCTGCTGCGGGTGGAGAAGACGTACACCTCGCGCCGGACGTCGATGCCGTTCCCGTTCGTGCGCGCCTCCGGGGTGACCCGGACGGTGACCGGTCGCGCCACCACCGGGCAGGTGCGGCGCGCCGCGATCAACGCCCAGCTCTGCGACACCCGCGAGTCGGACCCCGCGCTCGACGCCCTGCTCCGCCAGTTCCCCCACCTCGACGCCGACGTCCAGGGCGCCGACGTCCCGTGGGTGCGGTGGTACGACCGCCCGCTGGGGAAGCGGCCCGCCCCGCGCGCCGCCCCGCCCGGCCTGGAGCACGGCTGGGGGGCCACCGGGGGCACCTGGCGCGAGGGCGACGGCGCGGGGCCTACTCGCGGCGCTCCTCCCGGATCGGCTTGAGCGCGCCGGACACCCCCTCCGGCGGCACCGGCCTGCGGTGCGCGCGGAACGAGCCCCGGTAGCCGAACAGCCGGCCCAGCCGCGGGTTGCGCACCTCCACCTCGATGCGGTGGCAGCCGGCGTCGTCGTCGAACCACTCGTGCACGTCGCCGCAGCCGGTGAGCGCCGCGGGGAACCGGAAGCTGACGACCCGCTCGTGGAAGCGCTGCTCCCCGGTGCGCAGGTGCAGCCCGCCCCGGGCGTCGACCTCGAGGTCGACGTCGGCGGCCAGGTGCTGGTGGGTGCCCAGGTAGTCCACGACGCCGCCGCGCTGCTCGCTGTAGACCATGGTGGCGTCGAACCGGCGGCGGACGCCGGCGAGCTCGAAGGTGCGCACGAAGGTCACCGTCTCCCGGCCGAGACCGTCGGTGTAGGGCCAGTTCTCGATGGTGAAGGGCACGTCGCGGCCCGTCTCCGGGAACATGATGTGCCGCCACGTGCCGAAGGCCAGGAAGGGTCGGGTGAACCCCGGGGCGCGCCACACCTCGTCCATCGTGCCCACCCCCACGCAGCCGTGACCCCCGGCGGTGGAGAGGTCGAAGCGGGCCGCGATCTCGGGGTGCAGGCGCTCGAAGTCCGACCCCAGGGCGCGGCGGTAGATCGACGTCACAGCTGCTCCATCGTGGACGGTGGGGTCCGGGCCAGGCGGTCGGGCGGGGTGCGCAGGCAGCGGCGGGCCCGCGGCACCCCGGGCGCGGCGGGCGCCAGCACGGCGGCCGCGGCCAGGACCACGCCGAGCAGCCCACGCCGGTGGGCCCCCACCGCGAGGGCGGCCGCGCGCAGACCGGTGTCGGCCAGCCAGCGCCGGGCGGCCGTCTCCGGGGCGACCCCGTCGTCCAGCCACAGCCGGAGCCGGTCGAAGCTCCACGCCGTGCCCCAGCCGACGGCGGCCCGGAAGCCGGCCCGGTCCACCAGCGGGCCCAGCGCGGCCCACCCGGGCTCGTAGTCGAAGCCGGTGAGGAAGCGCGTGCCGTCGTCGGTGGGGACGTAGCGCCACCAGCCGCTGCCCGAGCGCACCAGCGAGAGCGGGTGCGGCGAGCCGAAGCGCAGCGCCGAGGTCAGCGTCCCGTCGGGCCGGCGCCGCTCGCCCACCGTGGTGCCGGTGCCGGAGATCGTCAGCCCGGGCAGCCGCAGGTCGTAGCGGAAGGTGCGGGGGGCGTCGGCGGTCTGCGCGGTCACGTCGGCGATGGTGGTGAAGCGCAGGTCCCAGCGGGTGTGCTGGTCGGCGTCCTGGGTGCGGTGCCACAGGGTGTCGTCGTCGGCGTGCACCCGGGTCTCGACGTAGATGCCTGCTGCCACCCGACGAGGCTCGCACGCCCGACCCGCCCGCGTCCGGGGATCGGCCGGCGCGGACGTCCTGGTGGCGGTTGCAGACCCCCGGGGGCGCTCCTGGGGGTGCTTGCAGACACCCCGCTCAGCCGGCGGCGACGACCCGGGCCCGCTGCCCGGCCACCTCGACGACCTCGCCGCCGCGCAGCTGGCGGCCGCGGCGGGTGTCGACCTCGCCGTCGACCTGCACCAGCCCCTCGGCCACGACGGACTTGGCGTCCGCCCCGGTGTCGACGAGCCCCGCGACCTGCAGGAACTGCCCCAGCCGGATCGTGGCGCCGCGGACCTCGACGTCGACCGGTGCGCTGCTCACCGTGACAGTCTCCACCCCGGGTGGTGCCGGGGGGACGCGCGGGGAAAGGTGGAGCTCGTGGCTGACGACACCCGTCCGGGACCGACGATCTTCATCCTCTACGGCGCGACCGGGGACCTCGCGAAGCGGATGGTGCTCCCCGCGTTCTACGAGCTCGCCGCCGCCGGCCTGCTGCCGGAGGACTTCTGGCTCGTCGGCAACGGCCGCGGGGACGAGTCGGACGACGACTTCGTCGACCGCGTCCGGGAGAGCCTCGAGGAGTTCGGCGACGGCACCGACGCCGGCCCGTGGGACCGGTTCCGGACGCGGCTCAAGTTCGCGGGCAAGGGGTTCACCCCCGACAACCCGGGCGAGCTGGTCGACGTGGTCGAGGGTCTGCGCGGCGGCGAGGGGGGCGCGTCGGGCGGGGACTACCAGCTGGTGCACTACATCGCGCTGCCGCCGAGCACCTTCACCGACTACACCCGGGCGATCGGCGAGCACGGCCTGGCCGAGGGCGCGCGGGTCGTCTACGAGAAGCCCTTCGGCACCTCGCAGCAGAACTTCACCGAGCTCGACGAGGCCGTGCACGACGTCCTCGACGAGAAGCAGGTCTACCGGATCGACCACTTCCTGGGGAAGGAGGCGTCGCAGAACCTGCACGTGCTCCGCTTCGCCAACGACCTCGTCGGCGGGGTGTGGAACAACCGCCACGTCGAGCAGGTGCAGATCGACGTGCCCGAGGAGCTCGACATCGACACCCGCGCGGAGTTCTACGACGCCACCGGGGCGGTGCTCGACATGCTGGTCACCCACCTGTTCCAGATCGCGGCGGAGGTGGCCATGGAGCCGCCGACGTCGATGTCGGCGGACGACCTGCAGACCGCCCGGGAGACGGTGATCGCGGCGTTCCGGCCGCTCGCCGACGAGGACGTGGTGCTGGGGCAGTTCGAGGGCTACACCGGCACCGAGGGCGTGGCCGAGGGCTCGCAGACCGACACCTTCGTCGCCGCCCGGCTCTGGGTCGACACCGACCGCTGGCACGGCGTGCCGTTCCTGCTGCGCACCGGCAAGCAGATGGCCGTGAGCGAGCAGCGCGTGAGCCTGGTCATGAAGGCACCCGACGGTCCGCTCACCCACGTCCCCCCGCAGGGCACGGTGCTGACGTTCTCGCTCAAGGGCGACGGCTCGGTGGGCCTGAGCCTGGTGGTCAAGGAGCCGGGGCCGGAGCTGGAGCTGACCGTCGGCCGCACCGAGCTGAACCTGGCCGCGGTGCCCGACGCGGAGCCGCTGCCCCCCTACGCCCGGCTGATCCACGACGTGCTGCAGGGCGACCGCTCGCTGTTCACCCGGCCCGACGGCCTGGCCCACGTGTGGGAGGTGGCGGCCCCGCTGCTCGACGACCGGCCGGCGGTGCAGCCCTACGAGCGCGGCTCCATGGGCCCGCAGGCGGCGATCGACCTGGCCGGGGACACCGGCTGGCTGCTGACCGGGCAGGGGTCCTGATGGACCCCACCCGCGAGTGGCCCGCCGCGCAGCGCCGCGTGATCGACCTGGTGGCCGGGCTGGGACCCGACGAGCTGGCCACCACCGTGCCCGCGTGCCCCGACTGGACCGTGCAGGACCTGCTGGCGCACGTCATCGGGGTCGGGGTGGACGTGGTCAACGGCGACGAGGTCGACGACCACAACCCCACGTGGACGCAGGCGCACGTCGACGCGCGGCGCGGCCGCTCGCTCGACGCGCTGCTGGCGGAGTGGACCGAGCTGACGCCGCAGATGGTGTCGTGGATGCAGGAGCGCCCCGGCCCCGGCTCGCGGCCCGTGCTGGACCTGACCATCCACGAGCAGGACCTGCGGGGCGCGCTTGGGCAGCCGGGGGCGCGGGACAACGAGGGCCTGGCGTACGCGTTCGGCGTGTTCACCGACCGCGTCGCCCCGGGCCTGCGCGACGCGCGCCTCGACCCGCTCGAGCTCACCGACGGCGAGTTCACCGAGCTGCTCGGCACCTCGTCGGCCGGGCAGGAGCCCGGTGCGGTGCTGCAGGCGTCGCGGTTCGACCTGCTGCGCATGATGCTGGGCCGGCGCTCCGCGGACCAGGTCCGCTCCTGGGTGGTCCGCGGTGACGTCGAGCCCTACCTCGAGCACGTGTCGGCGTTCGGGTCGCTGCGCGGCACCCCGCTCGAGGAGCCCGGCACCGGCTAGACCCCCACCACGATCCCCCGGGACGTGGGACGGCCCCACCACCCGGCGTGACGCACGGGTGGTGGGGCCGGTCGGGGTGCCGGGCGCGGGCCCGGCCGGGGTGGCTCAGCTCTCGAGCGCGGCGTCCAGCGTGATGTCGACGCCGGTCAGCGCCTTCGACACGGGGCAGCTCTCCTTGGCGGCCTGGGCGGCCTCGGCGAAGCCGTCGGCGTCCATGCCCTCGACCTCGCCGCGGACGATCAGCTTGATGCCGGTCAGCTTGAAGCCGCCGTTGGCCTTGTCCGGGCCGAGCGAGACCTCGGCGGTGACGTCGAGCGACTGCGGCGTGCCGCCCTTCTCGGCGATGATCGCGGAGCACTGCATCGCGTAGCAGGAGGAGTGCGCGGCCGCGATCATCTCCTCCGGGCTGGTGGTGCCACCGGCGTCGTCAGCGGCGCGCTTCGGGAACGACACGTCGTAGGTGCCGACCTTGGAGGAGGTCATCTCGACCTGGCCGGAGCCCTCCTCGAGGGTGCCGTTCCAGGCGGTGCGGGCGGTACGGGTGGGCATGGGGGCTCCTTGCGTCGGCGGTGACTGGCTGAACCGATGGTACACGTTTCAATCGTGCGCGACAGACCTGTCGGCGGGGTCGAGCCGCTCGGCCAGCGCGCGCAGCACGCCGACGAGCTCGGCCTGCTCGGACCCGTCCATCCCGGTGGCGTCGCAGATCGCGTCCGGCACGCGCGCCGCCGCGACCTCCATGGCCCGGCCCCCGACCGTCAGCTCCACCCGGACCGCGCGGGCGTCCGCCACCCCGCGGACGCGCCGGACCAAGCCCATCGTCTCCAGCCGCTTGAGCAGCGGCGACAGCGTCGAGGAGTCCAGCCGCAGCTGCTCACCGAGCCGGCCGACGCCGAGCGGCCCGCCCTCCCACAGCGCCACCATCACCAGGTACTGCGGGTAGGTCAGGCCCAGCTCGGCGAGCAGCGGGCGGTAGCGCGCCGTCATCGCCCGGGAGGCGGTGTGCAGCGCCAGGCAGAGCCGGTCGGCGAGGGCGAGCTCGCGGGGCTCGTCGCTGGTCGTGGTCACCCGGCCACGGTAGCGCGCAGTCCTGTCGTGCACGACAGGACTGTCGCGGGCGCCTCAGCGGCGCGCGGCCCCGCGGCGCAGGTGCACCAGCCAGGCGATCCCGAGCAGCGGCAGCAGGACCGGGACGAAGCCGTAGCCCGCCCCGAACTCCGACCACACCGTCGCCTCCGGGAACTCCGCGGGCAGCAGCACGCTGGTGGTGCCGACGGCCAGCACGCCGACCAGCTCGACGACGACGGCGACCAGCGCCACGCCGAGCCAGCCCCGCACCAGCGCGACGGTCGCCACGAGGTAGACCACGGCCGCCAGCGCGGAGAGCAGGAACGGCACCGGGGCGAGCGAGAACTTCGTCGCGATCTGCTCGACCGAGCGGGCGCCCGCCGAGAGCGCGAAGACCGCGTACACCGCCACCAGCACCCGGCCGGGCCCGGACCGCGCGCGCTCCCGACCGGTGACCGGCGCGTCGGGCTCCCGGCGCTCAGGCACTGACGTTCCAGATCTGGACCATGCGCAGGATCATGACGGGGATGGTCACGAACGCCACCGCCAGCACCCCGGGGCCCCACCGGCTGCGGTCGGCCAGGGCCCACGCCAGGCCGACGGGGACGATGAGCAGCGAGCCCACGAGGTAGCCGACGAAGGTGACCCCGGAGACGGGCCGGTCGGTGCCGGCGAGCAGGACGACGCCGACGACGAGCTGCACCACCAGGGCGACCTCGAGCAGGCCGGCCACGCCGAGCACCCCGCGGTCCGCGACCGCGGCCGTGCCGAGCGGGCGGCGCACGGCCACCATCACCAGGGCCCACAGCAGGCCCACGGCGCTGAGCAGGAGGACGAGGTCGGCGAGCCAGGACACCACGCCCGCCATCCTCCCCGCGCGCGCCGCGGGCGGCAGGGCCGGGGCTGCGAGCGGCCCCGCGGGCTGCCACCATCGCGGCCATGGCTGAGGACGAGAAGGAGGACCCGGGCCCCAGCGTCAAGGACCCGGAGATGTACGAGGCGCTCCGCGAGGAGGGCAACAGCAAGGGCAAGTCGGCCCGGATCGCGAACGCGGCGGCGCGCGACGGCCGCTCGACGGTCGGTGAACGGGGCGGCGAGTCCCCGTCCTACGAGGAGTGGACGGTCGACGAGCTGCACCAGAGGGCGCGCGAGCTCGACGTCGAGGGCCGCTCGTCGATGACCAAGGACGAGCTGGTCGAGGCGCTGCGCAACAGCTGACCGCCAGGCGCACGCCCGCCCCCCGGTGGTGCTCACCGGGGGGCGGGTGCGGGAACGGGTGGAGCCGGGTCAGCCCTGCTCGGCGGCCTTCTGGCGGCTCTCGTCGGCCTTGGCCTGCGCGCGGGCCTTCTCGGCCTCGGCCTCCTTCTGGGCGACCTCGCGCTGGTCCTCGGCCTTGTCCTGCTGGGCCTTGCCGGCCTCCTTCAGGGAGTCGTTGCCGGTGACGGCACCGACACCCTCCTTGGCCTTGCCCACGACGCCCTCGACGATGCCCTTGACGCCCTCGGCGGCACCGCTCTTCTCGTCAGCCACGGTCTTCTCCCTCTCGTCCGCGCCCGTGCTCGCACCGCCCCCCGGGGGGCGGCCATCGCCGGGTCGGCGACGGTGCCGGGCTGCGCTGGGAAGGTTCTCAGCCCCTCACCGGGGCCGCCACCCGGGGAGGCGGACGTCTCACCGGGCCCGCAGCTCCTGGCTGTGGCCCCGCAGCTCGGCCACCACCTCGTCCCCCTCGCCGGGCTGCGTGCCCCGGCGGGTGACGGTGACGTCGCAGATGCCGCGGCGGCCGAAGCGGGTCCGCACCTCGGCCCGGGCGTCGAGCACGTCCCCCTCGCGGGCCGGGGCGACGAAGGTGATCTCGCAGCCGGCCGCGACCGCGGCGGGGCCCCAGCTGTTGCAGGCGCAGGCGAACGCGGTGTCGGCGAGGGTGAACACCATGCCGCCGTGGGCGATGTGGTGGCCGTTGACCATGTCGGGGCGCACCGTCATCCGCACGTGCGCCCAGCCGGGGCCGTGGTCGGCGAGCTCGATGCCCAGCGCCGGGCCCGTGGCGTCCGCGGCCATCATCGCGAGCACGGGGTCCTGGTCGGGCGGCTGGGGGTCCACGCCGCGGACGCTAGCCGTTCGCGCCCCGGCCCGGGCCCGTGCGGACCCCGGTCGCCCGCGCGCGACCGGCGCGGCTGCTTACCATCCGGGCCGTGGACACCCCCGCAGCGAGCCCCGCGCTCTCCGACGCCCGCACCACCAGCTACGCCGACCTCGTGCGCACCGCCGTCCGGACCCACCCCGCCGCGACCGCCGAGGTGGTCGCGGCCCTGGGCTGGTCGGTCTCCGACGAGGACGAGCTCGTCGAGTTCCTGCAGCGCACGGTGGACCTCGCCACGTCCGTGGTCGGCGGGGCGACCAGCGCCGGGGTGACGGCCCGGGTCGGGCGCACCCCCTTCACCGCCGTCGCCACCGACGACGGGACGCTGACCGTGGACGCCGCGCAGTACGACGCGGGCGACGGCCCGTGCCTGCACGCGATGCGCAGCGGCGAGGTCGTCCACGTCGACCTCGCCACGGTGCGGGAGCGCTGGCCGACCTTCGCCCCGGACGCCGAGGCCGCGGGGATCTCCGCCTTCCTCGCCGCCCCCCTGGGCTCGGACGACGGGTGCCTGGGCGCGCTGAACCTCTACGCGACCGACACGGACCGCTTCTCCGAGGACGACGCGGTGCTGCTGCAGCTGCTCAGCGCGCACGCCGAGCGGTCCGTGGGCGACTACGCGCGGCTGCGGGCCTCGCAGGACCTCGTCGCCCAGCTGCAGGAGGCGATGGTCAGCCGCGCCCCGATCGAGCAGGCCAAGGGCATCCTCATGGCGGTCCACTCGGTCTCCGCCGAGGACGCGTTCGAGCTGCTGCGCACCCGCTCCCAGCACACCAACACCAAGCTGGCCGTGCTGGCCCGGGAGTTCGTCGCCGAGCACAGCGGCACCGGGCCCGCCGCGCGGTAGCGCCCGGGGACGCCGCGAGCCGGCCCGGGGGTCCCGGACCGGCTCGGCGTGCGTGGGCGAGGGGGGACTTGAACCCCCACGTCCCGGAGGACACTGGCACCTGAAGCCAGCGCGTCTGCCATTCCGCCACTCGCCCGAGCGACGGCGAAGAAGGTAGCACGCGGCCCAGCGGCGTCCTCCCACCGAGTGCACGTGGTGGACGGGCCCGACCGATACCATGCGAGCACAGGCGGTGCCCGGTGGTGGGACACCGCGCCGCACCGCGCCGCCAGGACGGTGGTGAGGAGGCCGGCCGAGCGGAGGGAGGGCAGCGGTGGGGATCGTCCAGCGCTTCGAGCGTCGCCTCGAGGGCGCGGTCGGCGACGCGTTCGCCCGCATCTTCGGCGGCGGCGTCGTCCCCGCCGAGCTCGAGGCCGGCCTGCAGCGCGAGGCGGCCGACGGCGTGCGCCACCTCGACGGCGGCCACTGGCTCGCGCCGAACTCCTACGTCGTCACCCTGAGCAGCACCGACCGCGCCCGCGTGGCCGAGGACGAGCAGCGCGCAGCCGACATGCTCGTGCGCTGCGTGCGTGACAACCTCACCGACCGGGGGTGGCAGACGTACGGCGAGGTGGCCGTGGCGCTCGAGTCGTCCCCCGCGCTGCACACCGGGCAGTTCCGCATCACCTCCCGCGTCGACCCCGACGCGGAGCACGGCAGCCGACCACGCCACGACCCCGACCCTGGAGCACCACCGATGAGCCACGACCACGGCCACGACCAGCCCGACGACGCCGAGGGGCGCGACGAGTCGCGTGCGGCGGGGCCGGGCCAGCACGACGCGGCGGCGCAGGGCGGCCGTCCCGGTCCCGGTGGCTACGCGGAGCAGGGCGGCCCCGGCGAGCAGGGCGGCTACCCCGAGCAGGGTGGGTACCCGCAGCCCGGTGGCTACCCCGGGCAGGGTGGGTACCCGCAGCCGGGGTACGGGCAGCCGCAGCCGGGGTACGGCCGGCCCGAGCAGGGTGCGCACGGGCAGCAGGACCAGCCCGCCGGGCAGCCCGAGCAGGGTGGCTACCCGGGGCAGGGTGGTCACCCCGGTCAGCAGGGCTACGGCCAGCAGGGTGGGTACGGCCAGCAGGGCGGCTACCCCGGTCAGCCGGGCGGCTACCCGGGCCAGCAGGGCGGCGACCCCCAGCAGGGTGGCTACCCCGGTCAGCAGGGCGGCGACCCCCAGCAGGGTGGCTACCCCGGTCAGCAGGGGTACGCGCAGCATGGCTACGGCCAGCCCGGCCAGCAGGGTGGCTACCCGGGACAGCAGGGCGGCTACCCCCAGCAGGGGTACGGCCAGCCCGGCCAGCAGGGCGGCTACCCGGGCCAGCAGGGTGGGTACCCCGGCCAGCAGGGCTACGGGCAGCAGGGGTACGGCCAGCAGGGCTACGGGCAGCAGGGGTACGGGCAGCCGGAGCAGGGCGGCTACCCGGGCCAGTCCGACGCCGGCCCCGCCACGCAGGGCTACGCCGGCGCGGGCGCCGGGGGGTCGTGGGGGCAGCAGACCCTGCAGGCCTCGCTGCACCTCGACGACGGCAGCGGGCGGTCCTACCAGCTCAAGGACGGCACCACCGTGATCGGCCGCGGCCAGGACGCGCAGTTCCGGGTGCCCGACACCGGCGTCTCGCGTCGGCACGCCGAGATCACCTGGGACGGACAGGTCGCCATGCTCACCGACCTGGGCTCGACCAACGGCACCACCGTCAACGGCTCGCCGGTGAACAACTGGCAGCTCGCCGACGGGGACGTGCTCCGCGCGGGCCACTCCTCCATCGTGGTGCGCATCCAGGGCTGACCGACCGACCCCGCCGAGCCCCTCGGGCACCACCAGGCACTCCCGCAGCAGGCGGGGCTCGGGCAGGATCGGGGGCGGGTGCGAGACTGCTCGCGCGATGGCCGCGGTCCGGCGCCGCACCGTGCGGGGTCCGGGACGGGCCCCGCAGCACAGCCCCGGGCGGCCGCACGGCCGACCCGGACCGAGGACGAGGACAGGGAGGGGGACCCGTGCAGGGACTGGTGCTGCAGCTGACCAGGGGCGGCTTCCTCGTCCTGCTCTGGCTGTTCGTCCTCGCCGTCCTGCGCGTGCTGCGCACCGACCTCTACGCCGCGTCGGGCACCCGGGTGCCGGTGGCCTCCCCGCTGCGCCGCAGCAGCAGCCCGCGCCCGTCGTCGCGCAGCGGCAAGGTCGCCCGCAACCTCGTGGTCACCCAGGGCGCGCTCAAGGGCACCCGCATCACCCTGGGCACCCAGGCCGTCCTCATGGGTCGCGCCGACGACTCGACCCTGGTGCTCACCGACGACTACGCCTCCACCCGCCACGCCCGGCTCTCGCCGCGGGGCACCGACTGGTTCGTGGAGGACCTCGGCTCGACCAACGGCACGTACCTCGACCAGGACAAGGTCACCGCGCCCACCCGCGTCCCCCTGGGGACCCCGGTGCGGATCGGGCGGACCGTGATCGAGCTGCGCCCGTGACCCTGGTCCTCCGCTACGCCGCCCGCAGCGACCGCGGCCTGGTGCGCGCCAACAACCAGGACGCGGTCTACGCCGGGCCCCGTCTGCTCGCCCTCGCCGACGGCATGGGCGGGCACGCGGCCGGCGAGGTGGCCTCGAAGATGGTCATCGCCGCGCTCGCCCCGCTGGACGACGACGAGCCCCGCGGGGACCTGCTCGCCCAGCTGCGGCAGGCGACGATCGCCGGCAACGACTCCATCACCGAGCTCGTGGCCGACGAGCCCGAGCTGGAGGGCATGGGCACCACGCTGACGGCCGTGCTCTTCGCCGGCACGCGCCTGGGCCTGGTGCACGTCGGGGACTCGCGGGCCTACCTGCTGCGGGGCGGCGAGCTCTCCCAGATCACCCACGACGACACCTTCGTGCAGTCCCTCATCGACGAGGGCCGGCTCAGCGCCGACGAGGCCGCGGTGCACCCCCAGCGGTCGCTGCTCCTGCGCGCGCTGACCGGCGGCGACGTCGAGCCGACCCTGACGGTGCGGGACTGCCGGGCGGGCGACCGCTACCTGCTGTGCTCCGACGGGCTCTCCGGGGTGGTCAGCACCGAGACCCTGGCCGAGGCGCTGACCATCGCCGACCCGCAGGCCAGCGCGGACCGGCTCATCGAGCTCGCGCTGCGCAGCGGCGGCCCGGACAACGTCACCGTCGTGGTGGCGGACGTGGTCGACGTCGAGTACGGCGAGGACCACCCCATCGTGGGCGGCTCGGCCTCCGGCGACGTCGACGACGCGGCCACCCCGGACACCGCGGCCGGGCGCGCCGCCGCGGTCAACCCCGCCCGGGCCACCCCGCAGCGGGTCGAGCCCCCGGCCGACGCCGCCCCCACCCGCGGGCGGGGCCGGCGGCGGCGCACCGTGCTCCTCGCGCTCGTCGCGCTGCTCGTCGTGGCCGCGGGCGTCGTCGTCGGCCGGGCGTGGATCAACTCCAACTACTACGTCGGCGACCGCTCCGGCACGGTCTCGGTGCTGCAGGGCCTGCCCGGGGAGGTCCTGGGCATCACGCTGCAGGACGTCACCGAGCAGGGCTGCGTCACCGACGCCGGGGAGCTGCGCCTGGTGGTGCCCGGGCAGGCCTCCGCCGGGTGCACGCTGCTCACCCTCGACGACCTGCGCCCCGCCGCGCGCGAGCAGGTGCTGGCCGGGCTGCCCGGCGGGTCGGTCGACGACGCGCACCGCCAGCTCGCCCAGCTCGTCGAGCAGGAGCTGCTGCCGCTGTGCGCCTCGCTCGCCGCCACCACGTCCACCACCGCCACGCCGACGACCACGGCGCCCCCGGCCACGCTGAGCGAGACCCCGCCGGTGCCGCTGCCCGGGGTCACCGCACCGCCGCCGACCACCACGACGACGCCCACCCCGACGGGCACCGACCTGCCGGTGCCGTCCCCCGTCGAGGGCACCAACTGCCGGGTGGGGGCACCGTGAGCGGCCCGCTGAGCCCGCCGGGCGGCACCCCGGTGCCCACCCGCCGCGGCGCCGAGCTCGCGCTGCTGGCCCTGGCCGCGGTGCTGACGACCTCGGCCCTGACGCTGGTGGAGGTGAACCAGGAGCAGGCGCTGAGCCTGGCGATCCTGCAGTACGGCGCCGCGTTCCTGGCCCTCTACGCCGTGGCCCACGTCGCGGTGCGCCGGCTCGCCCCGCACGCCGACCCGCTGCTGCTGCCGTGCGTGGCCGTGCTCAACGGGCTGGGCCTGGTGCTCATCCACCGGCTCGACCTGGCCGAGGTGGCCGAGGCCGTGCAGGCGGGGGACCCGCTGCCCTCGCCGGACACGACCAACCAGGTGGTGTGGACCGCGCTCGGGGTGGCCCTGTTCGTCGGCGTCCTCGCCCTGGTCCGGGACCACCGGCTGATGGCCCGCTACGGCTACACCCTGGGCCTGGCGGGCCTGGTCGCCCTGGCGCTGCCCGCCGTGCTGCCCGCCAGCCTGAGCGAGGTCAACGGGGCCAAGATCTGGATCCGGCTGCCGGGGCTGTCCATCCAGCCGGGCGAGTTCGCCAAGATCCTGCTGTTCATCTTCGTGGCGGCGTTCCTCGTCTCCAAGCGGGACCTGTTCACCACCGCGGGCCGCCACCTGCTCGGCCTGGACCTGCCCCGGGCGCGCGACCTGGGCCCGCTGCTGCTGGCGTGGGGCCTCTCGGTGCTGGTGCTGGTGTTCGAGCAGGACCTGGGCACCTCGCTGCTGCTGTTCGGCACGGTCCTGGCCATGATCTACGTGGCCACCGAGCGGGCGTCGTGGCTGGTCATCGGGCTGGGGCTGTTCGCCGTCGGGGCGTACACGGCCTACCAGCTCTTCGGCCGGGTGCAGATCCGCGTGTCCACCTGGCTCGACCCCTTCGCCGACTACGACAACACCGGCTACCAGCTGTCCCAGGCGCTGTTCGGCCTCGGCACCGGGGGCGTCGGCGGCACCGGGCTCGGCGCCGGCCGCCCGGAGACCGTGCCGTTCGCCAAGACCGACTTCATCACCTCCACCATCGGCGAGGAGCTCGGCCTCATCGGCCTGGCCGCGGTGCTCATGATCTACGCGCTGATCACGGTGCGCGGCATGCGCTCCGCGATCGCGGTGCGGGACAGCTTCGGCAAGCTGCTCGCCGCCGGCCTGGCCTTCTCCATGGCGCTGCAGGTCTTCGTCGTCGTCGGCGGCGCCACCGACCTCATCCCGCTGACCGGGCTGACCCTGCCGTTCCTCTCCTACGGCGGCTCGTCGCTGGTGGCCAACTACGCGCTGGTGGCGCTGCTGCTGCGCATCTCCGACGCCGCGCGCCGGCCCGCGCCCAGCCGCAGCGCCGCGCCCGTCCCGCCGCCGGCCCCGATCGCGGACGCCCCGACCCAGATGGTGGAGCGCCCGTGAACACCCCGCTGCGCCGCGTGGCGATCGCCGTGATGGTCCTGGTGGTCGCCCTGCTGGTGAACATCACCTACGTGCAGGTCATCCGGGCCGACCAGCTGCGCGCCGACCCCCGCAACCAGCGGGTGCTGCTCGACGAGTACTCCCGCCAGCGCGGCCAGATCTCCACCGGGGGGCAGGTGCTGGCCTCCAGCGTGCCCACCGACGACCGGTTCAAGTACCTGCGCACCTACCCGGGGCAGACGGCCGCCGCCTACGCCCCCGTCACCGGCTACTACTCGCTGCAGTACGCCAGCTCGGGCATCGAGAAGGCCGAGGACCCGGTGCTCTCCGGCTCCGACGACCGGCTCTTCGCCCGCCGCCTCATCGACCTCGTCGCGGGCCGCGACCCGCGCGGCGGCAACGTCGTGCTCACCCTCGACCCGCGCGCCCAGCAGACCGCCTACGACCAGATGACGAGCAACGGCTACCGGGGCTCCGTGGTGGCCCTGCGGCCGTCGACCGGCGAGGTCCTGGCCATGGTCTCCACCCCCAGCTACGACCCGAACCCGCTGGCCAGCCACGACGCCGACACCCGGACGGCCGCGTTCGACGCGCTGCAGGGCGACGCGGCGGACCCGCTGGTCAACCGGGCGACCTCGACGACGTACCCGCCGGGCTCGACCTTCAAGGTCGTCGTCACCGCGGCGGCGCTGGCGAACGGCGCCACCCCCAGCACCCCGCTGACGGCGGCGGGGCAGACCACGCTGCCGGGCACCAGCACCACGCTGGAGAACTACGACGGGGAGACGTGCGGCTCCGGCTCGACCGCCCCGCTGTCCGAGGCCTTCGCCCGCTCCTGCAACACCGCCTTCGTCCAGCTGGGGATCGACACCGGCACGGCCGCGGTCCGCAAGCAGGCGCAGGCCCTGGGCCTCGACCAGGCCCCGGCGCCGATCCCGCTCGAGGTGGCCACCTCCGAGCTCGGGGACATCCCCGACGACGCGGCCCTGGGCCAGTCCAGCATCGGGCAGCGCGACGTGCGGGTGACCCCGCTGCAGAACGCCGAGATCGCTGCCACGGTGGCCAACGGCGGCATGCGGATGGCGCCGCACCTGGTCTCGCAGCTGCAGGGCCCGGACCTGTCCACCCTCGAGGCCGTGGCCCCCGAGCAGCTGGGCCAGGCGATGAGCAAGTCCGTCGCCGACCAGCTCACCCAGCTGATGATCGGCTCGGAGAACTTCTCCACCAGCACCGGCAAGATCAACGGGGTGCAGATCGCGTCCAAGACGGGCACCGCCGAGCACGGCGAGGACCCGCGCAACACGCCGCCGCACGCCTGGTACATCGCGTTCGCCCCGGCGGTGAACCCGCAGGTCGCGATCGCCGTGGTGGTCGAGGACGGCGGCAACGCCTCGCTCGCCGCCACGGGCGGGTCCGTCGCGGCCCCGGTGGCCCGGGCGGTCATCGCGTCGGTGCTGCAGGGTGGTGGGTGACGCCATGAGCGAGCGTGACGAGCGGAGCCTGCGGAGCGACGTGGGGGTGCAGCGGTGAGCTTGCGCGCGGGCAGCATGCTGGCCGACCGGTACCAGCTGACCCACCGGATCGCGGTGGGCGGCATGGGCGAGGTCTGGGAGGCGACCGACGGCCGGCTGGGCCGCCAGGTGGCCGTCAAGGTCCTGAAGCCGGAGATCTCCAGCGACGACGAGTTCCTGCAGCGCTTCCGGGTGGAGGCGCGCACCACGGCCGGGCTCAACCACCCGGGCATCGCCGGGGTCTTCGACTACGGCGAGACCTCCGGGGTGGACGGCTCGCCCGACGAGGTCGCCTACCTGGTCATGGAGCTCGTGGCCGGCGAGTCGCTGTCCTCCGTCCTGTCCCGCGAGGGCCGGGTCAGCACCGAGAACACCCTGGACCTGCTCGAGCAGACCGGGCGCGCGCTGCAGGTCGCCCACTCGCGCGGGGTGGTCCACCGCGACGTCAAGCCCGGCAACATCCTCATCACGCCCGCGGGCCAGGTGAAGATCACCGACTTCGGCATCGCCAAGGCCGTCGACGCCGCGCCCGTCACCCGCACCGGGATGGTCATGGGCACCGCCCAGTACATCTCCCCGGAGCAGGCGCTCGGGCAGGAGGCGGGCCCCGCCAGCGACGTGTACTCCCTCGGCATCGTCGGCTACGAGTGCCTGGCCGGGCAGCGGCCGTTCACCGCCGAGAACCCGCTCACGGTGGCGATGATGCACATCCGCGACGTCCCGCCGCCGCTGGGCGCGGCCGCACCGCCCGCGGTGGCCGAGCTGCTGGGCTACGCGCTCGCCAAGGACCCGGCCCAGCGCTACCGGTCCGGCGGTGAGCTGGCCGACGCCGTGTCCGCGGTGCGCGCGGGCCGCCGCCCGCCGGCGCCGGCGGGGTGGACCGGCGCCGGCGCGGCCACCGAGGTCATGGGCCGGCCCACCGCGCCGCGCACCGCCGTGATGGGGGCCGTGCCGGGCCCGCCGCCGCGCACCTCCTCGACCCGGGTGGCCCCGGTGGCCGACCCGCGGCGCGGCGGCAACGGCCCGCTCATCGCCCTGGTCGCCGTGGTGGCGCTGCTGCTGCTGGGGGTCGCCGCGTACCTGCTCAGCCGCGGCCTGCCCTCCCCGACCACGCCCGTGCCGCCGTCGTCGTCGGTGACCACCACGGCGCCGACGACGACCACCGAGGCGCCCACCACGACCACCACGACCGAGGCGCCCACCACGACGACGACCCGGCCGACGACCACCACGACCACGACGACCACCACGACCCCGCCCACGACGACGACCACCCGCGGGAACGGGAACGGGAACGGCGGCGGGAACGGGAACGGCGGCGGGAACGGCGCGGGCCCGCAGACGATCTCCGTGCCCGGGCTGCCCCCCATCACCGTCGGCGGTGCCGCGCGGTGACGACCCCCCGCAACCTGTCCGGCCGCTACGAGCTGGGCGAGACCCTCGGCTTCGGCGGCATGTCCGAGGTCTACTCCGCCGTGGACACCCGGCTGGGCCGCGACGTGGCCGTAAAGGTGCTGCGGGCCGACCTGGCGCGCGACCCGACGTTCTTCCTGCGCTTCAGCCGGGAGGCGCAGAACGCGGCCTCGCTGAACCACCCCGCCATCGTCGCGGTGTACGACACGGGCGAGGCGGACACCGAGGCCGGTCCGCTGCCCTACATCGTCATGGAGCGGGTCGACGGGGAGACGCTGCGCGACGTGGTCCGCGGTGACGGCCCGCTCTCCCCACGCCGGGCCATGGAGGTCATGGCCGACGTCTGCGCGGCGCTGGACTACAGCCACCACCAGGGCATCGTCCACCGCGACGTCAAGCCCGCCAACGTGATGATCAACCGGGCCGGCGCGGTCAAGGTGATGGACTTCGGCATCGCCCGGGCGGTGTCCGACGGCACCTCGACGATGACCCAGACCGCCTCGGTCATCGGGACCGCGCAGTACCTCTCCCCGGAGCAGGCCCGCGGCCAGCAGGTCGACGCGCGCTCCGACGTCTACTCCGCCGGCTGCGTGCTCTTCGAGCTGCTGACCGGGGAGCCGCCGTTCACCGGGGACTCCCCGGTGGCGGTGGCCTACCAGCACGTGCGGGAGGACCCGCCCGCCCCGTCGCAGGTGCACGCCGACGTGCCCGCGGCGCTGGACTCCATCGTGCTCAAGGCGATGAGCAAGAACCCGGCCAACCGCTACCAGAGCGCCGGGGAGATGCGGGCCGACCTGGTGCGGGTGATCGCCGGGCAGCGCCCCTCGGCCCCGGTGATCATGAGCGAGGAGGAGCGCACCTCCATCCTCGGCCCCACGGCCGTGGGCGGCGGTAAGCACCGCACCGAGGACGACGAGGACGACCCGGTCGAGGACGAGCGCCGGCGGCGCCGCAACCGCCGGGTGCTGGCCACCCTGGCCACGGTCGCGGTGGTCGCGCTGGCCGGGGTGCTGGGCCTGTACCTCTACCAGCTCAACGGCGGCGGCCGCCCGCCGCAGGTCGCGATCCCCGACGTCACCGGCCAGCCCTACGAGACGGCGCAGACCCGCCTCACCGCGCAGGGGCTCAACGTCCGGCCGCTCATGACCACGTCGAACACGGTGGCCGACGGCGACGTCATCGACACCGACCCGGCCGCCGGGGCGACCGTGGACCGCGGCACGGCCGTGGTCATGCGCGTCTCCACCGGCAAGGAGAAGAAGACCGTCCCGTCGTTGGTGGACCTGACGCTGGACCAGGCCACCGCGGCGCTGCAGCAGGCCGGGCTGGTGCTGGCCCCCAACCCGACCCGGGCCCCGAGCACCCCGGAGGCGAGGGACAAGGTCCTCAACTCGTCGCCCGCCGAGGGCGCGCAGCTCGACATCGGCAGCGCCGTCGCGGTCGTGCTGGGCAGCGGCCCGGCGCAGGTCCGGGTGACCGACGTCGTGGGCCAGCAGGTCGCAGGCGCCCGCGGCAACCTCGAGGCCGCCGGGTTCGTCGTCGTCGAGGAGCAGGTGGACTCGCCGCGCACCGCGGGCGTGGTGCTGGCCCAGACGCCCAAGGGCGGCACCCAGGCCGACCTGGGCTCGACGATCGTGCTGACCACCTCGCGCGGCAACCGCTTCATCGTCCCCGACCTCGTCGGGCTGACCCCGGCCGACGCCGTCACCCGGCTCACCGCGGCGGGCTGGACGGGCACCGCGGCCACCCTGGTGCAGACGCCCACGCCGACGAACGACCTGACGCAGAACGGCCGGGTGCTCACCCAGAGCACCGCGCAGGGCACCGAGCTGGACCCGGCGGCACCCATCTCGGTGACCGTGGGGGCCTTCACGATCTTCCCGGCCCCGCCGAGCACGACGACGACCTCGCCCGCCCCCACGCGGTAGGTGCGCTCAGGCGGGGGCGAGCCCCGCGGCCATCTCCTGCTCGAGCTCGACCACGCGGGCCTCGGGGACCGCGAACCCGCAGCGGCGCAGCCAGGTCGCGAGCATCCGGTGCCCGCCCTCGGTGAGCACGGACTCGGGGTGGAACTGCACGCCGTCGACGGGCAGGTCGCGGTGCCGCACGGCCATGACGATCCCGGTGTCGGTGTGCGCGGTGGGCAGCAGCACGTCGGGCAGCGTCTCCGGGGCGATCGTCAGCGAGTGGTAGCGGGTCGCGGTGAACGGCTCGGGCAGGCCGGCGAGGACGCCGTCGCCCCGGTGGTGCACCAGCGAGGTCTTGCCGTGCAGCAGCTCCGGGGCCCGGACCACGGTGGCGCCCCACACGGCGCCGATGGCCTGGTGGCCGAGGCACACCCCGAGCACCGGGGTGCCCGCCTCGGCGCAGGCGCGGATGACGGGCATGCTCCGCCCGGCCCGCTCCGGCGTCCCCGGTCCGGGGCTGACCAGCACCCCGTCGTGGTCGGCGGCGTCGTCCAGGCGGGGGTCGTCGTTGCGCAGCACCTCGACCTCGAGGTCGTCCCCGCCGAGCTGGCCGAGGTACTGCACGAGGTTGAACACGAAGCTGTCGTAGTTGTCGACGACCAGGATGCGCACGCAGGCAGGCTACGCGCGGGCGCGGGCACCCCCTGCGGTCGTGCTCAGCCGGGCGGGGGCGGCAGCACCAGGCCGAGCGCCGACCGCAGCGCCGCGGGCAGGTCGGTGGTGGGGTGGGCGACCCAGTGCTCGTGCGCGGCCTGCACGCCGGCGAGCGTGGCGTGCCCCACGGCCAGCGGGAGCAGCGCGTCGGCGGGTTGCCCGACGCACCGGGCGGCGTGCTCCCCCGCCGCGGCGCGCCACCGCGCGTAGACCCGGGCCGCGTGCGCCTGCACCGCGGGCACGGTGAGGACCAGCTGCGCGCGGTGCCGCGCCCAGTCGGCGTCGTGCTCGGGGTGCTCGAGCGCGGTGACGACGGCCGCGGTCAGCGCGGGCCGGTAGTCGTGGTCGCGGGGGGCCGCGCCGAGCAGGGCGTGCAGCCGGGCCAGCTCCGCGGGCGACTCCACCCAGAGCACGTCGGCCTTGGCCGCGAAGTAGCGGAAGAACGTGCGGCGGCTGACCCCGACGGCCGCGGTGATGTCCTCCACGCTGACGGCCTCGAAGCCGCGCTCGACGAACAGCCGCTGCGCGGCGGCGGCCAGCGCGTGCGGGCTCGTGGCGCTCGGCCGTCCGCCCCGGTCGCCGGGCACGGCGGCACGGGTGATGGGCACGCGCCCATCCTGCCCCCCACCCCGCGGGCGGCCCGGGTGGTCACGGGTCCTGGTGATCTTCCGTTCTGTCACTGCGTGCCATAACCTGAGACCGGGATCACACGTCGCGACGACGAGGTCGCGACGGACGAGAGGAGGCAGGACATGGGCCAGCTTGAGGGCAAGGTCGCGTTCATCACCGGAGCCGCACGCGGGCAGGGCCGCAGCCACGCGCTGCGCCTGGCGCAGGAGGGCGCGGACATCATCGCCGTCGACCACTGCGCCGACGTCGCCACCGTCGGCTACCCCCAGGCCACGCCGGAGGACCTGGCGCAGACCGTGAAGGAGGTCGAGGCGCTGGACCGCCGGATCGTCGCCACCCGCGCCGACGTCCGGGACACCGCCGCGCTGACCGCCGCGGTCGACGACGGCGTGGCCCAGCTCGGCCGGCTCGACATCGTGCTGGCCAACGCCGGCATCGCGAGCTTCGCCCCCGTCGAGGAGCTCACCGACGACATGTGGGACGACATGATCGCCATCAACCTGACGGGGGTGTTCAAGACCGTGCGGGCCGCCGTGCCGCACCTCAAGGCCGCCGGGGGCGGTGCGATCGTGCTCACCAGCTCGACGGCCGGCATCAAGGGCCTGGGCAACCTCGCCCACTACGTCGCAGCCAAGCACGGCGTCGTCGGGCTGGTGAAGACGTTCGCCAACGAGCTGGCGCCGCACATGATCCGGGTCAACTCGGTGCACCCGACCTCGGTGGACACCGACATGATCCACAACGAGCAGACCTACGGGACCTTCCGGCCGGACAAGCCGGGGTCGGAGGTCACCCGGGAGGAGGCGAGCGAGTCGTTCGCGACGCTCAACGCCCTGCCGATCGCCTGGGTGGACCCCGTGGACATCTCCAACGCCATCCTGTTCCTCGTCTCCGACGCGGGCCGCTACGTCACCGGGGTGCAGCTGCCCATCGACGCCGGCTCGGTGGTCAAGTGAGCGGGCGCGTCGAGGGCAAGGTCGCCTTCATCACCGGGGCGGCCCGCAGCCAGGGCCGCAGCCACGCGCTGCGCCTCGCCCAGGAGGGCGCAGACATCATCGCGGTCGACCTGTGCGGGCCGGTGGAGAGCATCGGCATGTACGCCCCCGCCACCGAGGACGACCTCGCCGAGACCGTGCGCCAGGTCGAGGCCCTGGACCGCCGCATCGTCGCGACGCGCGCCGACGTCCGGGACACCGACGCGATGACGGCCGCCGTGGCCGACGGCGTCGCCCAGCTCGGCCGGCTCGACATCGTGCTCGCCAACGCCGGGGTCTTCGAGATCTCGCCCGCCCTCGACATCACCGACGCCATGTGGCGGGAGATGATCGACATCAACCTGACCGGGGTGTGGAACACCTGCAAGGTGGCCCTGCCCCACCTGCTCGAGGGGGGCCGGGGCGGGTCGATCGTGCTGACCAGCTCCACCGCAGGCCTCAAGGGGACCCCCAACACGATCCACTACACGGCGGCCAAGCACGGCGTCGTCGGGATCATGCGGACCCTGGCCAACGAGTTCGGCCACGCCTCCATCCGGGTGAACTCGGTCCACCCCACGGGCGTCGACACGGTGATGATCCAGAACGAGAAGACCTGGGGGCTGTTCGCCCCGGACGACCCGGCGCCCAGCCGGAAGAAGGCGGCGCCGATCTTCGAGACGACCAACGTGCTGCCGGTGCCGTGGGTGGACCCGGTCGACATCTCCAACGCCATCCTGTTCCTGGTCTCCGACGAGGCGCGCTACGTCACCGGTGTGACGCTGCCCGTCGACGCCGGCTACACCGCCAAGTAGGAGGTCCCCGATCACCACCGACCGGACGGCCGACGACCACGCCGGCGGCGCCCCCGTGGGCGGGCGCACCACCGGGGACGACGGTGCCGCGGTCCGCGCGGTGCGGGCGCGGGTGGCCCGGCACCTCGTCGGGCGCGAGGCCGAGACCGACCTGCTGCTGGCCGCCGTCGCGGCGGGGCGCGACGTGCTCCTGGAGGGTCCGCCGGGCACGTCGAAGTCGACGCTGCTGCGCGCGATCACCACCGAGTGGGGCGTGCCGCTGGTGTTCGTGGAGGGCAACGCGGACCTCACCCCGGGCCGCCTCGTGGGTTACCACGACCCGGCCCGGGTGCTCCGGGAGGGCTACACCCCGGAGGCGTTCGTCGCGGGCCCGCTGGTGGAGGCGATGCGCTCGGGCGGGTTCCTCTACGTCGAGGAGCTCAACCGCGCCCCCGACGACACCCTGAACACCCTGCTCACCGCCATGGCCGAGCGGAGCCTGGCCGTGCCCCGGGTGGGCACGGTGACCGCGGCGGCGGGGTTCCGGGTGGTGGCGTCGATGAACCCGTTCGACAACGTCGGCACCACCCGGCTCTCCACCTCGGTGCACGACCGGCTGTGCCGGCTCGCGGTCGGCTACCAGGACGCGGCCGCGGAGCGCGGCGTGGTGGTGCGCCGCGCCGGGGAGGTGCCCGCGCGGCTGGTCGCGGACGCCGTCGCGCTGACCCGGGCCACCCGGGAGCGGGACGACGTGCGGCAGGGCAGCAGCGTGCGCGGCGCCATCGACCTCGCGCTCGTCGCCGTCCAGCTGGCCGCGGTCCGCGACGTCGCGCTGCCCGGGGGCCCGGTGCCCGACCCGGACGGCCCGCCGCCGCGGGACCTGCCCGGCGCCTACACCGCCGTGGTGCTCGACGCGCTGCTGCTGGCCCTGTCGGGACGCATCCACCTCGACGAGGCGCTCGAGTCCACCCCCGAGGGGGTGCTGCGCGAGCTGTGGGAGGACCACTTCCTGCTCGGACCCGCCGCGGCCGAGCCGGGTTGAAGAGCGGTCGACGCCGACTCCCCGGTGCGCCGCCGCGCGTCGCGCCCGCCCGGGCCCCGCGGGCTGCGGCCGCTGCGCCGCCGGCCCAAGCAGCTCGACGCCGCGCCGTCGCTGTTCGCCCCCGCGGGCGGCGGCGGGGCCGGGCTGGTCCTGACCGGCAGCCGCGACCGCCGGGGGCGGGGGGCGGACCGGCCCTCCGGCTCGGCGCCGGGGGAGACGGCCGAGGCCGGTGAGCTCGTCGTCGACCTGACCCTCGACGCGGCGCCGGACCCGGTGACGCGCCGGCGTGCCCGGGAGATCGCCCAGCGGCTGACCCTGGCCCGCCCGGCCGCCGACGACCGGCCCCGCCGCGGGGTGGGCGAGCTGACCGCCGCCCGGTGGCGCGGCGGCTCCGACGAGGTCGACCTCGAGGCGACCCTGGAGCACCTGCTGGCCGACCCCCTGCTCACCGCGGACGACGTGGTGGTGCGGGAACGGGTGCGCCCGCGCCGCTCCGTGGTGCTCGTCGTCGACGTGTCGGGGTCGATGCGCGGGGAGCGGGTGCGCACCGCGGCCGCCACCGTCGGCGCGCTGGCCGGGGAGCTGCACCGCGACGCCCTCGCCGTCGTCGCCTTCTGGTCCGACGCCGCCCGGCTGGTGCGCCTCGGCGAGCCCGCGGACCCCCTGGCCGTGGTGGACCTGCTGCTGCGGGTGCCCACCCAGGGGCTGACCAACGTGGCGTTCGCCCTCGAGGTCGCGGCCCGCGAGCTGGCCGGGGTGCCCACCCGGGACGCCCGGGTGCTGCTGCTCTCGGACTGCGTGCACAACGCCGGCCCGGACCCGCGGCTGGTGGCCGGGCGGCTGCCGCGGCTCGACGTGCTGCTCGACACCTCCGGGGAGGACGACGTGGAGCTGGGCCGCGACCTGGCACGGGTCGGCCGGGGGCGCTGCCGCCTCGTGCGCGGGCACCGCGACGTCGCGCCCGCCCTCTCGGCCCTGCTCGCCTGAACCGGCCGCTCCTGCCGGTGCATCGCGCCCGCGCGATGCACCCCGACCGCCCCCAGGACCGCATCGAGCCCGCTGGATGCGGTGGGAGGAGCCGAGGTCAGCCGCCCGCGGCGCCCGACGGCACGGAGACGTCGTTGAACGGCAGCAGCGGGTCGAGCACGGGGAACACCACGAGGAACAGCAGCGCCACCACGCCGAGAAGCAGCACCAGCACGGTGAGCAGCCGCACCGGCAGCGGTCCCGGCAGGTGGCGCCACACCCAGGGGTACACGGCGCTCAGCCCGCCGCGAGCTCGGGCGGCGGCCCGGCCGACTTGGGGGTGCTGCGCACCTCCACGGCGTGGATGATCAGCCGCTGGCTGGCCGAGAACTTCGGCGTGCACGTGGTCAGCGTGAGCAGGTGCGCCTCCCCCCCGGCGGGCGGGGTGGCGGCGACGTCCCCGGGGACGGGCGCGATGACGTCACCGTCCGAGGGCAGCACCACCTGCTGGCCCACCACGGCCTGGTACGGGGCAGGCAGCGGGGCCACGGGGGTCGCGCCGGGCCCGCCGGTGCACCCCGGCCGGGTGCCCGCGCCGGTGGCCCAGCCCGCCACCTCGTCGGCCATCGGCAGCACCCGGTAGACGACGTAGTCGGTGCGCGTCTCGACGACGACCGCGTCGCACGAGCGCAGCAGGTCGAGGTCGTTGAAGGGGGCGCCCTTGCCCACCCGGTGCCCGGCGATGGCGCTGTTGCCGGGGTCCCCGGGCAGCGCCGTGCCCACGTAGTGCCCGGGCCCGGACTCCAGGGTGGTGTCGTCGGTGCCCTCGAGGACGGTGAACTCGAAGTCAGACCCGAAGGCGGGGACGTAGAGCTTGGCGAAGCCCTGGCCCAGCGGCAGGTCGCCGCGCGCGGTGCGCTGGTTACCGGCGGGCACGGTGGGGGCGTCGTCGGCCCAGCGCTGGTCGAGGGCCTGCTGGGCGTCGGCCTGCTTGCCGGCGGAGATGACGTCGGTCCAGTAGACCTCGTAGACCACCAGCAGCAGGCTGACCAGGCCGAGGGTGATGAGCACCTCGCCGACGGCGGAGACGGCGCGGGCACCCCGTCCCGCGGGGGGCGGGGGCGGCGGGCGGTGCCGACCCGCGCGGGTCGCCGTCACCGGCACATCCCCCGGACGGGCGGCCGTCACCGGGGCGCCCCGGCGGCCGCCTCGGTCAGCGCGACGGGCCCGCCGTACGCGGGCACCTCCACCGGACCGGCCGTGACCTCGTAGCCCAGGCCGAAGCGCTGCACGTACTGCCGGTACACCGTGACCCCGCGCTCGGAGTCCAGCGCGGTGCGCAGCCGCTCCGGGTCCCCGATGGCCCGCAGCACGTACGGCGGGCTGTAGGTGCGCCCGTGCAGCAGCAGGGTGTTGCCGATGCACCGGGGGGCCGAGGTGGTGGTGATCCGCTCGTCCTGCACCGACACCGCGTCGGCGCCCCCCGCCCACAGCGCGTTGAGCACGCTCTGCACGTCCTGCTGGTGCACGACGAGATCGTCCGGCGCGGCGTCCGGGGCGTAGCTGCCGTCGCTGCGGCGCGACGCGTCGGTCAGCGACACCGTCAGGCCCGGCCCGCTCAGCGCGGTCAGGCCGGCGGGGCCGCCGAGCTCGGCCGCCACCGCCGCCGCCGCGGCCACGTCGGAGTCGCCGGCCGCGGCCGCGTCGCGCTCGCCGTCCAGCGTGGTGCGCAGCTCCGCGCGCCGGGCCTCGACCTGGTCGACGTCGGCCTGCGCCTGGCGCACCAGGTCCGAGAGCCGGGCGGAGCCGGCCGGGCGCAGGTCGCCCCCGTCGGCCGCCTGCCTCGAGGTGGCGAGCAGCAGGCCCGCCACCAGGCACACGACGGGGACCGCGACGCCCCACCGCGACCGTCCTGCCCGCACCGTCCGCCCCCCTCGAGCCGCACCCCGGCACCACGACGCCGGTGCTCCCGACCTGCAGCGGGACCCCGTCGCGGTGACCCCTCCTACGTTAGCGTGTGGGGGAGCCCGGACCCCGGCTCCGCCGCTCGGACCCCGTCCGGCAGCGCCCGGTCCCCCGGCCCGCACCGCGGGCGCCCCCCCAGTCGCGAGGAAGCCATGCCGAAGTCCAAGGTCCGCAAGAAGCCCGCCTACGCCGGGACGCCGGCCAGCCGCACGCCGGTGAAGGTGGCCGGGCCGTCCAACCCGATCTACGTCGCCGTCATGCTCGGGCTCATGGTCGCCGGGTTGGCGTGGCTGGTCGTGAACTACCTCGCGGGGGACAAGATCGGCTTCATGGGCACGCTGGGCCCGTGGAACTTCCTCATCGGCTTCGGCCTCATGGTGGTCGGCCTGCTCATGACGATGCGCTGGCGCTGAGCCCGCACCGCGCTGAGCAGCACAATCACACCGGTGTCATTCATCCACACTGTGGACAGCTGCTGTGGACAACCCTGATCCCGGGTCGCGCGACGAGGCGGTGCTGACCTGCTCGCCGCGGCCGGGGGAGCTGGCCGTCTCGGCCGCCGGCGGGGTGCTGCTGGCGGTGGTGGCCCTCGTCGCCGTGGCCGAGCCCGCGGGGCGGGTGCTCGTCGGGCTGGCCGCAGTGGGGCTGCTCGGCCTGGCCGCGGTGGGTGCGCTGCGCCGCCCGCGGCTGCACGCGGACGCCGAGGGCCTCGTCGTCCGCGGCCCGCTGCGCACCGTCGCGCTGGCCTGGGTCGACGTCGGCGACGTGCTGCTGCGCCAGCACCGCCGGCTCGGCCGCGAGGTGGGCATGCTCGAGGTCAGCGGGGCCGGCGACAGCGAGGTGCTGCTCGTGCTGGGCCGGCGGGACCTGGGGGTGGACCCGCGCGAGGTGCACCCCGAGCTCAGCCGGCGCCACCTCGCGGCCCTGGCGCGCCGCCGAGCATGAGCAGCGCCACCTCGGTGGTGGTGCCCGCCGGGTCGGGCACCGCGTCGGGGCGGGCGAGGACGACGTGGCTGATGACCAGGCGCACCACGGTGTCGACCGCGGCCGCCACCCGCTCGGGCGTGGCGGCGGGGAAGTGGGCGCGCAGCCACGGGGTCAGCGCGCCGTCGGCCAGCGCGAACGTCGGTGCGGAGCGCGTCGTCAGCTGCGGCAGCAGGCCCGAGGACCCGGCGCCGGAGAGCATGTCGTGCAGCAGCGGCGAGTCCCGGACCGCGGCCAGGCAGTGCTCCAGCGCGGAGCGCAGCACGGCCGTCGGGTCGCCCGGGGTCTCCTCGAGCTCGCGGACCACCCCCGCGACGAAGCGCTCCGTCTCGGCCAGCGCCAGTGCGTCGGCCAGGCCCTGCTTGTCCCCGAACTCCTTGTAGAGCGTCGGGCGCGACACCCCGGTGAGCTCGGCGACCCGGCCCATCCGCACCCCGTCCCAGCCGTGGGTCAGCGTCAGGTCCAGCGCCACGCCGAGGGCCTGCTCGCGCACCTGCCTGCGGTAGCTGGCGCGCAGCGGCTCGACGGTCACCGGCCCAGTGTGGCGCACGGCCGTGCATGCCGTCCTCGTTGACAGATCGGTGTTTTTGTCTCGGGGGTTGACTCAGGTGCGTCTGGTGTCAACACTGTGACCGTCGCCACCCGGGCGGCACGCGTCCACCGGAGGTCGCCGTGACCGACACCCTGAGCACCACCGAGACCGGCGGGACCGACCCCGAGGACCGGGAGGCCTCGCGCGCCGCGTCCGCCGCCGAGCGGGCGGCCCGGCCCTACGACGAGGCCGACCTGTCCTCGGAGGAGTTCTGGGCGCGCACCGCCGCCGAGCGCGAGGTCACCTTCGCCGAGCTCCGCGAGCACCGTCCGGTCAGCTGGCACCGCCCCGTCGAGGAGCGGCTCATGGACGACCCCAACGACCAGGGCTTCTGGGCCGTCACCCGCTACGCCGACCTCGTCGAGGTGACCAAGCGCCACCACGACTTCCTCTCCGGCGAGGGCATCGTCTTCGACTCGGTGCCCCAGGAGCTGCTCGACGCCGGGCAGGGCTTCATCGCCATGGACCAGCCGCGCCACACCCAGGTGCGCCGGCTGCTGACCTCGGCGTTCACCCCGAAGCAGATCCGCCGCATCGACGAGCAGATCCGCGCCAACGCGACCCGCATCGTCGACGACATCGCGGGCAAGGGCGAGGTCGACTTCGTCGCCGAGTGCGCCGCGCTGCTCCCGATGCACAACATCTTCGACATGATGGGCGTCCCCGCCGAGCACCGGTCCGACCTCGCCTACTGGACCCAGTTCGCCGGCGCGTGGAACGACCCCGAGCTGCTGGCCGGCCGCGAGCCGATCGAGGCCATGTTCCAGGCGATGATGTACCAGCGGGAGCTGTCGTCCCAGCTCATCGCCGCCCGCCGGGAGAACCCCACCCCGGACCTGCTCACCGCCCTGGTCGCGGCCGAGGTGGACGGCGAGCAGCTCACCGACGACGACCTGATGAGCTTCTTCAACCTGCTCAACGTGGCGGGCAACGACACCACCCGGCAGTCGGCCAGCCACGCGATGCTGGCGCTCTCGCGCAACCCGGAGCAGAAGCAGTGGCTGCTCGACGACCTCGACGCGCGGCTGCCGGTGGCGATCGAGGAGATGGTCCGCTGGGCCACCCCGATCATGACCTTCCGCCGCACGGCCGCCCGGGACACCGAGCTCAACGGCGTGCGGATCACCGCGGGCGACAAGGTCATCCTGTTCTACGCCTCGGCCAACTGGGACACCGAGGTGTTCGACCACCCGGAGCGGTTCGACCTCGCCCGGCACCCGAACCCGCACATCAGCTTCGGTGGCGGCGGCATCCACCACTGCCTGGGCAACCAGCTCGCCCGTCAGCAGCTCAAGGCGCTGTGGCGCGAGGTGCTGACCCGGCTGCCCGACATCGAGGTGTGCGGCGACCCGGTCTTCACCCGCGGCAACTTCTTCCACGGCATGAGCCACCTGCCGGTACGGTTCACCCCGGCCTGATCCCCCCGACGCGAGGAGCGCTCGTGCGCATCACGTTCGACGAGAACATCTGTGCCTCGATGGGCATGTGCGAAGCCGCGGCCGAGGACATCTTCCGCATCACCGACGAGGGCTACCTCGAGATCCTCGACGAGACCCCGCCCGAGGCGCGGCGCGCCGAGGTCGAGGAGGCCGTGCGCACCTGCCCGACGGGCGCGCTCTCCCTCGAGGGCTGACCCCCCGGGATCCGCGTCCCGCGTTTCGCCCACGTCGCGCGGTCCTGGGCCCGCCTGCACCGGCGGCTCGCCCACATCGCGCGTGGGGCCCGGCCCGGGCTAGACGCCGTACTCGGCCTTGAGCCGCAGCACGGCCACGCCGATGAGCACCAGCGCCAGCACGCCCACCCCGGCAACGCCCGCCCACTGCACCGCCGACCGCCGCGCGCGGGGGGCGTAGACGATCGCCGCCGCGGCCAGCGCACCGGTGACCAGCCCGCCGAGGTGCGCGAACAGCGAGATGCCCGGCACGACGAAGCTGATGACCACATTCAGCCCGATGATCGTCAGCACCGGCCGCGGGCTGCGGCGCAGCTTGAGCAGCACCACCGCGATCGCGCCCATGAGGCCGAACACCGCTCCGGACGCGCCGACGGTCGCGGCCAGGGGATTCTCGAACAGCATCACCGAGGCCGAGCCGCCGAGCAGCGACACCGCGTACACACCCAGGTAGCGGGCCCAGCCGAGCGCGGCCTCGAGGTCACGCCCCAGCACCCACAGCGCCAGCATGTTCACCGCCAGGTGCAGCGGGCCGTAGTGCAGGAACCCGCTGGTGACCACCTGCCACCAGCTGCCCTCGGCCACCAGGATCGGGGCCAGGGAGAGCCGGCCGAAGACCTGCGACGCGTAGTTCGCGGTGACGTTGCCGCCCGCCGCGAGCACCGACAGCACGAACACGAGCACGTTCGCGCCGATCAGGCCGTAGGTGGCGCGCGGGTCCGCCGAGCCCTGCTGCAGCGGGGTGCCGAGGGCGTTGACCGCCGTGCGGCTCTGCGCCCGGCCCTCCGCCACGCACGCGACGCAGTGGAACCCGACCGAGGCCTCGCGCAGGCACTCCGGGCAGGCGGGTCGCCCGCACCGGGTGCACCGCAGGCCGGTCGGCCGGTCCGGGTGACGGAAGCACACCTCGGACACCTGCCCGGGCGAGGTCTGGCCCCAGGCTCCGGTCACGGCCGACCCGCCGTCGTCGTGGTGGCGGTGCTCAGGCCTGCTCCACCGTGACGCGCTCGATGACGACCGGCTCGGTCGGGCGGTCGGACCGGTCGACCGAGGTGGTGCTGATGGCGTCGACGACCCCGCGGGAGTCGGCGTCGGCCACCTCGCCGAAGATCGTGTGCTTGCGGTTGAGGTGCGGGGTCTTGCCGGTGGTGATGAAGAACTGCGAGCCGTTGGTGCCCGGGCCGGCGTTGGCCATGGCCAGCAGGTACGGCCGGTCGAAGGTCAGCTCGGGGTGGAACTCGTCGGCGAACTGGTAGCCGGGCCCGCCGCGGCCGGTGCCCGTGGGGTCGCCGCCCTGGATCATGAAGCCGTCGATGACGCGGTGGAACACCGAGCCGTCGTAGAACGGGCCCTCGGCCGAGTCGGAGGCGTTCTTGGCGCTGTAGTCCTTCGAGCCGTCGGCCAGGCCGGTGAAGTTGGCGACGGTCTTGGGCGCGTGGTTGCCGAACAGCGCGATCACGATGGGGCCGCGGTTGGTGTGCAGCGTCGCGGTCGCGGTGGCGGGGGCAGCGGTCTTGTCCTGGGGTGAGCTCACGGCTCCATCCTGCCACCGGGCGGGTCCGCACGCCGCCGCCGGACCGCGGCGGGCAGGATGGGCGCCCGACGCGTCGGCAGCAGGCACGGGCCGACGCACCCCCGCACCGGAGGAGGACCCGTGGGCAGCACGGTCACCGACGAGCTCGACGCCCGGGGGCTCGCGCGCACCGGGTCCCACCTGGCCCGCCGGGGCGCCTCGCTCGCCGCGACGGCCGCCGCCGGACCCTCCGCCGTCGGGGTGCGGCTGGCCCGGGTGGGCG
Organism: Rhodococcus aerolatus; assembly: GCF_054783215.1. Taxonomy (NCBI): domain Bacteria; kingdom Bacillati; phylum Actinomycetota; class Actinomycetes; order Mycobacteriales; family Nocardiaceae; genus Rhodococcus; species Rhodococcus aerolatus. Next base: position 233,103 of record NZ_BAAGQZ010000004.1, on the reverse strand, counting down.
TCGCCCGGTGGCGGGCGCAGCGCGCGGTGCTGGCCGCGGACACCTCGACCCGGCGGGCCGCGATCGCGGAGACCTCCGGCCCGCGCCGGCGCCGGTGGCCGTGGGTCCTGGGGGTGCTCGTGGCCGCCGGGGGCGTCGCCGCCGTCGCCGCCGTGCTCCGCCCGACGCCGCCGCCCCCACCGGCGGCGCACCCGCCCCGGGTCGACGACCCCGCCCCGGCTGCACCGCCGGAGGGGCCAGGGCCGCAGGCCTGAGCCTCGCTCAGGGCAGGCCGAGCGTGGCGATGACCTGCTCGGCGATGCGCTGCGCCTTGAGCGACTGCTCCTGGTTGGTGGTGACCACCACGGCCGTCGCCCCGTCCGCGACGGCGTAGACGGCCCCGCCGAGGTCCCCGGTGCCGGACCCGCTGCGGCCCCCGGTCCACCCGGCGGGCTCGGACGCCGGGTCGGTGGTGCCCACGGGGGCGGCGCGGTCGACGACGGCCGTCGCCTGGGCGGGACCTGTCGCCCGCAGCACCCACACCGTGAGCTGGGTGCGGCCGTCGAGGCCGGTGAACGCGCACGCGGGCGGGTCGGCGGTGTCGACGAGGGTGCTCAGCACCTTCTGCCCGTTGGTCGAGGCCACGTCGGCGGCCGGCAGGTAGGGGCACTCCCCCTCGACGCCCGGCGACGGGACGGGCGGCGGTGCCGCGTCGACCGTGGTGGTGGGTGCCGCCGTGGTGGGGACGGCAGTGGCCGGTGGGGTGGCCGACGGGGCCGCCGGCGCGGCCGGTGCCGCGGCGCCCGAGGAGCACGCGGCGAGGACGAGAAGGGTGGAGACGAGGGGAATCGAACCCCTAACCCCCGCCTTGCAAAGGCGGTGCTCTGCCAATTGAGCTACGTCCCCGAGCGGGGTGACCCGCCTGACCCGGCGGGAGCCGGCTCGGTGGCCCGGTGCCAGTGGTCGGCCTCCGGGGTGGTCCGGGAGCGGACCAGGACGGCGCCGGCGGCCGCCGCGGCCAGCAGCAGTGCGACCTTCACGCCGTCCACCTCTTCCCGGGTGCGAGTGGGCCTAGGTGGACTTGAACCACCGACCTCTTCCTTATCAGGGAAGCGCTCTAACCGCCTGAGCTATAGGCCCGGGATGCGACGCCAGAGGCTACCGCACCGGGATGACGGCCCCCAAAACGGCTGGTGGGGGCGACGCGGTCAGTCCCGCTCGGTGAGCGTGACCTCGATGCCGCCCGCCAGGTCGGACGACAGGTTGTAGATGAACGAGCCGATCGTGGCCAGGGCCGTGAGCAGCACGATGTTCACCGCGCCGATGACGGCGGCGATGCCGAAGATGCGGCCCGGGCCGATGAGCGGCGCCGCGCTGGCGGTCGGGTCCGAGGAGGTGACGAACTCCGAGAACGTGGAGTTCAGCCGCTCCCAGACCCCCATCGAGTCGAGCACCAGGTACAGCACGCCGACCGCGACCATCCACACCAGGAACATGGCCACTGAGAGGACGAGCGAGAGCTTGAGCGTCGACCACGGGTCGATGTGCTTGAGCTGCAGGCTGGCCCGGCGCGGGCCCTTGCGGGCGGCGCGGGCGACCGTGCTGCGCCGGGCGGGCTCCGGCGACGGGCCGGGCGTGCGGTCGGCGGGGCGCGAGGAGCTGCTCCGGTCGGCCGGCGGCCGCGACGACCGCGGCGTCGACAGGTCGGGCATGTCGGTGGGCACGTCGGTGCGCTTGATCGAGCTGGTGGGCGCGTCCACGACCGCGGTGCCCCGGCCGCGCTGCCAGGGCGGCTGGTCCGCCGACCCCGAGCCGGACGACCCGCTGCTCGACGACCCGCTGCTCGACGACCCCGAGCCGGACGACCCCGTGCTCGAGGACGAACCGGCGCCGGCGGACCCGCCCGCGCGCGACGAGCCCGACCCGGACGGGGCCGGCCCGTCGGGCTGGGCCGGCAGCGTCTGCGTCCGCTCCGCCTCCGACGGGGCGGACGACGGCCGCGGCGCGTTGTAGCGCGCCGCGGCGGTGCCCGTCACGACCGGCCGCGACGCGCGCGACCCGGGGTCCGCGCTGCCGCCGCTGCCGTTCGAGCTGCTCGCGTCGTCACGACCTGGCGTCTGCGGGCTCATCAGCTCTCCTCGGTGGAGGTGTCGGTGCTCTCGGCGGTGGTGGTCTCGGCGTGGTTGCTGTCGGTCTGCGACGCGCTCGTCTCCGTGGTGCCGGGCACGGGCTCCCCGGCCTCGCCCGCCTCGTCGGCGTTGCGCGCGATGGCGAGCAGGGTGTCCCCGTCCCCGAGGTTCATCAGTCGCACACCCTTGGTCTGCCTGCCTGCCTTGCGGACCTCCTTCGCGGTGGTCCGGATGACCCCCCCGCCGGAGGTGATGGCGTAAAGCTCGTCGTCGAGCTCGGCGATGAGCGCCCCGACCAGGGTGCCACGTCGTCGGTCGTACTGGATCGTCAGCACGCCCTTCCCGCCGCGACCCTGCACCGGGTAGTCCTCCATCGCCGTGCGCTTGGCGTACCCGCCGGAGGTGGCGACCAGCAGGAACGTGCCGTCCTTGACCACGTTCAGGCTGAGCAGCCGGTCCTCGCCGTTGAACCGCATCCCCAGCACGCCGGAGGTCGCGCGGCCCATCGGGCGCAGCACCTCGTCGGTGGCCGAGAACCGGATGGACTGGCCCATGGCCGAGACCAGCAGCAGGTCGTCCTCGCCGGAGCAGAGCACGGCGCCGACGAGCTCGTCGCCCTCGCGCAGGTTGACCGCGACGATGCCGCCGGAGCGGTTGGAGTCGAAGTCGGTCAGCCGCGACTTCTTCACCAGGCCGTCGCGGGTGGCCAGCACCAGGTACGGCATGACGCCGTAGTCCTTGATCTGGATGACCTGGGCGATGCGCTCGTCGGGCTGGAACGCCAGCAGGTTCGCCACGTGCTGGCCGCGGGCGGTGCGGTTGGCCTCCGGCAGCTCGTAGGCCTTGGCGCGGTAGACCCGGCCTGCGGTGGTGAAGAACAGGATCCAGTCGTGGGTGGAGCAGACGAAGAACTTGCTGACGATGTCGTCCTGCTTGAGCCCGGCGCCCTGCACGCCCTTGCCGCCGCGCTTCTGCGCCCGGTACAGCTCGGTGCGGGTCCGCTTGGCGTAGCCGGTCTCGGTGATGGTGACGACGACGTCCTCGCGGGCGATGAGGTCCTCCATGGACACGTCACCGTCGGCGGGGATGATCCGGGTGCGCCGGTCGTCGCCGAACTTGTCCACCAGCTCGGTGAGCTCGTCGCGGACGATCTGCCGCTGCCGCTCGGGGCGGGCCAGGATGTCGTTGAGGTCGGCGATCTCGCGCTCGATCTCGGCCAGGATGTCGATGATCCGCTGGCGCTCCAGGGCGGCGAGGCGGCGCAGCTGCATGTCGAGGATGGCCTGCGCCTGCACCTCGTCGATCTCGAGCAGCTCGATGAGGCCGGTGCGGGCGACGTCGACCGTCTCGCTGGCGCGGATGAGCGCGATGACCTCGTCGAGGGCGTCGAGCGCCTTGACCAGGCCGCGGTAGATGTGGGCGCGCTCCTCGGCCTTGCGCAGCCGGTAGCGGGTGCGCCGCACGATGACGTCGAGCTGGTGGCGGACGTAGAGCCGGACCATCTGGTCCAGCCGCAGGGTGCGCGGCACCCCGTCGACGATGGAGAGGTTGTTGACCCCGAAGCTCGTCTGCAGCTGGGTGTGCTTGTAGAGGTTGGCCAGCACGACCTTGGCCACCGCGTCGCGCTTGAGGGTGAGCACGATCCGCATGCCCACGCGGTCCGAGGACTCGTCGTGGATGTCGGAGATGCCGGCGATCTTGCCGTCGCGCAGCTGCTCGGCGATGTTGGTGACGAGGTTGTCGGGGTTCACCTGGTACGGCAGCTCGGTGGCGACGATGGTGGTGCGGCCGCGGGCGTCCTCCTCGACCTCCACCACGCCGCGCATCCGGATGGACCCGCGGCCGGTGGCGTAGGCGTCGCGGATCCCGTCGGAGCCCACGATCAGCCCGGAGGTGGGGAAGTCGGGGCCCTTGACCCGCTCCATGCAGGCGGCCAGGGTCGCCTCGTCGTCGGCCTCGTAGTTGTCCAGCGCCCACAGCACCGCGTCGGCGACCTCGCGCAGGTTGTGCGGCGGCATGTTCGTCGCCATGCCCACCGCGATGCCGCCCGAGCCGTTGACCAGCAGGTTCGGGAACCGGCTGGGCAGCACGTCGGGCTCCTGGGTGCGCCCGTCGTAGTTGGCCGAGAAGTCGACGGTCTCCTCGTCGATGTCGCGCAGCATCTCCATGGCCAGCGGGGTGAGCCGGCACTCGGTGTAGCGCATGGCCGCGGCGGGGTCGTTGCCCGCGGAGCCGAAGTTGCCCTGCCCGTCGATGAGCGGGTAGCGCAGCGACCACGGCTGGGCCATCCGCACCAGGGTGTCGTAGATCGCCGAGTCACCGTGCGGGTGGTAGTTGCCCATCACCTCGCCGACGACGCGGCTGGACTTCACGTAGCCGCGGTCGGGCCGGAAGCCGGAGTCGTACATCGCGTAGAGCACGCGGCGGTGCACCGGCTTGAGGCCGTCGCGGACCTCGGGCAGCGCCCGGCCGACGATGACGCTCATCGCGTAGTCGATGTAGCTGCGCTGCATCTCCTGCTGGATGTCGACCGGCTCGATGCGGTCGCCGGCCGGCGTCCCCCCGTCGGGGGGCAGCGTGGTGTCGGTCATGAAGCCCTCCGGGCCTGTGTGTGATTACTGCAGCCATGTGGCGAGGTGTCGTTCACAGCGACGCAACCCTCAGACGTCGAGGAAGCGGACGTCCTTGGCGTTGCGGGTGATGAAGCTGCGGCGCGCCTCGACGTCCTCGCCCATGAGGACGCTGAACAGCTCGTCGGCCATGGCCGCGTCGTCGAGGGTGACCTGGCGCAGGATGCGGTGCGCCGGGTCCATCGTGGTCTCCCACAGCTCCTTGGCGTTCATCTCGCCGAGGCCCTTGTAGCGCTGCACGCCGTCGTCCTTGTTGATCTTGCGGCCCGCGGCCACCCCCGCCTCGACGACGGCGTCGCGCTCGCGGTCGGAGTAGACGAAGTCCGGGGCCACGCCCTTGCCGCTCCACTTGATCTTGTACAGCGGCGGGGCAGCGAGGTAGACGTGCCCGCGCTCGACGAGCGGGCGCATGAAGCGGAACAGCAGGGTGAGCAGCAGCGTCGAGATGTGCTGGCCGTCCACGTCGGCGTCCGCCATGAGGACGATCTTGTGGTAGCGCAGCTTGGCGATGTCGAACTCGTCGTGGATGCCGGTGCCCAGCGCGGTGATGATGGCCTGGACCTCGGTGTTCTTCAGCACCCGGTCGATGCGCGCCTTCTCGACGTTGATGATCTTGCCGCGCAGCGGGAGGATCGCCTGGAACATCGAGTCGCGCCCGGACTTGGCCGAGCCGCCGGCCGAGTCGCCCTCGACGACGTAGATCTCCGAGCGCGACGGGTCGTTGCTGCGGCAGTCGCTGAGCTTGCCGGGCAGGCCGCCGATGTCGGTTGCGGACTTGCGCCGGACCAGCTCGCGGGCCTTGCGCGCGGCGAGGCGGGCCTGCGAGCTCGACACCGCCTTGTTGATGATGATCTTGGCGTCGGTCGGGTGCTGCTCGAACCAGTCGGTGAGGTGCTCGTTGCAGGTCTTCTGCACGAACGACTTCACCTCGGTGTTGCCGAGCTTGGTCTTGGTCTGGCCCTCGAACTGCGGCTCGGCCACCCGGACGCTGATGACGGCGGCGAGGCCCTCGCGGATGTCGTCGCCGGTGAGCGAGCCGTCCTTCTCCTTGATGAGCTTCTTCTCGCGCGCGTACTTGTTCACCGTGGTGGTGAGCGCGGTGCGGAAGCCCTCCTCGTGGGTGCCGCCCTCGTGGGTGTTGATGGTGTTGGCGAAGGTGTGGACCGACTCGGAGTAGCCCGAGTTCCACTGCATCGCGACCTCGACCTCGTGGCCGGTGCCGACGCCGGTGAACCCGACGATCGACGAGTGGATGGCCTGCTTCGTCTTGTTGATGTGGGCGACGTAGTCCTCGAGGCCGCCCGGGTAGTGGTACGTGCGGCTGGTGACGCGGGCCTCGTCCCCGTCGGTGGCCATCTCGGCGTCGGCGTCCTGCTCGGCCTGGGTCACCCGCTCGTCGGTCAGCGTGATGGTCAGGCCCTTGTTGAGGAAGGCCATCTCCTGCAGCCGGCGCGAGACCGTCTCGAGGTTGTACTCGGTGGTCTCGAAGATCTCCGGGTCCGCCCAGAACCGGGTGGTGGTGCCGGTGGCCGAGGTGCTGCCCTCGTGGACCAGCTCCTCCGGCTTGGCGTGCAGGTAGGTCTGCGACCAGTGGTCGCCGTCGCGGCGGACCTCGACCTCGAGCCGGGACGACAGCGCGTTGACCACCGAGACACCGACGCCGTGCAGCCCGCCGGAGACGGCGTAGGAGTCGGAGTCGAACTTGCCGCCGGCGTGCAGCACGGTGAGGACGACCTCGAGGGTGGGTCGCTTCTCCGTCGGGTGCATGTCGACGGGGATGCCGCGGCCGTCGTCGACGACCTGCACCCCGCCGTCGCGCAGCAGCGTCACCTCGACCGTGGTGGCGTGCCCGGCCATCGCCTCGTCGACGGAGTTGTCGACGACCTCCCACACCAGGTGGTGCAGCCCCCGCTCCCCGGTCGAGCCGATGTACATGCCGGGGCGCTTGCGGACCGCGTCCAGACCCTCGAGGACGGTGATCGACGACGCGCCGTAGGCGTTCTCGGGCTTCTTCTTGGCCACCACTGGGGTTCGCTGTCTCCTCGCCGCGCCGGTGGGCCCGGGCGCACGGGTGCGCCCAGGCCCTGGACTGTGCTTCCCATCCTACTCACCCGACGGCCCCGGAGACCCGCCTGGCGGGGCCGTGTGGCGCTGAACGCGAGCGGGCCCGGGAGGGATCGTGCCCCGCGGTGCCGGGCGAGGTCTCCGGGCGGCTCAGCCGCCAGGTGTCCCGGCTCCCGGCCGCAGGTGCCGTGGCTCCTAGCCGTAGGTGTCGCGGGGCCCGCGCCCCCGGACGTGGCGCTCCCCGAACCGCCAGCTGGGCCCGCTCGGCCCGGTGACCGTGACGGAGGTGACGACGCCGCGGCCCACCCCGGCCTCGATGCGGGCGAGGATCTCGCGCCGCATCGTCCGCAGCTGGGTGGCCCACGCGGTGGACTCCGCGGCGAGCACGAGCACGTGGTCGGTCAGCGAGACGGGCCGGGCGTGCGCGGCCACCTCGGGCCCGACGATCGACTCCCACCGGCCGAGCACGGCCCCGGCGGCGACCTGCTCCGACCAGCCCCGGCGGCGCACCAGCGAGGCCGCGACCTGCGAGAACAGCTGGGGGTCACGGTCGTCGGCCCCGGGGCCGGACCAGCCGCGGCGGCGCCGGCCGGTGCGCAGCGGGCGCCGGGGTGACGCCCCGCCGCGCCCTACCGCCTGGCCCCGGGCCTGGGCGGCGGAGCGGGCCTGCTCCAGGGCGCGGCGGGCCAGGTCGACCCCGCGCAGCGGCTCCCCGTCCGCGCCGGTGGTGTCGCCGGTCACCGCTGTGGGTGACGACGTGACCGATCCAGACGCCGCGTCCCGATCCATCTCGTCCACATCCCCGCGTGCTGCCGGAGACGGGTTGTCCACAGCGTCCACAGGTCCGTCCACACCCCGGGGTCCCCCGGCGTGACCCGCGTCGCGGTCCTGGTCCCGCCGTCCGGTCACGGCGCGTCACCACCCTCGTGCGACTCGTGGGCGCCGACCGCCGCGGGACCGCCCGCGCGGACGACGCGGCCGCCGCCGACGTCGAACCGGGCCCCACCCAGCTCGGCGGGCACGTCCTCGGCCACCGCAGCCGTCACCAGCACCTGCTCCACCCCCGCGGCGACCCCGGCCAGCGCGGTGCGCCGGGCGCGGTCGAGCTCGGCGAAGACGTCGTCGAGGACGAGGACCGGGTCGGTGCCGTCGGTGCGCTGCAGCTCGAGGCTGCCCAGCCGCAGCGCCAGCGCCACCGACCACCCCTCGCCGTGGCTGGCGTACCCCTTCACCGGGTGCGCGCCGAGCCCCAGCTCGAGGTCGTCGCGGTGCGGGCCCAGCAGGCACACCCCGCGCTCGAGCTCCTGGCGGCGCACCTTGGCCAGGCCGTCGAGCAGCAGCACCTCGAGCAGGCCGACGTCGGCCGGGCCCGCCCCGGGGGCCGTCATCTCCGCGGGCAGGTCCTCGCCCAGGCTGCTGCGGTAGGCCAGCCGCACGGGACCCGAGCCCGGGGCGACCCGGGCGTGCGCCTCGACGACGTGCGGGGCCAGCTCGGCCAGCAGGTCCAGCCGGCCCGCCAGCAGCGCCGCCCCGTGCGCGGCCAGGTGGCCGTCCCACACCTCGAGGGTGCTCGCGGCGTGCTCGTCCTCCCGGCCACCGCGGCCCCGGGCGCCGCGCAGCGCCGCGCCGGCCGTCTTGAGCAGGGCCGAGCGCTGCCGCAGCACCCGTTCGTAGTCCGCGCGCACCGCGGCCAGGCGGGGCCGGCGGCTGGACATGAGCTCGTCGAGGAAGCGGCGGCGCTCGCCGGGGTCGCCGCGGACCAGCGCGAGGTCCTCGGGGGCGAACACCACGCAGCGCAGGATGCCCAGCAGCTCCCGGGCGCGGGTCAGCGGGGAGCGGTTGACGCGGGCCTTGTTCGCCCGCCCGGGCAGCAGGTCGACCTCGAGGGCCAGCTCGCGCCCGGCGTTGACCACGGCCGCGCGCACGTGCGCCGACTCCGCCCCGGCGCGGACCAGCGGCGCGTCGGCTGCGACCCGGTGCGAGGCCAGGGTGGCCAGGTAGCCGACGGCCTCGACGAGGTTGGTCTTGCCCTGCCCGTTGGACCCCACGAGCACGTTCACCCCGGGGTCGAGGTCGAGCTCGGCGCGCGGCCAGGAGCGGAAGTCGGTGACGCCGAGGTGGCGGACGTGCACGCCTAGCCCGACGCGGCCGGAGCCGGGTCGCCACCGGCGGTGTCGCCCCCGGTGCTGCCGGCCCCGGACGTGGGGCCCGCGTGGTGAACGTCGTGCCCGCCGAACTGGTTGCGCAGCGCGGCCACGGCCTTCATCGTCGGCGACTCGTCCTGCCGGGAGGCGAAGCGGGCGAACAGCGCCGCGGAGATGACGGGCACCGGCACGGAGTGGTTGATCGCCTCCTCGACGGTCCACCGGCCCTCCCCGGAGTCGGCCGTCCACCCGGTGATCTTCTCCAGGCCCGGGTCCTTCGTCACCGCGGCGACGAGCAGGTCGAGCAGCCACGACCGCACCACGGTGCCCCGGGTCCACGCCTGCAGCACGGCGGGCACGTCGGCGACCAGCGGCTCGGCGCTGAGCAGCTCGTAGCCCTCGGCGTAGGCGGCCATGAGCCCGTACTCGATGCCGTTGTGGACCATCTTGGAGAAGTGCCCGGCGCCGACCTCCCCGGCGTGGGCGAACCCCTCCTCGCGCGGGCCCTCGGGGCGCAGCGCGTCGAACACGGGCATCGCGCGCTCGACGTCGGCCGCCGACCCGCCGCACATCAGGCCGTACCCGTTCTCCAGGCCCCACACCCCGCCGGAGACGCCGCAGTCCATGAACCCGATGCCCTTCGCGTCGAGCAGCGCGGCGTGCGGGCCGTCCTCGGAGAAGCGGGAGTTGCCGCCGTCGATGACGAGGTCCCCCTCGGAGAGCACCTCGGACAGGCCGACGACGGTCTCGTGGGTGATCTCGCCGGACGGCACCATCACCCACACCACGCGCGGGGCGTCGAGCGCCGCGGCGAGGCCGGCCAGGTCGGGGACGTCGGTGACCTCGGGGCGGGGGTCGTACCCCACGACGTCGATGCCGCCGCGGCGCAGCCGCTCGCGCATGTTGCCGCCCATCTTGCCCAGTCCGACCATGCCGATCTGCACGTGCGTCTCCTTCTCGGGGTCGGGCGGGTCCGGGGGGCGGGCCGGTCAGCCGGGGAGGCGGACGGGCATGAGCAGGTAGGTGTAGTCGGTCTGCGGCGCGGGGTAGGGGCCGTCGCCGCTGGGCGGGGTCTCCTCCGCCGCGGCCGGGCGCAGCACCGCGGGCCGGCTGGGGGTGGTGAAGCCCAGGGTGACCCGCTCGCTGCGCAGCGAGGAGAGCCCGTCGAGCAGGTAGGACGGGTTGAACGCGATGGTGAGCGGGTCCCCGGTGAAGTCCGCGGGCAGCTCCTCCTCGGCGCGGCCCTCGTCGTCCCCGCCGGCGGCCAGCCGCAGCCCGTCGGCCGAGAACTCCAGGCGCACCTGGGCCCCGCGCTCGGCGACGATCTGCACGCGCTTGATCGACTCGACCAGCGGGGCGACGTCGACGGTGGCCACCGCGGTGTGCTCGGCCGGCAGCAGCTGGCGGAACTTGGGGAACTCCGCGTCGAGCAGCCGGGTGGTGGTGCGCCGGCCCGAGCCGGTGAGGCCGAGCAGGCCGTCCCCGGTGCCCAGGGCCAGGTGGACGTCACCGGTGCCGGACAGCGTCTTGGCCGACTCGGCCAGCGTGCGCGACGGCACGAGGACCTGCGCGCTGGTGGTGGTGTCGTCGGGGTTCCAGGCGAAGGTGCGGACCGCCAGGCGGAACCGGTCGGTGGCAGCGAGGACCACCTGCTCGCCCTCGATCTCGACGCGCACCCCGGTGAGCATGGGCAGCGTGTCGTCGCGGCCGGCGGCGACGGCGACCTGGGCGACGGCCTCGGCGAACACCTCGCCGGGCAGCGAGCCGGTGCCGCCGGGCATGGCGGGCAGCTGGGGGTAGTCCTCGACGGGCATCGTCGGCAGCGTGAAGCGGGCGCTGCCGCAGACGATCGTGGCGCGGGTGCCGTCGACGGTGACGTCGACCGGCTTGTTCGGCAGGGCGCGGGTGATGTCGGCGAGCAGCTTGCCGGAGACCAGGACGCGGCCCCCGTCGGCGACCTCCGCGGCGACGCCGACCTGGGCGGAGACCTCGTAGTCGAACCCCGACACGGTCAGGCCGGCCGCGCCGGACCCGTCGTCGTCCCCCGTGCCCGCGGCCAGCAGGACCCCACCGAGCACCGGGACGGGGGGACGCGACGGGAGGCTGCGCGCCACCCAGGCGACGGCGTCGGCGAGCTCGTCGCGGGCGACCCGGAACTTCATCGGCAGGGCTCCATGTTCGCGGGTCGTCCTCTCGCATCACCACACCGGCGGCTCGCACGGCCCGCCCACCGTAGAGCCTGCCGCCGACGATCCGCACCCCTGTCCCGGAGCGGCCGGAGGCGCTCGGACGGGGTTGTGCACACACCGGAGAAGAGAAGGAGATCTCTCCAGGAGAAGAACAGGAACAGCAGTAAGTGGTGTGGACGCTGGGGACGCGGGGTGCTCGCCGCAGGTCCGCAGGCGTGGCGTGGTGGGGACGGCGCTGGGGGCGGGTGGTGCGCGGCGGTCCCCAGCCCGGTGGCCCGGACGGGTCGTGCACGCCACGTCCCCAGCTGCGGCGGGTTGTCCCCAGGTCTGTCCCCAGGTGTGGGTAGTCCTCCGCGCGACCGACACGGACGTGCGCGCCGGAGTGTCGTGGCCGCGTGTCGTGCCGGCCCGGGCCCCCTCCGTGGCACCGGGAAGTGCGCCCGGCGCGGTCCTGGGCGTGCGCTGACACCGGAGAGTGCGCCCGCCGCGGTCCTGGGCGCCCGTAGACACCGGAGAGTGCGCCCGGCGCGGGAAGTGGGCGAAGCGCGGCCGGTGGGCGCGGCAGGGCGCGGGATGTGGGCGAAACGCGGCCGGCGGGGGGTGCGGGTGCGCGGACGGGTCAGCGGCGGGAGCGCTGCTTGATGCGCGCGGTGAGCTCGGAGACCTGCTCGAAGGTCTTGCGGCGCTCGGTCATCTCGTTGCGGATCTTCTTGTCCGCGTGCATGACGGTCGTGTGGTCGCGGCCGCCGAAGGTCTGCCCGATCTTCGGCAGCGAGAGGTCGGTCAGCTCCCGGCACAGGTACATCGCCGTCTGCCGCGCCCCGGCCACGGCGCGGGTCTTCCCCGGCCCGGTGAGCTCGTCGATGCTCATCGAGAAGTACTCGGCCGTCACGGCCACGATCGTCGCGGCCGTGATCTCCAGGCTCGACTGGTCGGGGATGAGGTCGCGCAGCACCATCTCGGCCAGGCCCATGTCGACGCCCTGCTTGTTCAGCGAGGCGAAGGCCGTCACCCGGATCAGCGCACCCTCGAGCTCGCGGATGTTGCGCTCGATGCGGCTGGCGATGAACTCCAGCACGTCTGCGGGCACCGCGAGCCGGTCCATCTGCGCCTTCTTGCGCAGGATGGCGATCCGGGTCTCGAGCTCGGGCGGCTGTACGTCGGTGATCAGGCCCCACTCGAAGCGGGTGCGCAGCCGGTCCTCCAGCGTGGCCAGCTGCTTGGGCGGCCGGTCGGAGGAGACGACGATCTGCTTGTTGGCGTTGTGGAGGGTGTTGAAGGTGTGGAAGAACTCCTCCTGCGTCCCCTCCTTGCCCTCGAGGAACTGGATGTCGTCGACCAGCAGCACGTCGACGTCGCGGTAGCGGCGCTGGAACGCCACCTTCCGGTCGTCGCGCAGGCTGTTGATGAAGTCGTTCGTGAACTCCTCGGTGGAGACGTAGCGCACCCGCATGCCGGTGAACAGCCGCTGCGCGTAGTGCCCGGCGGCGTGCAGCAGGTGGGTCTTGCCGAGGCCGGACTCGCCCCAGACGAACAGTGGGTTGTAGGCCCGCGCCGGCGCCTCGGCGACGGCGACCGCCGCGGCGTGGGCGAAGCGGTTGGACGCCCCGATGACGAACGTGTCGAAGGTGTACTTCGCGTTGAGCCGGGTCTGCGACGGGGACGCGCTGGCCGGGGTCGAGCCGGGGGCGCCGCCGGAGGTCGCGTACGGCCAGATCTCCTGCACGGTGGCCATCACCGCGTCCTCGTCGTCCTCGTCGTCACCGTCGGAGGTGCCGTGCGGGCCGGCGCCGCCCGGGCCGCCGCCGTTGCCGTTGGTCGCGAGCAGGCCGTGCGGCGGGGTGGCCTCGGCCTCGAGCGTGGTGTCGACCCGCACCGCGAGGCTGATCGTCTGCCCCAGGTGCCGGGTCAGCGCCTCGGTGATCTGCTCGGACAGGCCGCGCTCGATCATCTCCTTGGCGAAGGGCGTGGGGGCGGCGAGCATCGCGAAGCCGTCGTGCAGGCCGATCGGGCGGGTGAGGCTGAGCCAGGCGCGCTGCTGCGCGGACAGGGCCGTCACGCCCGAGTCGGTGCGGGCGCCGAGCTCGTCGAGGACGGTGCGCCAGACGTCGACGAGGCTGCCGTGGTCGTCGTCCACCTGGGGTGCTCTCCTCCCGCTCCGGTCAGACCGTCGTCCCCGGTGGCGCTCACCCCAGGCTGGCTGCGGGGTCGCGCGACACGACGTCCACAGGGTTGTCCACAGCTGTGCACGAACATAGCGCACGGCCCCCGGGCCGTCGTGGACGGATCCCGGTGGCACGGCGCCGCGGCCCCCAGCTGTCCCGGGCCTCCCCGGGGGTGCCTGCCACGTCCCCCCGTGGCCTCGGCTCCGGGGCGGGACGCTAGCAACCCCCGAGACCGGCCCACAAGGTGAACCCAGGGTTGACGGTTCCCGTCAAGCACCCGACCCCGGCGTGTCAGGGTGATCTACGACCGGCCGGGTCCCCGAGGCCGCCGCGATGGGTGGTTTGACCCCCCGTGGCGGGCTGCGTACCGTGGTGCGGTCACCCGCCGGGACCCCGGCGCCTCCGTGCTGCGCCCACCCGGGGCGGTGCTGGGGGCACGAGCGGTCCCCGGGCGGCACCAGACCGAGAACACCGGGTGCCGCTGCTCGTCGAGACCGACGGGCCGCGGCCAGCAACACGAGGAGTGCGGACACGTGGCCAAGGGCAAGCGGACGTTCCAGCCGAACAACCGACGTCGGGCGCGGGTCCACGGCTTCCGGCTGCGCATGCGCACCCGCGCCGGCCGCGGCATCGTCTCGGCGCGCCGCCGCAAGGGCCGCGCCGAGCTCACCGCCTGACACCACCCACCTCCCGGTGCTGCCTGCCCACGACCGGCTGCGGACGGGGTCCGAGATCACCCGGACCGTCCGCTCCGGCCGTCGGTCCGGGCGTCGCCGCCTGGTGGTCCACCTGGCCCGCAGGCCCGTCGTCGACCCGGCCACCGCCACGGTGGCGCAGGGACGCCCGGGTGCGCGGGCCGGTCTGGTCGTGAGCGGCTCGGTCGGCGGCGCGGTGACGCGCAAGGCGGTCTCGCGCCGGCTGCGGCACGTCCTGGCCCCGGTGCTGGCCTCGCTGCCGGACGACGCCGACGTGGTCGTGCGGGCGTTGCCCGCCGCGGCCGGGGCCACCTCGGCCGAGCTCGACCGGGACGTCCGGGCCGCGCTGCGGTCCCTGACCCGGGCGTGAGCGCGGTGCCGCCCGTCGAGGGGCCACGCCGGTGGCGCGGGGCGCCGGCCCAGGCGCTGATCTGGGTGGTGCAGCTGTACCGCGTGTGGATCTCGCCGCTGAGCCCGCCGAGCTGTCGCTTCACCCCCAGCTGCAGCGAGTACGCGGTCGACGCGCTGCGCGAGCGGGGGGCCGTCGTGGGCCTCGGCCTGACGGCCGTGCGGGTGGCCAAGTGCGCACCCTGGCACGCTGGGGGGTGGGACCCCGTGCCCCCGCGCCCGGGAGGGCGGCGCCAGGAGAGCAGCGGCGTGACATGAGCGGCAGGACCCGGCAGGACGAGCTGAGGAGCGAGTAGCAGTGCTGGACTTCATCTACTACCCGGTGTCGGCGATCCTCTGGGTCTGGCACAAGGTGTTCGGAGCGGTGCTCGGCGCCGACAACGGCTTCGCGTGGGCGCTGTCGGTGGTGTTCCTCGTCTTCACGCTGCGCGCCATCCTCTACAAGCCCTTCGTCAAGCAGGTCCGCACGCAGCGGCAGATGCAGGAGCTGCAGCCGCAGATCAAGGCGCTGCAGAAGAAGTACTCCGGGGACCGGCAGAAGATGGCCACCGAGATGCAGAAGCTGCAGAAGGAGCACGGCTTCAACCCCGTGGCCGGCTGCCTGCCCGTGCTGCTGCAGGCGCCGGTGTTCATCGGCCTGTTCCACGTGCTGCGCTCGTTCAACCGGACCGGTGGGGCGGCGAACATCCCGTTCCTGAGCCCGACGGCGCCGATGACGCCCGAGCTCAACGCGGTCACCCCGAACTACATCTTCGGCGTCGACGACGTGCAGTCGTTCCTGCGTGCGGACCTGTTCGGCGCGCCGCTGTCGTCCTACATCACCCAGCCGATGTCGCAGCTGCAGGCCTTCGCCGTGGACGTCGTCGGCGGGGGGATCCCGAACAAGGTCGCCATCGCCAGCGTGGCCATCCCGCTGATGATCGTCGCCTCCATCGCCACCCACTTCACCGCCCGCCTCTCGGTCGCCCGGCAGTCGGCGGCGGCCGCGGCCAACCCGCAGTCCGCGCTGATGAACAAGCTCGTGGTGTGGGTGTTCCCGCTCTTCGTCCTCGTCGGTGGGCCCTTCCTGCCGATCGCCATCCTCCTGTACTGGCTGAGCAACAACGGCTGGACGCTGGTGCAGCAGCACTACGTCTTCGGGAAGATGGCCAAGGAGGAGGAGGAGAAGAAGACCCTGGCGATCGAGCGCAAGGCGGCCAACGCCCCCAAGCCCGGCGCCAAGCCGACCAACCTCCGCAAGAAGGGCACCGGGGGCGGCGGCGTGACCGAGGCCGGACTGGCCGTCGGCGCCGACCCGGTCGACGTGGTCGAGGAGGTCACGGGCGAGGACACCGCCGACTCCGCGGCCGCTCCCGCACGGACCCCCCGCAAGCGGGGCGCCGGCGCGCGCCCCTCCCCCGCGTTCGACGCCTCCCTCGGCGGTGGCACGGCCGGCGCCGGCCGCTCCGGCGGGGGCCGGTCCGGGTCGTCGGGGGGTGGCGCCCGTAACGGCTCCGGTCGCCGACCCGCGGGGTCCGGCGCGGGCGCCGGCAAGCAGACCACCGCCAAGGCCAAGCGCAAGCGTCGCTGACGGGGCCGAGGCGCAGGAGAGAGGGACCACCAGCATGAGCACCGAGAACATCGCCCCGGCAGGGACCGGCCAGGCCGACGTCGACGGCAACGAGTCGCCCGTCGTCGTGCCCGGGGAGGAGACCGACGCGGTCGCCGAGGGCCGCAGCCGCACCGCGGAGGTCGTGGACGACGAGGACGACGTCGACCCGCTGGTCGAGGAGGGCGACGTCGCCGGCGACTACCTCGAGCGGCTGCTCGACGTGCTGGACTTCGACGGGGACATCGACCTCGACGTCGAGGGTGACCGGGCCATGGTCAGCATCGAGGGCGGGGACGACCTGCAGAAGCTCGTCGGCCGCAAGGGTGAGGTGCTCGACGCGCTGCAGGAGCTGACGCGGCTCGCCGTGCAGCAGTCGACCGGGGACCGCAGCCGCCTGATGCTCGACGTCGCCGGCTGGCGCGCGGAGCGCCGGACCGAGCTGACGCGGCAGGGCACTGCTGCCGCGGAGCGGGTCGCGTCGTCGGGAGAGCGCGAGGAGCTGGCCCCCATGACGCCGTTCGAGCGGAAGATCGTGCACGACGCCGTGGCCGGCGTCGCCGGGGTCACCAGCGAGAGCGAGGGCGCGGAGCCGCAGCGCCGAGTGGTCGTCGTCCCCGCCACCTGAGCGTCCTACCGCGACCCCCGGCTCCGCGCGAGCCGGGGGTCGCCGTGTCCCTCCACGAAGGACTGTCCACATGAGCCTCACCCCCGACGCCGCGGCGGGCCTGCTGCCCGCCGACCTGGCCGGGCCCGCCGCCGGGCTGTTCGGCGACCGGCTGGACCTGGCGCGGCGCTACGCCGTGCTGCTGGCCACCGCGGGGGTCGAGCGCGGCCTGGTCGGTCCGCGCGAGGTGCCCCGCACCTGGGAGCGGCACGTGCTGAACTCCGCGGTCCTCGGCGAGGTCGTCGAGGCCGGGGCCACGGTGGTCGACGTCGGCAGTGGTGCGGGTCTGCCCGGGGTTCCGCTGGCCCTGGCCCGTCCCGACCTGACGGTGGTCCTGCTCGAGCCGCTGCTGCGCCGCGTGACGTTCCTCGGCGAGGTGGTCGCCGAGCTGGGCCTCGGTGACCGGGTCCGGGTGGTGCGCGGCCGGGCCGAGGACGGCGGCGTCCGGCGCGACGTGGGTGGCGCCGACGTCGTCACCTCCCGGGCGGTCGCCCCGCTGGCCCGGCTCGCGGGGTGGTGCCTGCCGCTGGCCCGGGCTGGGGGGCGGGTGGTGGCGCTGAAGGGGGCCAGCGCCGCCGACGAGGTGGCCCGCGACCGTGCGGCGGTGGCCCGGGCCGGCGGGGCGGACGTCACCGTGACGACCGTGGCCGAGGGGATGCCGTGGTCGGCGACCCTCGTGTCGGTCGTCCACCAGCCGCGGCGCGGTCGGGGCCGCTGACGCTGGGCCGTGCACGGCGGCGCGCGGTGGCAGCGGAGCAGACCTGAGCGTGTGCGGCGGGGTGAGGGTTCGCGGCGCCCGGGCGGAACGGGACGGGCGTCAGGGCCGCCGTTGGATCCGGTGGCAGGACCACGCGGCCTCGCCGTTGGGCTGGGTCCACTCGACCTCGAGGCGGGTGTCGGCACGGTGGCTGAGCTGGATCGGCACCGTCTCCCCGGGCTCCACACGGTCGACACTGGGACGGCCCCGGACCGTCAGGGGAACGGCGTCCCCGCGCCCACGGCCGAGCATGATGAGCAGCGTCGACCGGCGCGGGCTGCTGGTGGACACGCGCACGTCGCGGACGGCGTCGTCCATCCGGTTGACCAGCACACCGTCCCCGGCCGCCGTGACGTCGAACGTCCACCGCTGCTCCGCCCGTCGGAACGCGGCTCGGTAGCCGCGGTGCTCGTCCCGGACCCGGGGCCACGTGACGACAGCGGTGATCGCCATGAGGACGAGGGTGGTGACGACGGCCGTCCACACGTCCGCAGTGGTCTCGAGTGGCGCCCCCACGTCGGTACGGTATCGCCGGCAGTGCAGCAGTGGCGGCGATGCGGGTCGACACCGTGGCGCCGCAGCGAGGATCGGGGCAGCCCGAGCGTTGACGCCCCGGCCGCACCGTTGACGTGACGGGACGGCGCGGTTGTGGCCTGAGATCGCCAGTGCGGCGACGGGCCCGGGTGGCAGGCACGAGGACCAAGGTGCAGGCCGGTACTGACCCGCGGCGAAGCTGAGGCTCTGACGAGAGAGGCTCGTCCGCGTTGTTTCACGTGGAACATCGGCGCGGATGTAGGGCGCCATCATGAGATGCGGGCGACCGTTTCACGTGAAACACGGAGCGACGGCATGGCCTGAGTCGAACGGCGACCCGCGCGGAACTCAGCGGCCGGCGTGACGTTCCACGTGAAACATCAATCACTAACGCACGGGCGGGCAGACGACCCACCGCCTGTCGACCGCATCTGGCGTGTCGCACCGCTGGGCCAGCATGATCGGCCGGGGCGGTCGCACCCCGGGTGGTCGGGGCCCGCGGCCGGGTGACCGACAATGGAGCACGACCGCAGCACCCAGGTGAGGAGCACGAGTGGCAGTGGACGAACCGACCGGGGGCGGCTACGACGACACCCCCATCGCGGCCGCGGCCCGGCGGGCGACGAGCGTGCTGCACCCGCCGTCGGTCCCCGCGATCGCGCGTCCGGCCCACCGCAGGATCATCACGGTGGCCAACCAGAAGGGTGGCGTCGGCAAGACGACGAGCACGGTGAACCTGGCGGCGGCGCTGACCGTCCACGGGCTGCGCGTCCTCGTCGTCGACCTCGACCCGCAGGGCAACGCGAGCACGGCGCTCGGGGTCGAGCACCGCTCGGGCACCCCGTCGATCTACGAGGTGCTCCTCGGGGAGATCTCGGTGGTGGACGCCGCGGCGCGGAGCACCCAGTCCGACGCCCTGCTGTGCGTGCCTGCGACGATCGACCTGGCGGGTGCGGAGATCGAGCTGGTGTCCATGGTCGCCCGCGAGGGTCGGCTCAAGACCGCCCTGAACGACGACGCGCTGACCGAGCTCGACGTCGACGTCGTGCTCATCGACTGCCCGCCCTCGTTGGGCCTGCTCACGGTGAACGCCATGGTTGCCGCGCCGGAGCTGCTCATCCCCATCCAGTGCGAGTACTACGCCCTGGAGGGGCTCGGCCAGCTGCTCAACAACGTCGAGCTGGTGCGGGCGCACCTCAACCCCGACCTGCACGTGTCGACCATCCTGCTGACGATGTACGACGGCCGGACCAAGCTCTCCGACCAGGTCGCCGGCGAGGTGCGCAGCCACTTCGGCGACGTCGTCCTGCGCACCGTCATCCCCCGCAGCGTCAAGGTCAGCGAGGCCCCCGGCTACGGGCAGACGGTCCTCGCCTACGACCCGGGGTCACGCGGCGCCATGAGCTACCTCGACGCCGGCAAGGAGATGGCCGAGCGCGGGGACCTCTCGATGTCCACCACCCCGGAGGAGGCACCGTGACCGAGCGACGAGGTGGACTGGGCCGCGGGTTGGCCGCCCTCATCCCGAGCGGGCCGGCGGGCAGCACGTCGACCGGACCGCGGCTCGGCGCGGCCGCGGCCGACGTCGTCCTGGGCGTGGCCGCCCCGCGGGCGACCGACGCCACGGGGCGCACGGACAGCGCGGGTGACCCCGACACGACGGGGCCGGCACCGGGCGCCGAGCTGGCGGAGGGCGGCGCCACCTACCGCGAGCTGCCCCCCGGTGAGATCCGCCCCAACCCGCGTCAGCCCCGTCAGGTGTTCGACGACGACGCGCTCGACGAGCTGGTGTTCTCCATCCGCGAGTTCGGGCTCATGCAGCCCGTCGTGGTCCGGGAGATCAGCCCGGCCGAGGACGGGGTCCGCTACGAGCTCGTCATGGGTGAGCGTCGCTGGCGCGCCACCCAGGCGGCCGGGCTCGCGACCATCCCGGCGATCGTCCGGGAGACCACGGACGACGCGATGCTCCGCGACGCGCTGCTGGAGAACATCCACCGCGTCCAGCTCAACCCGTTGGAGGAGGCGGCGGCGTACCAGCAGCTGCTCGAGGAGTTCGGCGTCACCCACGACGAGCTGGCCTCCCGGATCGGCCGCTCCCGGCCGGTCGTCAGCAACACCATCCGGCTGCTCAAGCTCCCCGTGGCGGTGCAGCGCCGGGTGGCGGTGGGCGTTCTCTCTGCGGGCCACGCCCGGGCGCTCCTGGCCCTCGACGGTGACTCCCCGGCGCAGGACGCCCTGGCCACGCGCATCGTCGCCGAGGGCCTGTCCGTCCGGGCGACGGAGGAGGCCGTGACCGTGGCCCGCAGCGAGGGCCCCCCACCGGCGGCACCGAGCCGGCGGCGGACCGGCCTGGCCCCCGAGCTGCGCGAGGTCGCCGACCGGCTCTCCGACACCTTCGACACCCGGGTCACGGTCACCCAGGGGCAGCGCAAGGGCAAGATCGTCGTCGAGTTCGGGTCCACGGAGGACCTCGAGCGCATCGTCGCCCTCATGCAGGGGCCCGACCGGGGGTAGCCCGGCCCGGGAAACGTCACCAGGGGCCTCGAGACCGGGCCCACCCAGCACACCTGTTTGCGTCACTGTGACCAATCACAGCAGCAGAGGCCAAAACCACTTGTGCAGCAACAGTTCTCGGCGAAACACCCGCCCCTGACCGACCTCACGGGGACGTCGGTGCCGCCTGACCTATCCTGATCACGCGAGCCGGGTCGGCCGGCCCGTGCGAGCCACCCGCCGCGCTCCGTAGGAGGTCGAGACCCACCGTGGGACGTCGTACGGAGAACCTGACGCTCGACTCGATGGACCACCTCCCGCCCGACTGCCGCCGCTGCGTGTTCTGGGAGCTCGCGCCGCACCTGCAGCAGCAGGCGATCGAGTACGGCAGCACCGAGCTGGAGAAGGAGGCGTGGGCCTCGCAGGTGCTCCTCGAGTGGGGCTCCTGCGGCAAGACCATCACCGTCGACGGCGTGCCCGCGGGCCACGTGCTCTACGCGCCGCCCGGGGTCGTCCCCCGCGCCGCCGCGTTCCCCACGTCCCCGGTGAGCCCCGACGCGGTGCTGCTCACCTCGATGCGGGTGGTGGAGGGCTTCGACCACGGCGGCCTCGGGCGCGTCCTGGTCCAGTCGGTGGTCAAGGACCTCACCCGCCGCGGGGTGCGGGCGATCGAGGCGTTCGGCGACGCGCAGCCGGTCGACCCGCGCACCGGGGAGAGCCGGGGCAGCTGCGTGGTGCCCGCGCAGTTCCTGCTCTCCGTCGGGTTCAAGACCGTGCGCCCCCACGAGCGGTGGCCCCGGCTGCGCCTCGAGCTGCGGTCGGCCATCACGTGGAAGGAGGACGTCGAGGCCGCGCTGGAGCGGCTCCTCGGCTCGGTCAGCCTCGGCCCGGTGGGCTCACCGGCGAACGCGGTGACGACGCTCAGGCAGGATCGGCCAGCGACAGCTCGACGGCCAGGAGCTCCTCGAACGTGAAGCTGCCCGTCGGCTGGTCGTCCTCGCCGAGCAGGTAGAGCCGCTTGACCGCCACCACGAGCGCGTCGGCGATGACGTCGCGGCCGGCCGGGTCGCCCAGCAGCGCGCGGTCACGGTCGTTGGTCAGGTAGCCCAGCTCGACGTGCACCGCGGGCATCCTGGTGCGCCGCAGCAGCTCCCAGCTGCGGCCGTGGCTGCGGCAGTCCGCCAGGCCGGTGCGGGCGACGATCTCGCGCTGGATGTAGCCGGCCAGCAGCTCCCCCGCGGCGGAGGTCGCCCCGGTGTCGGTGCCGAAGTGGAACGTGGCCACCCCGGAGGCCGCGGCCGAGGGCGCGGCGTCGGCGTGCAGCGAGATGACCAGGTCGGCGCCCAGCTCGTTGGCGAAGGCGGCGCGGTCCAGGTCGGAGCGTCCGTCGTGGCGGGGCCGGGAGACGTAGACCTCGACGCCGGTGGCGGACAGCCGCCCCTCCAGCCGGGCCGCGAGGTCCCACGCCAGCTCGGACTCGCGCACCACGCCGCCCTCGGACATCACGACGACCCCGGGGTCGTCCCCGCCGTGGCCGGGGTCGATGACGATCCGCTTGCCGCGCAGCCGGCGGCCGGAGACGCGGACGGCCTCCTCCTCGCGGATGCGGTGCGGGGAGCCGCCGGTCACCTTGCGGCCCAGCTGGTTGAGCGACGCCATCGTGGTGGGGCCGAAGATGCCGTCCTCGGCCAAGCCGTACTCGCGCTGGAAGGTGCGCAGCGCGCGGTCGGTGCGGACCCCGAAGAGGCCGTCGGCGCGGCCCGTGTCGTAGCCGAGCTCGAGCAGCCGGCTCTGCAGCTCGCCCACGTCGTCACCGGCCATGGGCGCGGAGAGCTGGTAGATCAGCGTGCGAACGCCGAGGCGGTACGACGCCTCCTTGAGCGCGCGGTAGGTGTCGTGCCCCACGCGGCCGTCGGTCAGCAGCCCCCGGCGCTGCTGGAAGGAGCGCACCGCGTGGTCCACGGCCAGGTCGTACACCGCCTCGGCGGGCGGGGCGGACGGCTCGGTCGGCAGCAGCCCCAGCCCGGCGAGCGCCGAGCGGACCTCCGCGACCGCGGCACCGCGGTCACCGAGCCGGAGCACCTGCATCG
This sequence comes from Rhodococcus aerolatus, assembly GCF_054783215.1. Lineage (NCBI taxonomy): Bacteria > Bacillati > Actinomycetota > Actinomycetes > Mycobacteriales > Nocardiaceae > Rhodococcus > Rhodococcus aerolatus. Next base: position 210,571 of record NZ_BAAGQZ010000004.1, on the reverse strand, counting down.
AGCGAACCTCCCGTGGACGGCCGGGCCCACCGCGACGACGACCGGCCACGGTGCGAGCACCCATGATCTCACGCCAGCGTGTCACACCGGCGTCGCGCCGCGCTGCCGGGAGGTGGGTGACCCCCGGTCGAGCGACGACGTCTCCCCGACGCCCCGACGAGGACGGCCGCAGCGCGGTCGTCCTCGTCGGGGTGGTACGGGTCAGTGCAGGTCAGAGCGGTCGGACGCAGGTCAGAGCACGTCCGACAGCTGCGCCAGGAGCGCCTGCTTGGGCTGCGCGCCGACGATCTGCTTCACGGGCTGGCCGTCCTTGAACACCATGAGCGTCGGGATCGACATCACCTGGTAGTCGCGGGCGATGCCCGGGTTCTCGTCGATGTCCAGCTTGGCGACGGTCAGGCCCTCGTTCTCGGCGGCGATCTCCTCGAGCACCGGGGCGACCATCTTGCAGGGGCCGCACCAGGTGGCCCAGAAGTCGACGAGGACGGGCTTGCTGCTCCCGAGGACGTCGGCCTGGAAGGACGCCTCGGTGACGGTGACGGTGTTGGCCATGGTCTCTCCTGTGGGTTGACGCGGTGGACGGGTGGGTCCGGGTGCGGGGTGGTGGTGGGTCAGGACCGCGGGGCGGCACCGTAGCCGCCGCCGACGAGCTCGGTGGCGACCTCGGCGTGGCCGTCCACGGCGTGCTCGGCGAGCCACCGCTCGGCATCGATCGCCGCGGAGCACCCCGTGCCCGCGGCGGTGATGGCCTGGCGGTAGGTGTGGTCGACGAGGTCGCCGGCGGCGAACACGCCGTCCACCGAGGTGGCGGTGCTGTGCGGGGCGACGCGGACGTACCCGGCGTCGTCGAGGTCGACCTGGCCGCGGACGAGCTCGCTGCGCGGGTCGTGGCCCACGGCGACGAACATCGCGGTGACGTCGAGGGTGGACTCCTCACCGGTGACGGTGTCGCGCAGCCGCAGCCCGCTGACCGAGCCCTCCCCGAGGACCTCGGTGACGGTCTTGTTCGTCGCGAAGCGGATCTTGGGGTTCTCCTGGGCGCGCTCGAGCATGATCCGCGAGGAGCGGAACTCGTCGCGGCGGTGGACCAGGGTCACGCTGCGCGCGAAGCGGGTGAGGAACGTGGCCTCCTCCATCGCGGAGTCACCGCCGCCGACGACGGCGATGTCCTGGTCCCGGAAGAAGAAGCCGTCGCACGTCGCGCACGAGCTGACGCCGCGGCCGAGCAGGGTCTGCTCGCCGGGGACGTCGAGGTAGCGGGGTGCGGCGCCCATGCTGAGCACGACCGCGCGGGCGCGGTAGGTGCGACCGTGGGCGGTGACGGTCTTGACCTCGCCGGTCAGGTCGACGGAGTCGACGTCCTCGGCGCGGAGCTCGGCGCCGAAGCGGCCGGCCTGCTCGCGCATGCTCTCCATGAGCTCGGGGCCCATGATGCCGTCGCGGAAGCCGGGGTAGTTCTCCACCTCGGTCGTCGTCATCAGGGCACCGCCGAACTGGGTGCCCTCGAACACCAGCGGGGCGAGCTGGGCCCGGGCGGTGTAGACCGCCGCGGTGTAGCCGGACGGCCCGGACCCGATGACGATGACGTCGCGGACCTCGTCGTACGGGCGGCTGACCTGCTCCGACATGACTTCCCTCCTCGCACGGCCCGGGTCCCCGGGCTCCTGGTACGTGAACACGGCCCGACGACCGGTTTGTTCCGCCGCCGCGGCGCGGCCCCGGGTCAGGGTGCGGCCGGCCCGCTCCGGGCGCGGCGCCGGGCCCGCTTGTCGGCGTACATCGCCGCGTCGGCGGCCGCGCACGCGCCGGGGAACCCGCTGACCACGCCGTACCCGCCGACCCCGACGGAGCCCAGCACCCCGGCGGCGGCGAGGTCGTCCTGCAGCCGGGCCACCAGCTCCTGGGCCCGGGCCGGCGTGGTCCGCACCACGGCGGCGAACTCGTCCCCGCCCAGCCGGGCCACCGCGCCGTCGGTGGGCAGCGACGCCCGCAGCACCTGCGCCGCGGCGCGGATGTAGGCGTCCCCCGCCGCGTGGCCCCCGCTGTCGTTGACCACCTTGAGCTGGTCCAGGTCGAGCATGAGCACCGAGGCCGGGTCGCCGAAGCGGCGGAAGCGGTCCTCCTCGTGCGCGATCCACCGCTCCCAGCCCCGCCGGTTGAGCAGGCCGGTGAGCGGGTCGGTCTCGGACTCCGCGGTGGCCACCTCGAGGGCCCGCAGCGCGGTGGTGGCGGCGGTGTCGGACTCCAGGACGGCGGAGAGCAGGCTCGAGACCAGGTCGAGCAGCGGCTCGAGGTGCGGCGGCGGGTCGGCCACCGGGCCCGGGTCGTAGCCGCACACGGTGCCGAACAGCTGACCGTCCGGGCGCACGATGGGCGTGCCCACGTACGCGCCGACGGGCACCGACTGCGCGGTGGCGGCGGCGACCGCGGGGGCCAGGGCCGGCACCGAGCCGGTGTCGAGCGCCACGCGGGGGCTGGACCCGGCGGACATGGTGCGGCACATCGAGCTGGCCCACGGGAACTCCGCGCCCGCGCCGAGGTAGCCGTACCCCTCGTCGACGGCCACCAGGAACACCTGGGTGTCGTCGACCACCCGGGTCACCGCCCACGCGCCCATGGGCAGCACCGCGCGCAGGTGCTCGACCACCATCCGGCAGGCGACGTCGAAGGTGCGCGGCGCCACCACGGGCGCTGGACCGGTCGCGCCCGCCGGGGTGCCTGCGTCACCGGTCACGGCACGACGGTAGGCCACCGGTCCCGACAGGAGGGACGGACCGGTCACCGCCCGCCGATCTCCTGGCGGGCGAGGGTGTCCGGGGTGCCGGGGCCGCACGCGGCGCCGACGACGAGCGCGGTGAGCCGGGGCGGCACCGGTCCCGGCAGCAGCAGCAGCACCCCGCGCTGCCCGTCCAGGACGACCTCGCTGGCCCCGAGGACGGTGGTGCCCGCGGGCACGCCGTTGGCCTCGAGGCAGGCCGCGCGGGTGGCCTCGTCGGTGAGCGGGCCGAAGCTGCGCGACCCCAGGGCGGCGACGGCCTGCGGCCCGCTGACCGAGGAGCCGAGGTCGGTGACGCCGCTGGGCAGCGGGGCCGCCTGGGGGGTGCCGGCGACGTCCCCGCCGGTGCGGCCGAGGACGCCCACACCGACGGCGGCGACCACCACCGCGGCCGCGGCGACCCCCACGGCGGGGGCCCAGCGCCGGGACCGGCCGGCCCGGCGGGCGCGGGCGGCAGCGAGGTCGGTCGGGGCAGCCAGGTCGGTCGGCGCGGGCGGGTCGGGCCGCTGCGGGCCCGCCGGGCGGGACCCGACGAGCTGCGGGCCGGGCGCGGAGCGGGGGGCGGGACCGGGCGCGGAGCGGGGAGCGGGGCCGAGTGCGGCGAGCGCGGCGTCGAGCCGGGCCGCGACGGCGTCGGGGACGCGGACCTGGGGCGTGGGGGCGGGCCCGGTGTCGGCCCCCGCGCCGAGGCGGCGCAGGTCGGCCGTGGTGGCGTCGAGCGCGGCGAGCACCGCGGAGGCGTCCTGGTCGGCCCGGACCCGGGGCCAGAGCCGGGCGGCGGCGTCGTCGTCCAGCAGCCCGGCGTGCAGGTCGGCGACGAGCTCGTCGGTCAGCGCGGGCGGGCCGCCGGGCCCGTCCGTGTCGCTGTGCTCTGTCATGGGGCCTCCCGCCGGACGCGTGTGGTCCTCGGTGGGACGTCCGGGGAACCCTCCTGGTTCCCCGCACCAGAGTGAACACCCCTACCTTCGCGGCCGGCGGCGCGGCGCTCGGCCGCGAGGTGGCCCAGCGCCACGGCCAGCTTCGCCCGGCCCCGGGCGCACCGGCTCTTGACCGTGCCCTCCGCCACGCCCAGCGCGGCCGCGGCGTCCGCCACCGAGAACCCCTCGACGTCCACGGCCACGATCGCGGCCCGCTGGTCCTCCGGCAGGGCGAGGAGCGCCTCGTGGACGAGCATCCGGGTGTCGGAGCGCTCGGTGTCGTCGTGGGGCACCGCGGGCTCGTCGGAGCCGTCCTCGGCGAACGGGACGGTGGCCCGCGTCTTCTGCCGCCGCAGCCGGTCCAGGCAGGCGTTGACGACGATGCGGTGCAGCCACGTCGTCACGGCCGACTCGCCGCGGAACCGCTCGGCGGCACGGTGCGCGGAGAGCAGGGCGTCCTGCAGCGCGTCGGCGGCCTCGTCGGGGTCCCGGGTGGTGCGCAGCGCCACGGCCCACAAACGGTCGCGGTGGCGGCGCACCAGCTCGGCGAACGCGTGCGGGTCCCCGGCCACGTGGGCCTGCACCAGGGCGAGGTCGGTCGGCCCCTCCTCGGGCGGCCCGGCCGACCAGGGGCCGCGCAGCACGCCGTCCGCGCCCCGCCCGCTCCCCGGCCCCGTCACCGGCTGAGGATAACGGGCCACCTTGCGCGATCAGGCGGAACGAGCACGACCCGGACCCGGCGGCGCCGGCACACCCGGCTAGGGCGCCGCGGTGACGGTGATCTCGCCGATCGAGCTCTCGTTGCCGCTGCCCCGCTTCGCCAGCGTCGTGATCCACACGATGACGTTGCTGGTCGGGTCGGCCGTGGTCACCGGGATGTCGGTGCGCCCCGCCTGCAGGGTCGCGGTGGCGAGCACCTGGGTGCTGGACAGCGGCGGGTTCAGCGACGGCGCGGTGCGGATCTCGACCACCGTGCCCGCGCTCGGGGAGTCGATGCTGACCAGCGTGGGCCGCGCCGGCTGCGCCAGCGTCACCTGCACGCCCAGGCCCTCCTTGAGCCCGTTGGGGCCGAAGGGCTGCTGGTAGTTGTCGCTCGACCACGTCGTGGCCTGGTCCCCGTCGATGGTGTTGCCGACCGAGGACGAGTTGTCCAGGTCGCCGCCCGGGGAGTAGACCGCGGCACCGGTCAGGGCGACGGGCGCGGCCGCGGCGGGCGCGGGCGCCGAGCTGGCCCCGGGTGCGGTGCTGCTGGGCTCGGACAGCGAGGGCAGCGGGGCGTTCTGCCCGGTGTCGAACAGGTTCGCGAACGACGAGCCGATGTAGCCGAGGATGACCACGGCGAGCACGGCGAGGACCACGAACGCGGCCACCAGCCGGCCGGACCGCTTGTGCGGCCGCGGCTCGTCGTCGGGGTCGGCCCCGTCGTCGTAGGGCACGCCGCCGGGCGGGGTCCGCTCGGCCTCGTAGCGCCGGGGCGGGCTGTAGGGCTCGTCGTCGCGCACGGCGGCGAACGTGTCGGTCTGCTGGTCGAGGACCGAGGCCTGCTCGAGGACGGTCTGCACGGCGGCGGCGGTCCGGATGCCGCTGGCGGGCTGCAGCGCCCGCACCGTCACCGCGGACAGCTCGAAGGGCACGGCCCCGCGCAGGCTGCGGGGGGCGGCGACCACGCCGTCGTTCTCCCGGGGGGCCAGCGCCATGCCGCCCACGGTGTGGCTGCCGGACTCCCCGCCCTCGGGCCGCAGCGGCCAACGGTTGGTCAGCAGGGCGTAGAGCGCGGCACCGAGCCCGGCGACGTCGCTCTGCTGCCCGGCGTCGGCGGTCACGGCGGGGAAGGCGAGCACGGCCTGGCCGGCGGTGCTGATGCGCACCCGGTCGGGGTGGTCGAGGCCGAGCGAGGCCCCGGCGCGGTGGGCGGACTCGGCGGCCGCGGCGAGGGCCTTGACCGCGCGGGCGGCGCCGACGGGGGACGGCTCGGTCTCGGCGACCTCGCGCAGCGAGCGGCCCTGGGTCCACTCGGCGACGACGATGCCGCCGGAGCTGCCCCGGACGACGTCGAGCACCCGGGCCAGGCCGGGGGAGTCGACGCGGCCCAACCGCAGCGTGCGGGAGAGCACGGCCTGCGGTCCCTCCTCGGCGGGGTCGGGCCGCTCGTCGAGGTGACCGGTCGGCTCGAGGGCCTTCTGCTCGGCGTCGACGAAGGTCAGGGCGACGTCGCGGTCCAGCATGGTGTCGCGGGCCTGCCAGAAGCGCAGGTCGCCGCTGCCGCCGTGCTCGGCGGTGAGCCGGTAGCGACCCCCCGCGACGGCGGCGCCGGGCACCAGCCGGGGGCCGCGGACGGGTCGGCGGCCGGGCAGCGGGGGCGACTGGCCGTCCGGCAGGGCGTGGCCCGGCCGGCCGGACCCGCTGCGGGCGGGGTCGTGCCGCCCGCCCGTCGTGCTGCCCGCGGTCCCGGCGTCGTCGTCCGTGGACCCCGTCGCGCTGCCCGGGGGGGTCGCCGGTGCGGCGGACCCGCTCTCGACGTCCACTCGCCCGTCCTCCCTGTCCACCGCTGCCGCACCGGGTGGGGTGCTGGTGCCGACCCCGCTCACGGGGTGGCGGGACCGACCCGGTCCCGCTGCGCCAGGGTACGGGAGCGGACCGGCGACGGGCGCCCGGACGGCGCCGCTGGGCAGCGGCACGCCCAGCGCGACGGCGTCGAGGACGGTCGTGGGCGCCTCGTCGAGGGCGAACCGCTCGGTCGGCGTGTCGGTCGGGGCACCACCGGGCGTGTCGCGGGTGGCGGGGCCGCCGACGGCGGGCCCCACCTGCTGCGGGTCGGGGGCACCCGGGCCGACGCCGGGGGCCACGCCGGGGCCCCCGGGCAGCACCGTGGTGGGGGCGTCGACGGCGGTGGCGGACCCCGGGTCGGCCGGTGGTGCGGCGGCCGGCCGGCGGGCCAGGCGGCGCAGCCGGGGCGCGAGCGCGGCGGTGATGCCGGCGAGCTCGGGCAGCCGCAGGCGGACCATGAGCCCGAACGCCACCCCCAGGACGATGAGGCCGTGCAGGGCCAGCTGGACCAGCGCGACCGGGCCGGTGAGCCCGCCCGACCCGATGCGGTCGATGACGAGGAACGACAGCACCGCGTCGACCACCACGCCCGCGAGGGTGGCGGCGACCACGAGCCCGGCGGTGCGCAGCACGCGGGCCAGGCCCAGCGGGCCCAGCAGCCGCCGCAGCCACAGCCCCCCCGCCAGCGCACCGACGACGAAGCTGGCCGAGTTCACCGCGGCCAGCCACTGCACGACCTGCAGGTCGTCCAGGCCCGGCGGGCGCCACACCGACAGCGGGATCTTGAAGGCCATCATCCCGACCATGAGCAGCGTCGGGGCCCACGCCTGGTTGCGCGCGTAGAACACCCGCAGCTGCAGCATGACCAGCGCGTAGGGCAGCAGGCCGAAGGCGGACGCGGCCAGGGTGGTGCCGAGGCGGGAGGCGTTGTCGGTGGTGGACGCGCCGTAGCTGAGCAGCGCCACGGCGAGCTGCACCCCGTGCAGGGTGAACAGCGTGATGATCGGCACGAGGGCCACCACCGAGAGCCGCGAGCCCAGCGAGAGGTCCTCGACCACCGCCACCTGGTCCTCCGCGGCGGCGGACCGGCTCAGCCGCGGCATGATCGCCGTGAGCAGCGAGACGACGATGATCCCGTAGGGCACCTGCAGCAGCACCCAGGCCAGGTTGTAGAGCACGAAGCCGCTGGCGTCGGCGTCGTTGGCCACCCGGGTGGTGACGGTGAGGCCGACCTGGCTGACCAGCACGTAGCCGATGACGGCGACGGCCATGCCGCCGAACTGGGCGAGCCTCGGGTCGAAGCCCAGCGCCGGCCGCAGGTCCACCCCGGCTCGGCGCAGCACCGGCACCATCCAGGCGGCCTGCACGACGATGCCCAGGGTGGTGCCGACGCCCAGCACCAGCAGCTTGGGGTTGGTCAGCGAGACGGGGTCGAGGCTCAGCTCGCCCGGGGTGAGCAGGTACAGGCCGAGGACCAGCAGCGAGACGACGTTGTTGAGCACCGGCGCCCAGGCGACCCGGCCGAAGACGCCGTGGGTGTTGAGGATCGCGCCGAACAGGGCGGACATCCCGTAGAAGAGGATCTGCGGCAGCAGCAGCAGCGCCCAGGTGGTGGTGAGCGAGGCGTTGGCCTTGGTGTCCGCGCCCAGGTACAGGCTGGTCAGCAGGGGTGCGGCCACCATGGAGACGACCGTGGCCAGCAGCAGCACCGCCGCCGAGAGGGTGAGCAGCTTGCGGGTGAACAGCCGGCCGCCGTCGGCGTCGTCGCGCTCCGCCCGCACCAGGGTGGGGACGACGATGCTGGCCAGCACGGCGCCGAGGACGAGCTCGGCGACGATGGTGGGCAGCGTGTTGGCGATGGAGAACGAGTTGTTCGCCGTGGCCAGGCCGAGCACGTAGGAGAGACCGGCGATCTTGAGGAAGCCGGTGACGCGGCTGATCAGGGTGGCCGTGGCCATGGACCCGGAGTCGCTGAGCAGCCGCGACTCGGTGCGGTCCTGCGGGGGCGGCGTCCGGCCGGGTCCCGACGGGCCGCCGTCGGCGGGGGTGCCCCCGTCGTCGGTGGCGGTCCTGGCGTGCCTGCCGGTCGGACTCCCCACGTCGCTCCGCTCGCTCATCGGGGCACCCGCCCCTCGTCCGCCCGGTCCGGCTGTCCCCGCAGACGATGCAGCAGCCGCCGCGCCACGAGCAACAGCAGCACGGCCGCCGCGGCGGCCACGACGGCGGCCGTGGCCGGGCCGTAGGCGGTGGACCGCACCTGCAGCCGCGTCGGCGTGCCCAGGGTCTCCCCGCTCGTGGTCACCAGGGACGCGTCGACCGCGAACTGGCCCACCCGCACCACCGTCGTCGGCACCTGCAGCGGCAGGTTGCTGCGCGCGGGCACCAGCGAGGTGTCGACGGGCCCGGTGTCGAGGCCGGGCGGCCCCGACAGACGCACCTTGACGGCCACGGCCACCGGCAGCTGGTTGCGGATCGTCAGCAGCAGCGGGCTGGTGCGGGAGGCAAGGGTGTAGGAGCCGCTGGGCGCGACGAGGGACACCTGGTCGCTCATGGCGGTCTCCGCGTCGGCCACGGCGTCGACCGACAGCGCCGGGGGCGCCCCGCCGGTGCTGGTGGCCCGCAGCAGCCCGTAGCGCAGCGGGGCCACCAGGGCGTCGGGGGTGACGCCCAGCTGGGGGTCCGTGGTGGCGGCCGCGGTGAAGCCGTCGACGGTGGCGGCGACCGCGGCCGCCCGGGTGACCGCGGCGGCGGGGACGTCGGAGGTGCCCGAGCCCGGCGCGGCGGCCGCGACCGCGGCCCCCGTGGTGGGCGGGGCGGCCCGGGCCGCGGTGACCAGGTCGGCCAGCGGGGCCGCGGTGGCCAGGCCCGCGGAGTAGAGCCGCAGCAGCGCGTCGAGCACCGCACCGGGCTCGTCCCCGGAGACCGCCCAGCGCTGCGGGGGGGCCACCACCACCGTCGTCGGCACGTCCGCCGCGTCGGCGCCCCGCGCCGTGGCGAGCGGGGCGAAGCTCAGCGCCCCCACGGCGTCCTGCAGCCGCAGCACCCGCTGGGCGTCGGGCACCCCGCTGCCGTCCCCTCCGGAGCTGCCCGTGGCCGCGAGCGCGGTGGCGACGGGGGGGTCGACGACGACGGCCGACAGGCCCGAGCCCAGGCCCACCGTGGACGTCGTGACGGGCAGGCCGGCGCCGTCGGCGGTGCTGACCGCGTCGGCGGAGAGCAGCGCGGTCGGCTGCCCCCCGGCGGCGAGCGCGGTCGCGGTGGCGGGGGCCAGCGTGCTGCCGGAGGGCCACGTGGTGCCGGTGGTCACGGGCGTGCCGAGCACCGCGGCCACGGTCTGCTCCGCGCCGGTGGTGGCCGTGCCCCGCAGGTCGGCCAGGCCCGCGCGGGTGAGCGCGTCGAGGTCGGTCTGCGCCCACGGGACCGCCTGCACGCAGTGGTCGCGGGCCACGCCGCGCAGCCGGTCCAGCCAGCTGGCCGCCGCGGGGCCCCCGGTGCCGGCGCGGACGCCGCCCGCGCCGTCGGACACCTGGTAGCCCGACACCATGGCCTGCGCGGTGACCAGCAGGTCCGGGTCGACGGCCAGGCACAGCGCCCGGTCCAGCGAGCCGGTGGGGTCGGCGGCGGGCGCGGTGCGGGTCTCGACGGCCGAGAGCAGGGTGTCGAGCCGGCCGCCGCGGCCGAACGAGGTGGCCAGGTCGTCGTCGGCGAGCGTGGGCACGCCGCCGACCGCGGGCAGCAGGCGGGGGGTGTCGGCCAGCGGCCACAGCACGGTGGTGCCGACGGGGCGGGGCGCCGGGGCCGCGGTGCCGGTGCTTGTGCCGCTGCCGCTGCCGCTGCCGGTGGCCGGGTCCGCGGGCAGCGACAGGACGGGCAGCAGGAAGGCCGCCTCGTCGAGCTTGGCGCGGTTGCCGAAGTCGGGCTGGCCGTTGACGTTGACCAGCAGCGGGTACGTGCCGGGGCCCGGGGTGGCCAGCCCGTCGTCCCCGGTGCCGGCCAGCTGCGCGGTGACCGTGAACGCGGACCGCTGGCCGGGGGCGAGCACGGTGGCGGCGGGGACGAAGCGGGTGACGGCGTCGAAGCTCTCCGGCGGGCTGCGCAGCGCCTCGCGCAGCCCGGACTCGGTGGTCACCGCCGGGGCGCGCTGCAGCCGGACCTCGAGGTCGCGGACCTCGCGGTCCCCGACGTTGACGAGCTCACCGCTCACCCGCACCGTCGTCGCGCTCGCGGTGACGGCGGCCGGGGTCTGCGAGGTGATGCGCAGCACGACGAACTGCGGGGAGCTCACCCCGGTCTGCGCGGCGGCGGTGGGCGCGAGCCCGGACAGCGACGCCGACGCCCCGAGCACGAGCAGGACGAGGGCCAGGACCGTCGCGCGGCGCGCTGCCCTCACCGGTGCGGGGCGCCGCCGGGCCCGGGTGGGCCCGCGGCGCCGGGCCCGCGGCCGAGCCCGGCGATGACGTCGGCCGCGGTGCGGACCAGGCGGCGCTCGTCGGCGTAGGCCAGCCGCTGGTCCATCTCCGGCAGCGGCACCCACGCGACCTCGGTGACCTCGACGTCCTCGTCGGACAGCTCGCCACCGTCGAAGCGCAGCAGGTAGTGGTGGACCGTCTTGTGCACGCGACGGCCCTCGGTGACGAACCAGTAGTCGATGCTGCCCAGCGGGGCGAGGACGGTGCCGACGATGCCGGTCTCCTCCTGCACCTCCCGCTCCGCGGCCTGCTCGGCGGTCTCCCCCGCCTCGAGGTGGCCCTTGGGCAGCGACCACAGCAGCCGGCCCCGCCGGTCGGTGCGCCCGATCAGGGCCGCGCTGCGCTGCTCGTGCGGCCCGTCGAGGCCGGCCACGACGAGCCCGCCCGCGGAGGTCTCGTCCACCGTGCGCATCCGGGGCTGCTCACCCCGGGAGCGCGAGCGCCGGCCCCGGCCGCGGCGGGCCGAGCCGCCCCCGGACCCGGTGGTCGCGCCCCGGGCACCGTCGCCGCCGCCCCGGGGGGACCGGTCGCCGGGATCGGCGGGGGTGGGGGCGGGCACCCGACCGATGGTAGTGCGGCCCCCGCCGGCCCGACCGTGACCGACGCGTGACCGGCGCCGTGGTGCGTCTCGGCGGTGGTCGGGCGCCCGGTGGCGGCTGGCTACGCTGGCCCACCGTGGCGCAGCAGACCGACGGGGGCGACGTGACCGCGGCTCCCGTCGCCGGGGCGGACGGGCGCCGCACCCGGCTGCTGGCGCAGGCGCAGGCCCAGCTGCAGACCCTGACCCCGGTGCTCGGCCCGCTCGCCGACCGGTTCGCCGCCGCCGGGCACGAGGTCTTCCTCGTCGGCGGCTCGGTGCGCGACGCCGTGCGCGGGCGCCTCGGCACCGACCTCGACCTCACCACCGACGCCCGCCCGGAGCAGGTGCAGGTGCTGCTGCGCGGCTGGGCCGACGCGCAGTGGGACACCGGCATCGCCTTCGGCACCGTCAGCGCGGCCAAGGACGGCCAGCAGGTGGAGATCACCACCTACCGGGCCGACGCCTACGACCGGGTCAGCCGCAACCCCGAGGTGGTCTACGGCGACTCCCTCGACGACGACCTGCTCCGGCGGGACTTCACCGTCAACGCCATGGCCGTCCGGCTCGGCGGCGCACCGGAGTTCCGCGACCCCCACGAGGGCCTCGACGCGCTGCTGGCCGGGGTGCTCGACACCCCGGCCACCCCGGAGGAGTCCTTCGCCGACGACCCGCTGCGGATGCTGCGCGCGGCCCGGTTCGTCTCCCAGCTGGGCTTCGACGTGGCCCCCCGGGTGCGGGCGGCGATGACGGCCATGGCCGGGGAGATCACCCGCATCACCCCGGAGCGGGTGCGCGGGGAGCTGGACAAGCTGCTGCTCGGCGAGCACCCCGGGGAGGGCGTCGACCTGCTGGTGACCACCGGCCTGGCCGAGCACGTGCTGCCCGAGGTGCCCGCCATGCGCCTGGAGATCGACGAGCACCACCAGCACAAGGACGTCTACGCCCACTCGCTGACCGTGCTGGCGCAGGCGATCGACCTCGAGGACGGCGACCCCGACCTGGTGCTGCGGTGGGCGGCGCTGCTGCACGACGTCGGCAAGCCCGCCACGCGGCGCCACGAGCCCGGCGGCGGGGTGAGCTTCCACCACCACGAGGTCGTCGGGGCCAAGCTCGCCCGCAAGCGGCTCAAGGCGCTGCGCCACTCCAAGCAGGTCGTCGACGACGTGGGCCAGCTGGTGTTCCTGCACCTGCGGTTCCACGGCTACGGCGGCGGCACGTGGACCGACTCCGCGGTGCGCCGCTACGTCACCGACGCCGGGCCGCTGCTGCCGCGGCTGCACAAGCTGGTGCGGGCCGACTCGACCACCCGCAACACCCGGCGCGCGGCCGCGCTGCAGGCCACCTACGACGACCTCGAGGCGCGCATCGCCGCGATCGCCGAGGCCGAGGACCTGGCCCGGGTGCGGCCGGACCTCGACGGCAACGCGATCATGGCGCTGCTCGACATCCCGCCCGGCCGCGACGTCGGACGCGCCTGGTCGTTCCTCAAGGAGCTCCGCCTGGACCGCGGCCCGCTGTCGCGCAAGGACGCCGAGCGCGAGCTCCTGACCTGGTGGGCGACCGCACGCCCGTCCTGACCTCGCTGCTCGCCGGTGCCCGCGGTGGTGGGACGCCTGCGCCCACCCGATCGTCGCCCGGGGGCCCGGGGTCGGTCGGGGCGCGATCCGGTGGGCGCAGGCGTCCCGGGGGCGGCCGTCGGGGTCGAGCGGGATCAGCGCAGCGCGGTGGCGACCGCGGCCAGGTGCTCGGGGCGCACGTCGAGGTGCGGGCTGAGCCGGAGCACGGCCGCGCGGGCCTCGAGCGGGGCACGGCCCGGGCCGGCGAAGGTGGTGACCACCCCGTCGTCGAGCAGCCGCGCCCGCAGCGCGGCCACGTCGTCGTCGGACCACCCCGTCGGCGGGGCCAGGGTCGTCGTCGCGGTCGGCTCGTCGTGGGGCTCGACGACGCGCCAGCCGCCCACCCCGTCCAGCTCTGCCCGCGTCCACGCACCGATCCTGGCCAGCCGTGCCCGGACCGCGGCCGGGCCCATCGCTCGGTGCTCGGCCACCGCCACCCCGAGCCCGAGGCGCCCCGCGACGAACGCCTCCGCCGCCTCGAGCTCGGCCACCGGCCGGTCCAGCCGCGCCGCGAACGCCGGGGCCACCGCCAGCACGCCGACCCCGCGCGGTCCGGCCAGCCACTTGCGGCTCGTCGCGTAGACCGCGTCCGCCCCCGTCGCGGCCAGGTCGAGCTGCCCCAGCGCCTGCGCGGCGTCGACCACCACGGCCACCCCGGCCGCCCGGCACGCGCCGACCACCGCGGCCGTGTCCTGCGCGACCCCGCGGTGCGACCCCACCGGGCACAGGTGCACCAGGTCGGGCGGGTCGGCGGTGAGCAGCTCGGCCAGGGCGGGCACGTCGACGTGGCCGACCTCGTCGCGCACCGGCATCGTCGCGACGGACCAGCCGAGGGAGCGCAGCAGCACCAGGTTGGGCCCGTACTCCCCCGGGCTCACCAGCACCCGCCCCCCGGCCGGGGTGCCCAGCGCGCGCAGCAGCACGGCGACCGCGTCGGCGGCGCTCGTCGGGAACACCACCTCCGGCGCGCCGAGCAGGCCCGCCAGGTCGGCGCGGACCCGGGCCAGCTCGTCGTCCACCCGGGCCGCGGCGACGTACCCGCCGAGCTCGGACTCCTCCCGCAGGTGCCGGGCCACCCGGGCCTGCACCGCGCGGGACGACCGGCCGGCGGCGGCGCTGTCGAGGTGGACGACGCGGGGCTCGGGTCGTCCCGCGGCCCAGGCCTCGCCGAGCTCGGGGTGGGGCAGCTCCATGGCCGCCGAGCCAAGCAGGCCCGGGGTCAGCGTGCCGCGGCGGGCCCCGCGGCCGGGGCCGGACCCGGCAGCACCGCGTCCGTGCGCGCGGGCCGCCCGCGGGTGAGCAGCAGGTGGGCGACGAGCCCGACGGCGTAGACGACGGCCGCGGCCACGACCAGCCCGAGGGAGCGGCCGTCGGTCGGGGCCAGCACGGCCGCGACCGACACCGCGGCCACGTAGGCGACGTTGAACAGGGCGTCCTGCAGCGCGAACACCTGGCCCAGGTGCACGTCGTCCACCTCGAGCTGCATGGCCGCGTCCGCGCACAGCTTCACGACCTGCCCGGCCACGGCCAGGACAAGCGCGGCCAGCAGCACCGGCGGCTGTCGGAAGGTGGTCACCAGCGCCAGCTCGACGACCACGGCGAGCGCGAGGGCCCCCGTCGTGGTGCGGCGGCGGCCGACCCGGCGCACCAGCCACGGCGTGAGCCCGGCCGCGGCCAGGAGGCCCGCCGCGGAGACGACGACGAACTGGCTGAACCCGGCGATGCCCCCGGGCAGCAGGCCGGCCCCGGTGAAGGTGTTCCGCACCAGCAGCAGGATGAGCAGGGTGTTGACGCCGAAGGCGGTGCGGTGCGCGCCGATGGCGACGAGCGCGCCCAGCACTCCGGGGGCGCGGGCGGCGGCCCGGGCGCCGTGCACCCACCCGCCGGCCACGGCCCCGACGGTCCCGGCGGACTCCCGCTCCCCGACCGGGCCGAGCGAGCCCACCGCGAACCCCCGCGCCAGCGCGGCGGCGAGCAGCGCGCCCACCGCGGCGGTGGCGACGACCACCCCGGAGCCGACGTCGCCCGCTCCGACGACGGCGCGCAGCCCCAGCGCGATCCCGGCGCCGACGACCGCGACCATGGCGCCGGCCGTCGAGGTGGCCGCGTTGACGGCGACGATCTGGCGGGGCTCGGCGACGTGCGGCAGCGACGCCGAGAGCCCGGAGAGCACGAAGCGGCTCACCCCCGCGACGGCCAGCGCCCCGACGAACAGGGCGGGCCCGGCCACGCTGAGCAGCAGCGCCACCGCGACCAGCACCACGAGCACGGCCTTGGCCACGTTGGCCAGCAGCAGCACGCGGCGCCGGTCCCACCGGTCGAGCAGGGCCCCGGCGAACGGGCCGACGAGCGAGTACGGCAGCAGCAGGACGGCCAGCCCGGCGGCCACGGCGAGCGGGTCGGACTGGCGCTCGGGGTTGAACAGCACGGCCCCGCCGAGCGCGGCCTGGAACACCCCGTCGGAGAGCTGGGCGCCGAAGCGCACGGCGAGCAGCCGGCCCAGGCCCGGGTTGGCCCGCAGCGCGGGCAGCACGGCCCGCAGGGTGGCCGTCCGCCCCCGCCCGCGCACCGCGCCCCCGCTCACGGCACGAGGGTACGGGCGCGGCGCGGCGGACCCGGGGTGACGGGGGCGGGGCCGGGGACGGCGTCGGGGACGGCTCAGATGGTGGCGACCGAGCCGGAGTCGACGCGGTAGTTCGAGCCGTTGACGAAGCTGGCCCGCTCCGAGCACAGGAACGCGACGACGGCGCCGACCTCGTCGGGCTGGCCGCGGCGCTTGAGCTCCATGAACGGGCGGTCCTCGTCGAGGAAGCTCTCGATGGCCTCGTCGACCGAGACGTCGAGCTGCTCGGCGCGCTTGCTCATCATCCTGTCCGTCATCGGGCTGGCGATGAAGGCCGGGGAGACGGCGTTGACCAGGATGCCCTCGGAGGCGTAGGTCTTCGACAGGCCCTTGACCAGGCTGAGCACGGCGGCCTTGGCGGCGCAGTAGGGCAGCTCGTCGGTGTAGGGCTGCACGGCGTCCTCGCTGGCCAGCAGCACGATGCGGCCCCAGCCCTTCTGGCGCATGCCGGGGATGAAGGCGCCGACGACGCGGACGACGGAGAAGAAGTCGATCTCCAGGGTGGAGCGCCAGCCCTCCATGTCGATCTCGTGGAAGAAGCCCTGCGCCCCGGTGATGCCGGCGGCGCCGACGAGGATGTCGGGCACGCCGATGGCGTCGGTGACGGCCTTCTTCAGCACGTCGACGCCGTCGTCGGAGGTGAGGTCGGCCGCCACGGTGGTGACGTCGCCGTCGAGGCCCTTGACGGCCTCGTCGAGCAGGTCCTGCTCGAGGTCGGTGAGCACGACGCGGACGCCGGCCTCCAGCAGGTACTTGGCGGTCTCGGCCCCGAGGCCGCCACCCCCGCCGGTGATGAGTGCGGTCTTGCCCTTGATGCCCAGGTCCACGGTGGTGCTCCTTCTGATCGGTGCGGTGCTGCCACGCTAGGGCGGTGGGGCGGATCCCGCTTCGTGCGGCGAGGGGCCGCGGAGTTCGTCATCATCGAGGTCATGACACGTTTCGGCTACACCCTGATGACCGAGCAGAGCCCGCCGAAGTCGTTGGTGCAGTACGCCATCGGTGCCGAGCGCGCCGGGTTCGACTTCGAGGTCTCCTCCGACCACTACTTCCCGTGGCTCGACGAGATGGGGCACGCGCCCTACGCCTGGACGGTGCTGGGCGCCGTCGCGCACGCCACCGAGCGCGTCGAGCTGATGACCTACGTCACCTGCCCGACGATCCGCTACCACCCCGCCGTGATCGCGCAGAAGGCCGCGACGCTGGGGATCCTCTCCGACGACCGCTTCATCCTGGGGCTGGGCTCCGGGGAGAACCTCAACGAGCACGTGGTGGGCGAGGGCTGGCCCGCGGTGGCCGCGCGGCAGGACATGCTGCAGGAGGCCGTGGAGATCATCCGCGAGCTGCACGAGGGCAACGGCCGCACCACCTACGACGGGGAGTACTTCCGCGTCGACTCGGCCAAGGTGTGGGACCTGCCGGACAGGAAGGTGCCGATCGGCCTGGCCGTCTCCGGGCCGCAGTCGATCAAGCGGTTCGCCCCGATGGGTGACCACCTCATCGCCGTGCAGCCCGACGGGGACGCGGTCTCCGGGTGGGACGAGCACCGCTCCGGCATGCCCGAGTCGCGCAAGATCGGCCAGATCCCCATCTGCTGGGGCAAGGACAAGGACGCCGCCGTGGCCCGGGCCCACGAGCTGTTCCGCTGGTTCGCCGGCGGCTGGGCCGTGAACGCCGACCTGCCGACGACGGAGGCGTTCGCCGCCGCGACCCAGTTCGTCCGGCACGAGGACGTGGCCGGGGCCATCGGCTGCGGGCCCGACCTCGACGAGCTGGCGCAGTCGGTGAAGCCGTTCCTGGACAACGGGTTCACCGACGTCGCGCTCGTGCAGATCGGGGACGAGAGCCAGGACGAGTTCCTCTCCGACGTCGCGCCCGCGCTGCTCGAGAAGCTGCGCGCGCTCTAGGCCCCGGACGTCCCCGGGGTCGCACGGCACCCCCGCCGCGCGACCCCGGGCCCGGCTCCTCGCGTTTCGCCCACGTCCCGCGCGACGCGGGCCCGGCTGCTCGCGTTCGCCCACTTCCCGCGCGGCCTGGACCCCGACGGGCGCACTTTTCGGTCTCGGCGGGGGTGGTCGAGCACCGACGGGCGCACTTTTCGGTCTCGGCGGGGGTGGTCGAGCCGCGCTGGGCGCACTCTGCGGGGTCAGGGCAGAGACCTGCGCCGGCGCAGCAGGGCCAGCACGACCAGCAGCGGGACGACGGCCTGCGCCCCGGCCAGCACCCGCTCGCTGAGCCCGAACACCGGCCCGCCCAGCGACAGCCCGAACCACACCAGTGCCGACGCCAGCAGCACCCCGGCCAGCCACGCGGCCCGTGCCCGGGGGAACGCCGCCACCACCCACGCCGTCAGCGCCACGAACCCCACGGTCGCGGCCGCGGTGTGCACCGTCGACGAGCCCTGCACCGGGAGCGGCGCCGCCGCCACCACGACCGTCGCCAGCCCGCCCACGGCCAGCACCACCCGACCCGCGACCCGGGCCGGTCGCAGCGCCAGCGCCGTCAGCACGTGGCACACCCCCAGCCCGGCCAGCCCGGCCGTCATCACCCACCGGTCGGCGGCGCCGCGCGCGGCGAGGTCGCTGATCGTGCCGCGGACGGCGTCGAACCCGCCCGGCTGCAGCGCCGCGCCGAGCTCCCACCCGCCGATGAGCAGGACCGGGGCGAGGGCCGCGCTGAGCAGCCCCCACCACCGGACGCTCAGCGGGGCCTGCGGCGCAGCGTGGCGTCGGACAGCGCGGGCGGGGTGTACCCGCCATCGGCCGCGTTCACCGTCGTCCCCGGCGCGACGATCTCGTCGATGCGGTCCAGCACCTCGGGGCTCAGCCGCACCTCGGCCGCCCCCAGCTGCGAGGTGAGCTGGTCCATGGTGCGCGGCCCGATGATCGCCGACGTCACCCCCGGGTGCTCCAGCACGAACGCCACGGCCAGGTGCACCAGCGGGATGCCGTGCTCGTCGGCCAGCGCCCCGAGCGCGTCCGCGGCGTCGAGCTTGGCCTGGTTCGCCGGGTCGGACAGGTCGTAGCGCGCGGGCATCCGGGCGGCGCGGCCGCTGGTGGGGGCGTCCGCGCCCTTGCGGAACTTGCCCGAGAGCCAGCCGCCGGCCAACGGGCTCCACGGCAGCACGCCCATGCCGTACCGCTGGGTGGTGGGCAGCACCTCGGCCTCGATGCCGCGGGCCAGGATGGAGTACGGCGGCTGCTCGGTGACGAACCGCTCCCGGCCGCGGCGCTCCGCCACCCACTGCGCCTCGACGATCTCGCTCGCCGGGAAGGTGGACGACCCGACGTAGCGGACCTTGCCCGCGCGCACCAGGTCGGAAAGCGCACCGAGGGTCTCGTCGATCGCGGTGCTCGGGTCGGGCCGGTGGATCTGGTACAGGTCGATCCAGTCGGTCTGCAGCCGTCGCAGGCTGTCCTCCACCTCGCGGACGATCCAGCGGCGCGAGTTGCCGCTGCGATTGGCGCCCTCCCCCATCTGGGCGTGGGCCTTGGTGGCCAGGACGACCTCGTCGCGACGCCCCAGCAGGGCCTTGCCGACGATCTCCTCGGACTCGCCCTGGCTGTAGACGTCGGCGGTGTCGACGAAGTTCAGCCCGGCGTCGAGCGCGGCGTGGATGATCCGCACCGAGTCGTCGTGGTCGGGGTTGCCCCAGGCGCCGAACATCATGGCCCCCAGGCAGAGCGGGCTGACCTGGACCCCCGTCGTGCCGAGCGTGCGGTTCTCCATCGTCGTCTCCTCGTCCCTCTCCCCGGCGTGTCCTCCCCACCTCCCACCTTCCTCGTCCCCGCGCCCGGTGGCGAACCGGCCCACGACCGGTTCGCGAGGTCCGTCCCCCGAGGGGCTTTGGTCCCGTCGGACTCGTTGCGACGCAGCACGTCTCGTTCGTCGTCAGGCCACCTCCCGGCCACCTCGCCGTGGTTGCCTGCCGCCACCCGAACCCCGTGGAGGACCTGTGAGACGCACCCGTGCCCTGACCGCTGCCACCGTCGCCGCCGCCGCGGTGGGTCTGCTCCTCGTCCCCGGCTCCGCGGGGGCCGACCCGGTGAAGCTGCCCTACGGCGGGCCCTACGAGGTGGGGCTGTTCGGCGACATGCCCTACGGCGACCTCGGCCGCGCGCAGTACCCCGCGGTGCTCGCGGACATGAACGCCCACCCCCTGGCGTTCTCGCTGTTCGACGGCGACATGAAGAACGGCAGCGAGCCCTGCTACGCCGCGTTCGACGGGTCCGCGCAGGCGGCGGGCAAGCCCGACGTCTACCTCGCCGAGCGCGACGCGTTCTCCACCCTGCGCGCCCCCGTCATCGCGACCCCCGGGGACAACGAGTGGACGGACTGCGACCGCCCCGCGACCAAGGGCCCGACGTTCGACGCGAACGGCCGGCTGGCCTACGAGCGTCAGGTGTTCTTCTCGTCGGGCCGCAGCCAGGGCCGCGTCCAGGTGCCGCTGACCCAGCAGAGCGCGCAGTACCCGGAGAACCAGGCCGGCGTCGTCGGGCCCGTCGTCTACGCGACCGTGAACGTGCCGGGCAGCGACAACAACTTCGCGGTGTCCCCCGTCGACGGGGACGTCGCCGAGGCGCAGGCCGAGTACGCGGCCCGCAACCCGGCCAACCTGGCGTGGATCAACGCCGCCTTCGACACCGCCGAGAAGCAGGGCTCCAAGGGGGTGGTGCTGACGATCCAGGCCGACATGTTCCCGTCGACCAACGGCGGCGCCCCGTCGTCGCACTTCGCCGACACCATCCGGACCATCGCGAAGCGCGGCGCGGCCTTCGGCGGGCAGGTGCTGCTGGTCAACGGGGACAGCCACTCGTTCCTGCAGGACAAGCCGTTCTCCGACGACGCGGGCAACGTCATCCAGAACATCACCCGCGTCACGACGTTCGGCTCGGCGCAGGACCACTGGGTGTCGATGACCGTGAACCCGAACGACCCGCAGGTGTTCACGGTCCACCAGCACGTCGTCGCCGCGAACGTCCCGGCGTACACCTTCAGCAGCTGACCGCATCGCGCGGGCGCGATGTCGTCCCACGTCCCCGTGGCGTGCATCGAGCCCGCGCGATGCGGGGGGCGGGCGTCAGGCCAGGACCGACTCCGGGGTGACGGCGTCTATCCCCAGCGCCTCGCCCACGGCGGCGGAGGTCAGCGACCCGGCGTGCGTGGCGAGCCCGGCGGCGAGGCCGGCGTCGGCCCGCAGCGCGTCGCGCCAGCCGCGCTGCGCCAGCGCCCGCACGTAGGGGAACGTGGCGTTGGTCAGCGCGTGGGTCGAGGTGTTGGGCACCGCGCCGGGCATGTTGGCCACGCAGTAGAACAGCGCGTCGTGCACCCGGTAGGTGGGCTCGTGGTGCGTGGTCGGGCGGGTGTCGGCGAAGCAGCCGCCCTGGTCGACGGCGATGTCGACGAGCACCGCGCCGGGCCTCATCCGGGACACCAGCTCGTTGCTGACCAGCGTCGGCGCCTTGGCCCCGGGCACCAGCACCGCGCCGATGACGAGGTCGGCCCCGAGGACGGCCTGCTCGAGGTTGTGGGTGTTGGAGTACACCGTGCGCACCGCGCCGCGGTAGGTCTCGTCGACCTGGCGGAGCTTGTCGACGTCGCGGTCGAGCACGGTCACGTGGGCGCGCATCCCGGCGGCGACGGCCACGGCCTCCTGCCCGGACACCCCCGCGCCGATGACGACGACCTCGGCCGCGGGCGCCCCCGGCACCCCGCCCATGAGGACGCCGCGCCCGCCGGCCGGCGACATCAGGTGGTACGCGCCGACCTGGGGGGCGATCCGTCCGGCGACCTCGCTCATCGGGGCCAGCAGCGGCAGCGCGCGGCCCCGGGTCACCGTCTCGTAGGCGATCGCGGTGGTGCCCGCGTCGAGCAGCGCCCGGGTGCACGGCTCGGACGCGGCCAGGTGCAGGTAGGTGAACAGCGTCAGGTCGCGGCGCAGGTGGTGGTACTCGGAGGCGACGGGCTCCTTGACCTTGAGCAGCAGCTCGGCCTCGCCCCAGGTCTGCTCGGCGTCGGGGAGCACGGTCGCGCCGGCGGCGGTGTACTCGGCGTCGGGGAAGGCGGATCCGCCCCCCGCGTCGTGCTCGACGAGCACCTGGTGCCCGGCCCCGACGAGCTCGTGCGCCCCGCCCGGGGTGAGCGCCACCCGGCCCTCGCTGTCCTTGACCTCGCGCGGCACGGCGATCCTCATCAGTGGGCTCCCCTCGTTGTGGTGCGTCCAGCGTGGAGGACGTTCTGTCGACGGGGAACAGACCGGCAGATCATTCTCTGCAGGCCAGGCTGGCCGCATAACCTGCGGCGGTGACCTCTGCCCGCGCCGGCGCACCGCAGGATCTTCGGCCCGGTGTCGACGCCGTCGACCGTGCGCTGCTGCGGCTGCTGGCCCGCGACGCCCGCACCACGAACCAGGCCCTGGCCGACGCGGTCGGCATCGCCCCGTCCACCTGCCTGGCCCGGGTGCGGGCGCTGCGGGAGCGGGGCGTGGTCCGCGGCTTCCACGCCGACGTCGACCCCGCCGCGGTGGGGCTGCCGCTGCAGGCGATGATCTCGCTGCGGCTGCACTCCGACGCCCGCGACCGCATGGAGCAGCTCTCCAACCGGCTGACCGCGCTGCCCTCGCTGCGCGAGGTGTTCTTCGTCGCCGGCGAGGACGACTACCTGCTCCACGTGGCCGTCGCCGACTCCGCCGCCCTCCGCGACCTGGTGACCACGCTCAACGCCCTGCCGGAGGTGGCCGGCACCAACACGAGCCTCATCTTCGAGCACCGCAGCCTGTTCCCCGGCTGACCCCGCTCACCCGGGCGAGGTCACGAAACGGGCAGGAAAGGGTCACGACCCCGGGCGGGTCTCACCGAGGTGGGAGACGGTGGAGCCATGGCCCCACGACGCGCGAACCGCCCCAGCCGCCCCACCCGCACCGCCACCGCGGGGCTGGCGGGGCTGGCCGCGGTGCTGCTGGCGGGGTGCTCCGGCGACCCGGCGCCGCTGCCGCAGACCCTGCCGACGGGCACCCTCGTCACCGCGGCCCCGGCCGCCACCTCGTCCTCGGCCGGCACCCCGATGACCACCACCCCGGCCCCGACGACGACCCCGGCCCCGACCACGCAGCCCCCCGCGACGACGACGGCCACGCCGGCGCCCGCCCCCGTCACCCCCGACCCGCCGCAGGCCGTGGCCGCGCCGGGCGCGTGCACCACGGGCACCCTGCGGGCCTCGCTCGGCGCGTCGAGCGCCAGCGCCGGGCACACCTCGACCGCGCTGGTCCTCACCAACACCGGTGCCGCGAGCTGCACCACGGCGGGCTTCCCGGGCGTCTCCTACGTCGCGGGCGACGACGGCCACCAGGTGGGTGACGCCGCGGCCCGCACCGGCAGCTCGAACGGCACGGTCACCCTGGCCCCGGGGCAGAGCGCGTCGGCGCTGGTCCGGTTCACCGACGTGCGGCTCTACCCGGCCGGGGAGTGCGAGCCGACCCCGGTCCGCGGGCTGCGGGTGTACCCGCCCGACGACTACGACGCGCTCTACGTGCCGGCGCCGGGCACCGGGTGCGCCGGCGGAGGCATCACCCAGCTGGAGGTGCAGGCCCTCGTCGCGGGCTCGACCGGCGGGCGGTAGCGGCTCAGCCGGCCAGCGAGCCGCCGAAGATCTGCCAGGCCAGCGCGGACTTCGCCACCAGGCTGAGCACGAGGTAGACCTTCTCGCCGAAGGCGTAGCTGCGCCAGCGGCCGACCTCGCGGTACTGCAGGTACTGGTTGAGCGCGAAGCTGGAGAAGAACACGAACAGCGAGACGATGATCCCGTAGACGAAGCCCGGGACGTTCTCGGACACCGAGCCGATGTTGACCACGATCGCGATCCAGGGCGCGGCCCCGGCGACGACGCCGAACCAGAACGGCAGCATGGTCGTCCGCGTCCGGCCCGGCGGGTTCATCGCCTCCTGCAGCCAGCCGAACAGGATCATCGCCACGTTGGCCCCGGCGACGGCGATGATCGACGACGTGCTCGTGATGCCGTTGTAGAACCCGATCAGGATGATCATCACGGTGGCGCTGACCGAGTACTCCAGCCACCGGAACCGGTTGATCCCGCGGCGCAGGTCGGCCTCGTAGCGGCCGCGCAGCACCGTCGACGTCAGGCCGTGGTCCACTGCGGCCAGCAGCAGGAACACCGCGACCGCGACGCCCACGGGCACGTCGAACAGCGGCTGAGGGGCGGGTGCGGGGGTGCCGGGCGGTCCGGCGGGGAACTGCCCGACGACGGTGATGGCGAAGCTGCCCGCGAGCAGCAGCACGGCGACGGCCTGGGCGGCGTGCAGCACGGTCAGCGCCAGGTTCCAGCGGCGCAGCCCGGTCAGGGCGGCGTCGTCGACCCCGGTGGCCGTGGTGGGACGGTCGGGTGCGGTGCTGGTCACGGCGCCGAGGATAGGACGGCTGCCCGGCTCGTGCCCCGTCGGGCGAGGTGTCGGGTTCGGTCGCTGCGGGGCCGTGCGGGGTGGCAGGCTGCCCCGATGACGAGCCTGCCGAGCCTGCGCCCGTGACGGGCCCCCGTCGCTCCGCGGCCGTCCGCCGCCCGGTGCTGCTGCTCGCGTTCGCGTTCACCGTGATGGCCGACCCGGTCAGCTCGGTGGCCTACGCGATCGAGGCGGCGCTGCGGGCCCTCGACGGGGACCTCGGGCTGATCGTGCCGACGATGGGCCTCGTCGTCGCCATCATCGCGGTGATCGTGCTGAGCTACCAGCAGATCGTCGCCCGCTACCCGCACGGCGGCGGGGCGGCCGCGGCCACCTCGGAGGCGTTCGGCGAGGCGTGGTCGTTCGTCCCCCTCGGTGCGCTCGTCGTCGACTTCGTCATCACCATCGCCATCAGCTCGGCCGCCGGGGCGTCGGCCGTCATCGCGTTCCTGCCCTCGCTCGCCCCGCTGCGGCTGGTGCTGGCCGTGGGGATCGCCGTCGTCGTCGGGCTGGTCACCCTGCTGGGCCACCTGGGGCGCACCGTCTTCGCCACCATGACGCTCGCGTTCGTGGCCCTGACCCTGCTCGTCCTGGTGCTCGCGCTGAGCGGCGACGGGCAGGCCGCGGGCGAGACCGCGACCACCACGACCTCGCCGGCGGTGGTGGCCGTCGCGCTGGCGTTCCCGGTCGCGATGGCGCTGGCCACCGGGGTCGAGGCGCCCGCGTCGGCCATCGCGGAGCTCGGCGAGCTCGACGACGACGGCCGGCGCTCCTTCGGGGCGATCACGCTGTGGCTCACCCTCGGGGTGGTCGGCACCCTCACCGTCGGGCTGGCGGTGGCGGCGCGGCACCTCGGGGCGGGCATCCCCGAGGAGGGCACGACCATGGTCGCCGAGATCGCGCAGGCCGCGGCCGGGCCGGGGCTGTTCACCGTGTTCCAGGTGGTGACGGCGCTGCTGCTGCTCGCCGCGGCCGCCTCGAGCTACCAGGCGGGCCCGGGCCTGCTGGCCGCGCTGGCCCGGCGCACCGAGGACGACGGCGCCCAGTCGGGCGTGCTGCCCCCGAGGCTGGGCCGGACGAACGCCCGGCACGCCCCGACGCTCGGCGTCATCGCCTTCACGGTCGCGGCGGCACTGGTCACGGCCGCGGCGGGCGGGCAGGAGCAGACGCTGGTGCTGTTCTACGCGGTCAGCGTGTTCCTCAGCTTCGTGATGGGGCTGCTGGCCATGGCGAAGCTGTCCCACGCCGACGGCCGGACGGGCCGGGTGGTGCTCAACCTCGGGGGTGCGGTGGTGGTCGCGTTCACCCTGGTGGTGAACCTGGCCCGGGTGACGCCGATCGTCAGCCTCGTCGCCTCGCTGGTGGTGGCCGCGGCGATGTACGCCTCGTGGGCGCGGGCCGGCCGCCCCCGCACCGTGGCCGCGCAGAGCTGAGTGCCCGTGCGCTGTGAACGGAACCTCGCGCGCTGGCTGCCGTTGTCCCACACGTGACCCGACCCCCTGCCCCAGGACCGCTCGCCGGCCTGCTCGTCGCCGACTTCTCCCGCATCCTCGCCGGGCCCTACGCCACGATGCTGCTGGCCGACCTGGGCGCGGACGTCGTCAAGGTGGAGAGCCCGGCCGGCGACGACACCCGCACCTGGGCGCCCCCGCTGCGCGACGGGGTCTCGACCTACTACCTGGGCATCAACCGGGGCAAGCGCTCGGTGGCCCTCGACCTCACCGACGCCCGCGACGCCGCGGCCGCCCGCGAGCTCGCCCGCCGCGCCGACGTCGTGGTGGAGAACTTCAAGCCCGGCGGCCTGGCCCGCTTCGGCCTGGCCTACGCCGACGTGGCCGCCACCAACCCCGGGGTGGTCTACGCGTCCATCAGCGGGTTCGGCAGCACCGGCGACGGCGCGGCGCTGCCCGGCTACGACCTGCTGGTGCAGGCGGTCTCGGGCCTGATGAGCCTCACCGGCGAGGCCGAGGGGGACCCGTTCCGCTCGGGCGTGGCCGTCTTCGACGTCATGGCCGGGCTGCACGCCGTGATGGGCATCCAGGCCGCGCTGCGGGTGCGCGACGCCACGGGCGCGGGCCAGCACGTCGAGGTCTCGCTGCTGGCCTCTGCGCTCTCGGGGATGGTGAACCAGACCAGCGCAGTGGTCGCCGGGGACGTGGTGCCCCACCGGATGGGCAACGCCCACCCCAGCCTGTTCCCGTACGAGCCGCTGGCCTGCGCCGACGGCGACCTCGTCGTGTGCTGCGGCAACAACGGGCAGTTCCGCCGGTTCGTCGCGGCGCTGGGGACGCCCGAGCTGGCCGACGACGAGCGCTTCGCCCGCAACGAGGACCGGACCGTGCACCGCGACGCGCTGCGGCCGCTGCTGCTCGACCGGCTCGCCACCCGCGGCGTGCAGGACTGGTTCACCGCGCTCACCGACGCCGGGGTGCCGTGCGGGCCGGTCGGCAGCGTGGCCGAGGGGGTGGCGCTCGCCGACCGGCTGGGCCTCGACCCCGTCGTCACGGTCGGGGAGGGCGGGCGTGCGCTGCCCGTGGCCCGGCACCCGGTGACCTTCTCCACCACCCCCGCGGCGTACCGGCTGCCGCCGCCGACCCTCGACGAGCACGGCGACGACCTCCGCGCCTGGCTCGCGGCTCCCCAGGGCGACTAGCGGGCTTCCCGCCCCCGGCGGGCGGTCTCGGGGGCGACGAGCGGGCTCCCGGCCCGCGGCCAGCGGTCAGCGGGCGAGGAGGCGTCGCACCGCGTCGGGCACGTCGGCCGCGTCGGTCACGGTCAGCGCGGGCGCCGGGCCCTCCGGGTCGAGCCGGTGCCCGGGGCGGGCGAGACGGACGCACGCCACCCCGGCCTCGACCGCCCCACGGACGTCCCGCGCCGAGGCCGCCACGTGGACGAACGGGCCCAGCCGCTCGCCCGCCCGGTCGTAGAAGACGGGGTCGGGCTTGTACGCGCGCAACGACTCCGAGGTGACGAGCAGGCCCCGGTCCACCCACGGCAGCGCGGCGGCCCGGGTGGTGGCCAGCAGGTCGTCGTCGCAGTTGGTCAGCAGCCCCACCCGCAGACCCTCCCAGGCCGCGGCCGGCAGCGCCGCCGCGTCCAGCCACAGTGGCCAGTCCACGAGGGACCCGAGCAGGCCCGCCGCGTCCGCAGCGGGGTCGCGCTCGACCCTGCGCGCGGTGTACGCGTCGGCCAGGGCACGGGCGGCGAGATCGGCGTGCGGGCACCAGGTCCGGGTGGTGCGGTGCAGCTCCTTGGTGCGCGCGTCCCAGTCGCGGGCGAGGCCGGCCGGGTCATCGACGCCGTCCAGCCCGGCCAGGTGCGCCGTGGCCCCGCGGTGGGAGTCGGTCAGGGCGCTGAGCACGTCCAGGGTGACGGTCGCCGTCACGCGTCGTCGTCCTCCGGCGGGGTCCAGCTGAGCAGCTTGACGTCCCCGACGCTGCGCAGGTGCGCGAGCATCGCCTCGGCGGCCGCGTCGGGGTCGCCGGCGACGACGGCCTCGGCCACGGCCCGGTGCTGGGCCGCGGACTGCGCCGGACGGCCGGGCTGGTCGAGCGACTCGTGCCGGGTCAGCGCGATCTCCGGCGCCAGCTCGGCCATCATCCGGGCGATGATCGGGCTGTGGGCGGCCGCGGTGATCGCGGCGTGGAAGTCGGCGTCGCCCCGCTCGGCGGGCCCGGTGTCCTCGTCGCCGGTCAGCTCGGCCAGCGCCGCCTCGATGCGGGCGACGTCCTCGGGGGTGCGGCGCTGCGCGGCGAGCCGGGCGATGGTCCCCTCCAGCGCCTCGCGGGCGTCGAGGATCGCGGGGAGGCGACGCCGGCGGTCGAGGACCTCGGCGAGGGGAGCGGGTTGCAGGCCGTCGCGCCGCAGGAACGTCCCGCCGCCGTGGCGCACCTCCACCAGCCCCTGCACCTCGAGGGCCACGATGGCCTGCCGCAGCGTGGCCCGGCTGACGCCGAGCTGCTCGGCCAGCACCCGCTCGGCGGGCAGCTTCGCACCCGCGCGCAGCCCGTTGCGGTCCGCGTGCTCGCGGAGCTTGTCCGCGAGCAGCTCGTAGAGCGGCCTTCGCTCGATCCTGCCGATCGGGGCCACCGCCCCGTCTCCTGCTGCCACCGCGGCCGCCTCCTTCCCGGTCTGTCCCATTCGTCCAGTGTCGCAACACCGTTGGCCGTCGCGCCTGCCATCTCACCCCGTTGACGGTCCGTCGACGTGTGATGTAGACCATACCGCTAGGCACTCAGTGTCCCAGTGGTCTGACCACACCGACGGCGGAGGAGGACGAGATGACCGCACCAGCGGGGGTGACGAGGGCGCAGGCCGCCCGGCGCGCGACGGTGGCGAGCGTCGTCGGCACCACGATCGAGTGGTACGACTTCTTCCTCTACGGCACGGCGGCCGCCCTGGTCTTCCCGCAGCTGTTCTTCCCGGACTTCTCCCCCGCGGCCGGTGTCCTGGCCTCGTTCTCCACCCAGTTCGTCGGCTTCGCCGCGCGGCCCATCGGCGCGGCGATCTTCGGGCACTACGGCGACCGGATCGGCCGGCGGACCACTCTCATGGTGACGCTGTTCCTCATGGCCTTCGGCACCGTGCTCATCGGTGTGCTGCCCACCTACGCCGCCATCGGGATCACCGCCCCGGTCCTGCTCGTCGTGCTGCGCACGATCCAGGGCATCGGCGTCGGCGGGGAGTGGGGCGGCTCGGTGCTGCTCAGCATGGAGTGGGGCCGCAAGTCCGGCCGGGGGTTCTCCGCCAGCTGGCCGCAGCTCGGGGTCCCGCTCGGCCTCGTGCTCTCCACCGGCGTCGTCCGGCTCACCACCGGGTTCACCGGGGCGGACGGGTTCGACAGCTACGGCTGGCGGATCCCGTTCCTGCTCTCGATCCTGCTCATCGGCGTGGGCCTCTTCGTGCGGCTGCGCGTGGTGGAGAGCCCCGAGTTCGAGGTGCTGCGCCGGGCCGGCCGCGTCACGACGGCCCCGCTGCTGGCGGTGCTGCGGCGCCACCCGAAGGAGATCGTGCTCTCCGCGCTCCTGCGGATGTCGGAGCAGGCGCCGTTCTACCTGTTCATCACCTTCGTGCTCACCTACGGCACCAAGACCCTCGGCCTGAGCCGCAACAGCCTGCTCAACGACACCCTCGTCGCCGCCGCGCTCGGCCTCGTCACCATCCCGCTGTTCGGCCGGCTCTCCGACCGGTACGGCCGCCGCCGGGTCTACGGCGTCGGCATCGCGCTCACCGCCTTGTTCGCCTTCCCCTACTTCGGCCTGCTCGGCACCCGGTCGGCGGTCGTGGTGCTCGTCGCGATCGTGCTGAGCCTGGTCATCCACGACGTGCAGTACGGCCCGCAGGCGGCGCTCATCGCGGAGAGCTTCGACGCCGACGTCCGCTACACCGGCGCGGGCCTGGGCTACCAGCTGGCCAGCGTCGTGGCCGGCGGCCCCGCCCCGCTGATCGCCGCGGCGCTGCTCACCCACTACGGCAGCTCGGTCGCCATCTCGATCTACATCATCGCCTGTGCCGCCGTCAGCGCCGTGGCCCTGCGCCTGCTGCCGAACACCGCCGAGGCCCGGTTCGCCGACGTCGCCGACCCGATGGCCGAGCCCACCGCGGACGCCTCCACCGCGACCGCGGCCCGCTAGGGACGGGACCCGTCGTTCGTCACACGAAGGACACGGTCGGGGTGTAGAACTCCCTGGTGCCACCCGACCCGGGTGGTCGTCGTGGGCCCGAGAACCGGGCTCCGAGAGGGGGTCTCGTGCGCCGAAGGTCCGGTTCGAGAGGTATGCGGGGGTTGCGGGCAGCGGCCCCGGTGGCGGTGGTCGCCGCTGCGCTGGTGCTGGCCACGTCGGGCAACGCCCTGGCCGCGAAGCCCGGCCACGGACCGGGCCCGCGCCCGCCCGGCCACGCCACCGCCTACGACGGCGGCCCCGCCCGCGCGGGCGGCGACGACGCGGGGGAGATCGCCGACCGCGCCGAGGAGTACTCCCAGGCCCGCACCGCCCCCGCCGGCTCCGTCTCGGCCGCCGCGCTGGTGAGCGCGCGCGCCCAGGCCGCGGCGCTGCCGCTGCGCGCGGGCACCTGGCAGGAGCAGACCACCGCGCCGTACCAGGCCGAGCCCGCCGGCTACACCGACCCGACGTGGTCCAACGCCGGCGCCGGGTTCGACGTCGTGGGCGGGCGCACCACCGGCCTGGCCCGCGACGGGCACGAGCTCTACGCCGGCACCGCGGGCGGCGGGGTGTGGGCGAGCAACGACGGCGGCGGGAAGTGGGCCCCGCTCACCGACTTCGCGGCCACGCTCTCCACCGGCGCGCTGGCCGTGAGTCCGTCCGACCACTCGGTGTGGATCGGCACCGGCGAGGCCAACACCAACCAGGACTCCTACCTCGGCACCGGGGTCTACAAGCTGGCCACCAACGGGGCGGGCAAGGCCCAGGGCGCACCCGTCCTCGTGGGCGGCTCCGCGCTGGTCGACCACCAGGTCTACCGGCTGCTGTTCGACGGCCCCACCGTCCTGGCCGCCACCAGCCAGGGCCTTTACCGCACCGCGGCCGACGGCTCCGGGCAGTGGACCCGGGTGCTGGCCCCCACGGCGGTGCAGACGCCGTACGTCAACCACATCACCGACGTCGCGGTGAAGCCGGGCACCGGCGGGCAGTACCTGGTGGCCGTCAACGGCTACCGCGACGGCAGCCCCGACAACGGCGTGTTCGCCAGCACCGACGGCGGCGCCACCTGGACGCGCAGCACCCCCACCGGGGCGCTCGACGGCACCGACGTCGGCCGCACCACCCTGGCCTACGGCGGCGACGGCCGGCTCTACGCGCTCATGGAGTCACCGGCCCAGCTCAAGTCCGGTGTGGACGCCGCCGGCAACGCCTCGAACCTCAAGGGCTTCTACGTCTCCCGCAGCGGCACGGCCGCCGGACCGTGGACGCTGCTGGCCGACTCGAGCAAGCTCGGCGCGTCGGGCTCGGCCCTGGGCCGCGACATCTCGCCGGGGTACAACGTGGGCGTGCAGGCCTGGTACAACCAGGCCCTCGCGGTGGACGCGACCAACCCCGACCGGGTGTACGTCAGCCTGGAGGAGGTCTTCTCCACCACCGACGGCGGCGCCACCTTCACCACCGCCAGCCCCTACTGGGACTACGGCCTGGCCTGCGGCACGGCGTGCCCCAAGACCACCCACCCCGACCAGCACGCGCTGCTGCTCTCCGACGACGGCCGCGTCGTCATCGGCAACGACGGTGGCGTCTTCTCCCGGCCCGTCACCGTCACCGGCTACGGCAGCTGGGACGACCTCAACGCCAGCCTGCACGTGCTGCAGCTCTACGACGCGAGCGCCGGTGCGTCGGGCTCGGTGTCCAACGCCCCGCAGAAGCAGCTGACCTACTGGGGCGGCGCGCAGGACAACGGCACCGCGGTGGTGCCGGGCAAGGGCCAGTCCTACGAGCCGGCCGGCGGGGACGGGTTCGACGTCATCGTCGACCCGGCGGACGCCACCCGGGCGGTGGGTGAGTACACCAACCTCACCGCGTACAGCACCACCGACGGCGGGCACAGCTTCACCACCATCAGCCCGTCGTGCGTCGGGCAGGGCATCTCGCTGCCCACCCCGCGCCCCGACTGCGACCCGAACGCCCGGTTCCAGGCCCCGATGGCCGCCAGCACGACAGACCCGAACCACTGGGTCGCGGGCGGGCGGTACGCCTGGGACACCACGGCCGGCTGGGGCACCCGGTGCGACCTGACGCGGTGCGACTGGAAGCCCGTGTTCGACCTCGGGGCCAGCAACGCGGCCACGGCCGTCGCCTCGGCCGGGTCGACCACCTACACGGCCTGGGTGGGCGGCAGCGGCAACCCGAGCCCGACGTTCAACCGCGGCATCGCCACCAACTACGGCGGCACCTGGCACCAGCTCGACGTGTCCAGCCTGCCGAACCGGTACATCGCCGGGGTCACGGTCGACCCGGCGGACGGGGCGCACGCCTACGCCGTGTTCAACGGCTACTCCCGGCGCTGGATCCCCGGCGGCGGGCAGGGCGTGGTGTTCGAGACCCGCGACGGCGGCGCCCACTGGTCCGACCTGACGGGCAACCTGCCCGACGCGCCCGGTGACGCGCTCGTCGTCCGGGGCGGGGTGCTGGTGCTGGGCACCGACGTCGGGGTGTTCGCGGCCGACGCCGCCCGGCCCGGGGTGTGGTCGCGCTACGGCTCCGGCCTGCCGAACGCCTCGACGAACAACCTGACGATCGCCCCCACCGGCGCGATCGTGGCCGCCACCCACGGCCGGGGCATCTGGACGCTCGCCCCCTGACCCGTCGTCCACCCCGCGTGTAGCGGGCTTCCTGCGCCCCCGCCACCGGGGCTCGGCGCAGGAAGCCCGCTACACGCGCGTCGGGGGGTGCTCGCGCAGCGCCGCACCCATCGCGGCCACCGCGTCGGTGAGCACCGCCGAGGGCGTCGCGTAGTTCAGCCGGGCGTGGCCGTGCCCGCCGGAGCCGAACGCGGCCCCCGAGCTCAGCGCCACCCGGGCGTGCTCGGTGAACCACGCCGCCGGGCCGCTGCGGGAGGTGACGTCACCCGGGCCGCCCTCGTCGTCACCGGCGAGCCCGACGCCCCGGCAGTCCAGCCAGGCCAGGTACGTCGCCGCCGGGGCCCGGTACCCCACCCCCGGCAGGTGCTCGGCCAGCAGCCGGCCCAGCAGGGCGCGGTGCGCGTCGAGCCCGGCCAGCAGCGCGTCGAGCCACGGCCCCCCGTCGGCGAACGCCGCGGTGTGCGCCAGCACGCCCAGGTGGCTGGGCCCGTGCGCCACCACCTCGGGCAGCCGCGCCAGGTCGGCCGCCGCTCCCGGCCCGGCGACGAGCACGGCGGCCTTGGCCCCGGCGAGGTTCCACGCCTTGGACGCCGAGTGCACGGCCATCCCGGCGTCGTCCACCGTGAGGTACGGGGTGAACGAGGCCCCGGCGAGCACGAGCGGCGCGTGGATCTCGTCGGCCACCACCCGCACGCCGTGCTCCCGGGCCAGCGCGGCCACCGCGGCGAGCTCGGCGCGGGTGTGCACGGTGCCGGTGGGGTTGTGCGGGTTGCACAGCAGCAGCGCCACCCGTCCGCCGTCGGCTCGGGCCCGGGTGAACGCCTCGCCCAGCGCGTCGAGGTCGAGGCGGTCCTCCGCGCCCAGCGGTGCCTCGAGCACGCGGCGGCCGTGGTGGGCGGGGAAGGCGAAGAACGGCGGGTAGACCGGGCTGGTCACCACCACCGTGCCGCCCGGGTCGGTGAGCAGGGCCAGGGCCTCGGCCACGCCGACCATGACGTCGGCCACGAGCGCGGTGCGGGCGACGGCCAGGTCGTCCCACCCCCACCGCTGCGCGGCGAAGGCGGCCAGCGCCTCGGGGTAGGCGTGCCCGGCGGAGTAGCCGGTGTCGCCGGAGACGGCCGCGTCGGTCAGCGCCCGCACCACCGGCTCGGCCAGCTCGACGTCCATCTCGGCGACCCACATCGGCACCACGTCGGGCGGGAACGCGCGCCACTTGGCGCTGGTCCGTCGGCGCAGGTCGGCCAGGGTGAGGGCCTCCAGCGGGTTGCCCGCCGGGCTCGGCCCCGAGGGGGTGGTCGGCATCCCGACACCGTGCCAGAGGCGTGGTCGGTGCCGCACCGGCCGGGCGCACGTACCGTGGTCCCCCGGGGGCGCGAGGTCCCCTGCGCCGAGCGCGCGCCCTGCCAGTCCCCCGGAGACCGTCGTGACCCTCCCCCGCCGCCGGACGACCCGCCAGGTCGGCACCCGCCGACGGGCGGCCCCCGTCGTCACCGCCGTCCTGGTCGGCCTGCTCGCGACCGCCTGCACCATCGGCAGCCCCACCGCGTCGCCGTCGGGCAGCGGCGGTGGCGGCACCTCCGCGGCGGCCGCCCCCACCACGACGGCGCCGCGGCCCGCGACCGTGTCCGTCACCCCCGCGCAGGGCACCCAGCAGGTCGACGTGCTCGCCCCCGTCTCGGTGACAGCCACGGGCGGCACGCTGGACTCGGTGGCCGTCACCACCGACGACGGCACCCCGCTGGCCGGGGTGATGACGCCGGACAAGCTGAGCTGGAAGCCGACCGGCCCGCTCGCGTACTCGACCACCTACACGGTGACGGCGCGCAGCACCGGGGTCGACGGCACGCAGACCACGACCACCAGCTCGTTCGACACCCTCAAGCCCAGCAACGAGACCAAGGTCTACTTCCGCACCACCGGGGGCGGGGAGATCGGCGACGGGAACACCTACGGCGTGGGCATGGTCGTCGTCGCGCACTTCGACGAGTCGGTGCCCGACAAGGCCGCCGCGCAGAAGCTGCTCTCGGTGACGACGAACCCGCCCGTGACCGGGTCGTGGAACTGGGTCTCCGACCAGGACGCGCACTGGCGGCCGGAGAGCTACTACGCACCGGGCACCACGGTGACGGCCAAGGCCGACGTGTTCGCCAAGACCGTGGGCGGCGGCATCTACGGCCAGGAGGACACCAGCGCGTCCTTCACCGTCGGGGACTCCCACGTCTCCATCGCCGACGACGACACCAAGCAGGTCCAGGTCTACGAGAACGGGGCCCTGGTGCGCACCATGCCGACCTCGATGGGCATGGGCGGCAGCGAGGTGATCAACGGGCAGACCATCTCGTTCTGGACCCAGCGCGGCACCTACACGGTGCTGGACAAGGCCAACCCGGTGATCATGGACTCGTCGACCTTCGGGCTGCCGGTCAACTCCCGGCTCGGCTACAAGGAGTCGATCAACTACGCCACCCGCATCTCCACCGACGGGGTGTACCTGCACCAGCTGGACTCGACGGTGCCCTACCAGGGCAACACCGACACCTCCCACGGCTGCCTGAACCTCAACGAGTCCAACGCGTCGTGGTTCTTCAACTTCTCGGTGCCGGGCGACGTCGTGCAGGTGAAGAACACCGGCGGGGCGCCGCTGTCGATCTACCAGAACGGCGACTGGTCCGTCCCGTGGTCCGAGTGGCTGGCCGGCTCCGCCCTGTGAGTGATCACGGCACCCCGGGTCCACAGGGCGCGCCCCCCGGTCCGGGTCCACACTGAGCCCGTGGTCCTGAGCGGGGTGGTGCGCCTGCCCCAGCGTGCCCGCGAGTCGTTCCGGGCCCGGGTCTCCGGTGACCCGACCGGAGCGCCGGACTGGGTGCGCGACATCGCCCGCGTCGGCGAGGGCCCCGGGTGGTTCGACCCCGATGGCGTCGTCTGGCGGGTGCACGGCGACCTGTCCACCCTCGTCGGCGGGGTCGCCGCGCTGACCGGGCAGGCCGCCCACCCGCTGGCCGTGCTCGGCGTGCAGCAGCACTCCACCTACCAGGAGGACCCCTGGGCGCGCCTCGCCGGCACCGCGCGCTGGCTCGTCGTCTGCACCTTCGGCTCCGAGCGCCTGGCCGAGCGGGAGTCCGCGCGGGTGCGCGGCATGCACCGCAAGGTCAGGGGCACCCACCCCGACGGCCGCACCTACGCCGCGGGCGACCCGGACCTGCTGCGCTGGGTGCACCTCGCCTTCACCGATGCGTTCCTGGCCGCGCAGCTCGCGCTGGGCCGGGACATGGGCCGCTTCGGGCCGCGCTGGGCCGACGACTACGTCCGGGAGTGGGCCCGCAGCGCCCGCGAGCTGGGTGCCACCGACCTGCCGGAGAGCCAGGACGAGCTGGCCGAGGCCCTCGCCGGCTACGCCGACGTCCTCGAGCCCGTGCCGGACGACCTGCGGGCCTTCCTCTCCGCACCGCCCGGGCTCAGCCCTCCCGAGCGGCTGTTCTACGACGGCCTCGCCGGCGGGGCGGCGCTGCTGGTGTCCCCGACGATCGCACCGCTGGCCGACGTGCGCGGGCGGGGCGGGCACGGTGTGCGCGAGCGGGCCCGGCTCGGCGTCACGCGCGCGCAGCTGCGGGTGTTCCAGCTGGCGCTGGGCGCGAGCACCAGCCCGTCGGAGCGGGCCGCGCGCTGGCGGGTCGGCACCGGACCCGCACCCGCCTGGCTGGACGAGGACTGACCCCCCGGGGCGATGATCATGGGCGTGCGGTCGTCCCGCCGGGCCCGGGAGCAGCACTGCGCCCATGATCACCACGGCGGTCGCGGTCGTGGCCGGGCCGGGCGTGCGCGCCGCGCGTACCGTCCGGGCCCGTGCCTGCTGACGACACCCTGACCCGCCGCCACGTCGACGTCCCCACCCCCGACGGTGCGGCCGACGCCTACCTCGTGGCGCCGGGCGGCGACGGCCACCACCCCGGCGTGCTGCTCTTCATGGACGCCATCGGGCTGCGGCCGCGCATCGAGGAGATGG
The DNA here is from genome assembly GCF_054783215.1 of Rhodococcus aerolatus. Lineage (NCBI taxonomy): Bacteria > Bacillati > Actinomycetota > Actinomycetes > Mycobacteriales > Nocardiaceae > Rhodococcus > Rhodococcus aerolatus. The sequence goes on along the minus strand of NZ_BAAGQZ010000004.1, from coordinate 174,280 downwards.
CCGACCGCATCGCCGCCGACGGCTACACCGTGCTGGCCCCCAACCTGGTGTTTCGCGCGGGCCGCGCCCCGGTCATCCCGGACCTGGTGGCACGGCTGCAGTCCGAGGACCGGGACGCGGTGATGACCGAGCTGCGCCCGATGATGGCCGAGCTGACGCCCGAGGTCGCCGCGCGCGACACCGCCGCCTACGTCGCGTTCCTCGACGAGCAGACCGGGGGCGGGCCGATCGGCACCACGGGGTACTGCATGGGCGGGGCGCTGGCGCTGCGGGCGGCCGCGCAGCTGCCCGGGCGCGTGGTGGCCGCGGCCAGCTTCCACGGCGGCAACCTCGCCCCCGAGGACGGCAGCGGCCCCGACCGGGTGGTGCCGCAGGTCCGCGCCGAGGTCTACGCCGGGCACGCCGACCACGACCACTCCATGCCGCCGGAGCAGGTGGCCCGGTTCTCGTCCGCGCTGGCCGAGGCGGGGGTGCGCTTCACCGCCGAGGTGTACGAGGGTGCCGCGCACGGGTACACGATGAGCGACATGGCGGTGCACGACGCGGCCGCCGAGGCGCGGCACTGGGACGCCCTGCTGGGCCTGCTGCACCGCACCCTCCCGGCCGGCTGAGGCCGTGCGCCGCCGGGCCGCCCTCGCCGCGGTGGTGCTCGCCGGGGCCGCGGCATGCTCCGGGGCCGCGCCCACCCCGGCCGGGCCCCCGACGACGCGCGAGGACTTCACCCGCGCCCTGCTGACCTGGGACACGCTGCCCCGCGGCTACTTCGTCACCACCGACGACACCTTCGTCCGCACCACCGGGCCCGCGGCGCGGCAAGGCCTGCTCGACGGCTTCGAGGTGCCCGTCGGCCCGTCGGCGCCGGCCGAGCCGCCCCGCTGCGACACCACCACCGGGTTCGACCAGCCCGACCCGGTGGCGCTGGTCGTCGCACTCGACCGCACCACGCAGCTCGTCCTCGTCCAGGGCGCGGGGCCCGCCGGGGTGGACCTCGCCGCGCTGGGCCGCGCCGTGGCCGCCTGCCCGACGTCGGCCTACGGCCCGCTGACCGTCGACAGCGCGGTGCTGCCCGCCCCGGACGTGGCCGCGGACGCCACGCTCGCGCTGCGCTTCGACATCGCGCGGCGCGGTCAGGGGGACCAGCGCTCGCGCCGGGCCACGCAGGTGATGGCCTGGGCCGACGTCGGGCCCGTCGTGGTCGGGGTCTACGTCGTCGCGCGGGGACGCGACGTCGACCCCGCGGTGGTGGCCGACGCGCTGCGCGCCGCGGTGGCCCGGGCCCGCGGCGTCACCGGCTGACGCGGGACGTCAGGCCAGTTCGCGGACCACCCGCGCGGGGTTGCCCACGACGAGCACGCCGGCGGGCACGTCCCGGGTGACGACGGACCCGGCCCCGACCACCGCGTCGGCCCCGATGCTGACCCCCGGCAGCACGACCACGCCGCCGCCGAGCCAGGCGCCGTCCCCCACGGCGACCGGGGCGGAGCCCTCCCAGCCGTCCCGGCGTCGGGCGGCGTCGAGCGGGTGGGTGGCGGTGAGCAGCTGCACGCCCGGGCCGACCTGCACGTGGTCGCCGACCGTGATGCGGCCGACGTCGAGCAGCACCACGCCCCAGTTGATGAACGTGTGCGCGCCGAGGTGGACGTTGTAGCCGTAGTCGCAGCGCAGGCTGGGACGCACGGTGGTGCCCTCGCCGACCGAGCCCAGCAGCTCGGCGAGCAGGGCGCTGCGCACGTCGGGCTCGGGCTCGTCGTTGAAGCGGCGGGTCAGGTCGGCGGCGCGGCGGCCGTCGTGGTGCAGCTCGGGGTCGTCGGCCCGGTACTCGAGGCCGGCGAGCATCCGCTCCTTCATCTCACCCACGGCGCCGGCCCGGGGACGGCGCGGACCGGGCCACCGGGCGTGCGGGCTGTGAACGCAACCTCGCCTCCTGGCTGCAGTAATCACACACGGGCGAGCGGGGCGAGCACCTCGTCGCCGACGCGGCGGACCCAGCCCGGCAGGTCGGCCGTCGCCGAGCCGACCCAGAGGGTGGTCACCCCGAGCTCGGCGTAGCCCTGGGCGAGCGCCAGGAACGCGGCCGGGTCGGCCAGCGGGTCGGCCCCGGTGATGACGGTGCGCCGGATCTCCGCGGGGTCGCGGCCCACGTCGGCGCAGTGCCCGTCGAGCACCTCGAGCTTGTGCCGGACGACGTCGGTGCCGGCGTCGAACAGGTTGCAGGCGTCGGCGTGCTCGGCGACGAGGCGCAGCGTCTTGCGCTCGCCCATGCCGCCGACGAGGACGGGGGGACCGCCGGCCTGTCGCGGCGCGGGCCGGCACAGCGTCTCCGCCAGCTGGTAGTGCTCGCCGTCGAAGGCGCCGTCGTCGTCGGACCACATCTGCCGGCAGATGCGTAGGGTCTCCTCGAGCCGGGCGAACCGCTCGGCCACCGGGGGGAAGGGCACGCCGAGGCCGAGGTGCTCGCGCTCGTACCAGGCGGCCCCGATGCCGAGCAGCGCCCGCCCCCGCGAGAGCACGTCCAGGGTGGCGACCGTCTTGGCCAGCAGCCCGGGGTGGCGGTAGGTCACCCCGGTGACGAGCAGGCCCAGCTCGATGCGCTCGGTCTGCCCGGCCAGGAACCCCAGCGCGGTGTAGCCGTCGAGCATGGGGTCGCTCGCCGGGGCCTGGGACTCCATCTGGAACCAGTGGTCCATCAGCGTCAGGGTGCGGAACCCGGCCTCGTCCGCGGCCCGGGCCGTGTCGGCGAGCCCGGAGGCGATCTCGTCGCCGAAGGGGGTGAAGTCCGAGACGTGCAGCGCGAGGTCCATGCGCCCATCCTGCCCCCGCGGGTCGGCCCGCGGGCGTCCCCGGTCAGCCCCGCGTGGTGGTCTCGTCGCCCCCGCCGTCGACGACCTCCCGGGCGACGTCGAGGAGCCGGCGGCGCGAGTGGCGCGCCCGGCCGCGGAGCACCTCGAACGCCTCCTCCGTCCCCGTGCCGCGCCGCTCGGCCAGCACCCCCTTGGCCTGCTCGATGACGACCCGGCTGCGCAGGGCGGTCTGCAGCTGCTCGCCCAGCGTCTCGTGGCGCACGGCCACCCGGTGGTGCAGCACCCCGATGGTGGCGACGTCGGCCAGCGCCTGCGCCACGGCGAGGTCGCCGGGCCGCACCGGCTGCTCCGCCTGCTGCAGCAGGGTCAGCCCGCCGATCACCTGGTCGCGCAGCCGCAGGGGCAGGGCGTGCACCGCGCGGACCCCGTCGGCGGCGGCCCGGGCGGCGAGCTCGGGCCAGCTCGACGCGGACGCCGCCACGTCGGGCACCGCGACCGCCCGGCCGGTGGCGATGGCGTCGAGCGACGGCCCGCGGCCCGCGGCCACCTGCACCCGCTCGAGGTCGTGGGCCGCGGCCGAGGTGGTCGCCACGATGCTGGCCCCGCCGCGCTGGTCGACCAGCAGCAGCCCCGCGGCGGTGACGCCGAGCAGGTCGACGCAGTCCTCGAGCAGCTGCTGGAGCAGCTCCGCCACGTCGTAGTCGTCGACGAGGGTGTCCGCGGCGCGGACGAAGGCCGCCAGCAGCTGCGGCTCGCGGGGGCTGGTCATGTCGTCTCCGGGGTCGGGGCAGGCGGGGTCTGGTCGGGCGGGGTCGGGTCGGGCGGGGTCGGGTCGGGCGGGGTCGGGTCGGGCGGGGTCGGGTCGGGCGGGGTGTCGGGGCGGAAGCGGACGCGGTGGGCGACGACGTCGCGGGCGAGGTCGCCGAGCGGGCGGCCCTCGGCGTAGGCCCGGGCGCGCAGCCGCACGTAGGCCTGCGCGGCGGAGCAGTCCAGCTGGACCAGCACCACCCCGGTGGCCTGGTGGACCTCGTGGTCGTCGTCCACTCCGTGCGGCCACACCGCCCGGGCGGGGTCCTGCGGCACGCCGTCGACGTGCTCGGCCGTGGCGAGCAGCAGCGTCGTGGTGACCATCTCCGCGGCCTCGACGGCGTCGGCGAACGCGAGCCGGTCGAGCGGCTCCCGGGAGTCGCGGTAGAGGTCGAGCACGCCCAGCCGGATGGCGCCGAGCTGCAGCGGCAGCGAGCACAGGCTGCCGCCGAGCTCGGCCGCGGCGGAGAGCGCCGGCCAGCGCGCGGGCACGTCCCGGGCCAGGTCGGCCACGAGCACCGGCCCGCCGCGCTCGTGGGCCTCCACCGCCGGGCCCACCCCCGCGGTCACCTGCTGCTCCTCGACCCTGGCGACCACGTCGTCGGTCGTCGCGGCGACCGAGGCGCCGGCGCCGGTGGCAGGTCCGGAGTCAGGACCGGCGTCAGGGCCGGCGGCAGGGGCGGTGACGATGACGATCGCGGCCCGGTCGACGCCCAGCGTGGTGAGGCACGCGTCGCACAGCAGCTGCGGGGTGGGCGGGCCGACGCCGGCCAGCGCGTCGTGGAAGAGGTCCCGCACGCCGCGTGGGGTGTCGGGCCCCGGGGAGGGGTCGGCCACCGTGCCTCCGTCGTCGCTGCGTCGAGCCGGACGTGCTCGGGAGCGTGGTGGGCCCGGGTGCGCACGACGACGACGGCGCGGGGTGCGCGCGGGTGCGGTCGGGGCACGGGGATCTCCAGGGGCTCGCGGATCGAGCCGTGGCGGACGAGGTCCTGGTGCGCGACGACGGTGTGCGGCCCCCACGGGGCGGCACAGCGTGATCATGCCACCCGCGCGGGCCCCGGTGGGCCACCCGCTGCGTCCCCGGCGCGGGACGGGCGGCGCGGGTGCAGACTGGGGCGGTGCTGCTGCGAGAGCTGACCGGCCGGACCCTGCGCGCCGAGCGACGGGCGCAGGCCCGCAGCCTGCGCAGCGTGGCCGACGACGCCGGCGTCTCGATGGGCTACCTCTCGGAGGTGGAGCGGGGGGTCAAGGAGCCGTCCTCGGAGGTGCTGGCCGCGGTGTGCCGCGCGCTCGACCTCGAGCTGGCCGACCTGCTCGGCGGCGTGCTGGTGCAGCTGCGACCCGTGCCCGCGGTGGTGGCGGCCCCCGCCCCGTCGCCCCTCGCCGCCCCGCGGCCCCACGAGGGGCTCGTGCGCGCCGCCTGACTCCCCGCGTCAGGCCTCGTGGCGCCCGGTCGGCTGCTCGTGGCGGCCCGGGTGGGTCTCGGGCGTGCCCGCGTGCGCCCCGGTGCGGCTGTCCTGCCACGCCTCGGCGCCCGCGAGCAGCGCGGTGAGCACGCCGAAGCCGGCCGAGAGCGCCACGCCGTACTCGAACGACCGGGCGAAGTCGCCCCGGGTGCTGGCCAGCTGGCCGTAGAACACCGAGCCGACGACGGCGATGCCGAGCGCCGTGCCGGTGCGCTGGAAGACCTGGTAGACGGCCCCGGCCGAGCCGCCCTCGGCCACCGGCACCTCGGAGACCGCGCGGGTCTGGTTGGCCGGCAGCACCAGGCCGTTGCCGAAGCCGGCGATCGCCAGCGGCAGGGCCATCCACCAGCCGACCATGGGCCCGGACTCGATGCGCACGGCGACGATGGCCAGCGCGAGGCCCAGGGAGAACAGCAGCGCCCCGGTCGCCACCAGGCCGATGGGGTGCTTCGGCCCGAGCTTGCCGGAGAGCCGGGAGCCGGGGATGGTCGCGGCCGCGAAGGCCGTCACGGTCAGCCCGGCCTGCCACGCCGCGTAGCCCTGGCCGGCCTGCAGGTAGACGGTGAGGACGAAGAAGATCGAGGTGAAGGCCCCGAAGTAGAGCAGGCCGGTGAGCGAGCCGAAGCTGAAGCTGCGCAGCGAGAACAGCCGCAGGTCGACCACCGGCGCGTCACCCCGCGAGACCACGCGGCGCTCCCAGAGCACGAACAGCACGAGGAAGACGACGGCGACGACGTAGAGCGGGTAGCGCACCGAGCCGGACCACTCGCGCTGCTCCACCAGCGGCAGCAGCAGCGAGACCACGCCGATGCCGAGCAGCACCGAGCCCACCGGGTCGAGCTGGGGGCGCGCCCCGGACCCGCGGTTGCTGGTCACCCCGGCCTGGGTGAGCAGCTTCGCGGCGAACGGGATGGCGACCAGGCCGATGGGCAGGTTGACGAAGAACACCGCCCGCCAGCCGAGGTCGGTGCCGAACGCGGCGATGAGGCCGCCGCCCAGCAGCGGGCCGACGGCGGTGGACACCCCGGCGACGGCGCCGAAGTAGCCGAACGCCTGGCCCCGCTCCGCGCCGCGGAACAGCTCCTGGATGATCCCGGTGACCTGCGGGGTGAGGAACCCGGCGAACACGCCCTGCAGCAGCCGGAACACGATGATCGCCAGCGGTGACCAGGCGAGCCCGCACGCGACGCTGGCGGCGACGAACCCGGTGATCCCGATGAGGAACATCGTCCGCCGCGAGTACGCGTCACCCAGCCGGCCGGCGGGGACGAGCACCAGGCCGAAGGTGACGGCGTAGCCGGAGAGCACCCACTGCAGGTCCGACGCGGATGCCCCCAGGCCCTCCTGCATCGAGGGCAGGGCGACGTTGACGATGCTGACGTCGAGCAGGGCCATGAAGATCGCGCCGAGGCAGACGACGAGCGCCCGCCAGCGCATCGGGTTCTGCCCCTCGGCGTGGTCCTCGGCCCCACCTCCCGGGGTGCGGTCGTCGTTGCTGGTCCGGGGGTCCGACGTGGTGCTCACGACCGACATCGTCCGGCACGGGGGGTCGCCCGGCAGCACGAGGGTTCCGTTACCTCACGAAACGGGCGAGGTCAGGCGTGGTGGGCACGGTCAGGAGCCGGCCACGCGCACGGTGTAGGCGGTCAGGCCCTCGGGCACGCCCTTGACCGCGCGCCAGTCGAAGCGGTGGTCCGCCGCGGCGTCGGTGGTGTCGAGGTCGAGGCGGTCCAGCGCGGCCGCGGAGACCAGCAGCTCGCCGTCCCCGGCCTCCTGGCAGAGCCGGGCGGCGACGTTGACGTCGACCCCCAGGTAGTCCCCGCCGAGGGTCCGCGGCCGGCCCAGGTGCAGCCCGGCGCGGGCCAGCGGGCGGTAGCCCTCGACCTCGATCGCGGCGAGCGCGGCCCACGCGTCGGTGACGGCCGCGACCCCCAGCGACGGGGCGGGCAGCACCGCCATGAGCCCGTCACCGAGCCGCTTGACCACGGTGCCGCGGTGCTCGCGCACGGGCGTCTCCCACGCGGTGGCGACCTCGCGGAGCAGCCGCAGCGCGGCCTCATCGCCGGCGCGGGCGGCCCAGGCGGAGAACTCGACGAGGTCGGTGAAGAGGATCGTGACCTCGTCGCCGGCCCCGTCGCGGCGCAGCCGCCGCGACGCGGTCTGCCACACCTGCAGCGCGGCCAGGCCGGCCTCGCGGGAGGCGCGCTGCTCGTCGCCGTAGAGCCGGTCGGCCACCCGGGCCACGACGCCCGCGCTGTCGCGGCCCGCCATCGACAGCGGGTCGCCGAACTCGGGGTCCCCGGGCAGGGCGCGACGCAGCCGGCGGGCCGCGGCGACCCAGCGGTCGTCGAGGTCGGCCTCGCGCGCCCGCCGCCGGGCACGGCCGAGCGCCGCGCGGACCCTGTCCACGCGGCGCTCGGGGTGGTTCTGCTCCAGGCTCACCGGGGGAACCGTAACGGGGCCGGTGACGGTCGCCCGCCGGCCCGGTGGTGCGGGCCCGGGTCGGTGCGCTAGTCGACCTGCGCGGTGAGGCCGGCGGCCTCGATGCCGGCCACGGCGGCGGCCTCGTCGTGGTCGGAGGTGTCCCCGGTGACCCCGACGGCCCCGAGCAGCGCACCCTCGGCGTCGCGGACCAGCACGCCCCCGGGCACGGGCACCAGCGAGCCGCCCACGGCCGCGGTGACGGCGGAGACGAAGTACGCCTGCTGCTCGGCGCGGGCCATGATCGAGCGCGAGCCCATGCCGAGCGAGAGCGCGCCGTGCGCCTTGCCGGTGGCGATCGCGACCCGGCCGATCGACGCCCCGTCCTCCCGCTCCAGGGCGACGACGTGGCCGCCCGGGTCGAGCACGACGACGGTCAGCGGCTTGAGGCCCTGCTCGCGCCCGCTCTGCCGGGTGGCGGCGATGACGGTGCGGGCGGTCTCGAGGTCGAGGGTGCTCACGCGGCGGTCTCCTTCTTCTCGGCCCTGCGGCGGTGCAGGATCGGCTCGGTGTAGCCCGACGGCTGGGTGAGGCCCTCGAAGACGAGGTCGTGCGCGGCCTGGAAGGCCTGCCCGTCGAAGGCCGGGGCCATGGGCGTGTAGCCCGCGTCGCCGCCGTTCTGCTCGTCGACCACGGCGGCCATGCGGCGCAGCGTCTCCTCGACCTGGTCGGCGGTGACGACGCCGTGGTGCATCCAGTTGGCCACGTGCTGGGCGGAGATGCGGCAGGTGGCGCGGTCCTCCATGAGCTTCTCGCCGGTGATGTCGGGGACCTTGGAGCAGCCGATGCCGGCGTCGACCCAACGCACCACGTAGCCCAGCAGGCTCTGCAGGTTGTTCTGGATCTCGTCCTGCCGGTCGTCGTCGGACCAGTCGGCCGGGGCGCCGAGCGGCACCCGCAGCAGGTCCCCGCGGTCGCGGCGACGCCCCCCGGCGGCGAGCTCCTCCTGCCGGGCCCGCACGTCGACCTGGTGGTAGTGCAGCGCGTGGACCGTGGCGGCGGTGGGCGAGGGCACCCAGGCGCAGCTCGCGCCCGCCCTCGGGTGGCCCACCTTGGCCTCGAGCATGGCGGCCATGCTGTCCGGCGCGGCCCACATGCCCTTGCCGATCTGGGCGCGGCCGAGCAGCCCGCACTCCAGGCCGATGTCGACGTTGAGGTCCTCGTAGGCGCCGATCCAGGTCTCGGACTTCATGTCGTTCTTGCGGACGACGGGCCCGGCCTGCATCGAGGTGTGGATCTCGTCGCCGGTGCGGTCGAGGAAGCCGGTGTTGATGAAGGCGAGGCGCTCGCGGGCCTCGGCGATGCAGGCCTTGAGGTTGAGCGTGGTGCGCCGCTCCTCGTCCATGATGCCGACCTTGATGGTCAGCCGGGGCAGGCCCAGGAGCTCCTCGACGCGGCCGAACAGGTCGACGGCGAGGGCGACCTCCTCGGGGCCGTGCATCTTGGGCTTGACCACGTACATCGAGCCCTGGGTGGAGTTGGTCAGCGTCGACTCCCCGCGCAGGCCCGGCACGCTCCCCAGTGCGGTCATGACGGCGTCGAGCACGCCCTCGGGCACCTCGGCGCCGGAGGGGTCGAGCACCGCGTCGGTGGTCATGAGGTGACCGACCTGGCGGATGAACAGCAGCGAGCGGCCCTTGCGGGTGACCTCCTCGCCGGACACCGTCGTGTAGGTGCGGTCGGGGTTCATCGACCGGGTGAAGGTCTTCCCGCCCTTGGTGACCTCCTCGGCGAGGGTGCCGTCCATGAGGTGCTTCCAGTTGCGGTAGCCGAGCACCTTGTCCTCGGCGTCCACGGCGGCGACGGAGTCCTCGAGGTCCATGATCGTCGACACGGCCGACTCGAGGAGCAGGTCCTTGACCCCGGCGCGGTCGGTGGAGCCGATCGGGTCCTCGGCGTCGACCTGGATCTCGACGTGCAGGTGGTGGTGGACCAGCAGGACGCCCTCGGGGTGCTCGCGGTCGCCGCGGAAGCCGACGAGCTGCGCGGGGTCGGCGAGCCGGACCGTCGCGCCGTCGACGGTGACGGCCACGCCCTCGTCGTCCACGGCGTACGCGGTCGCGTCGGCGTGCGAGCCGGACGCCAGCGGGAAGTGCTCGTCGAGGAAGGCGCGGCCGCGGCGGATGACCTCGTCGCCGCGGGTGCGGTTGTAGCTGTCCCCGGGGGCCAGGTCCCCGTCGGTGGGCACGACGTCGGTGCCGTAGAGCGCGTCGTAGAGCGAGCCCCAGCGGGCGTTGACGGCGTTGGTGGCGAAACGGGCGTTGAGCAGCGGGACGACGAGCTGCGGGCCGGCGATCTCGGCGACCTCGGGGTCGACGCCAGAAGTGGTCACGGCGACGTCGGCGGGCTCGTCGAGCAGGTAGCCCAGCTCGCGCAGGACGTCGGTGTACTTCTCGGCGTCCGGCGTGCCGGGGTTGGTCCGGTGCCAGTCGTCCAGGGCGGCCTGGATCTCCTCGCGGCGGGCCAGCAGCGCGGCGTTGCGGGGGCCGAGGTCCGCGATGATCGAGGCCAGGCCGTCCCAGAAGGCGCCCGGCTCGATGCCGGTGCCCGGCAGGGCCTCCTGCTCGACGAACCGGTGCAGCTCCTCGGCGACGCTGAGCCCGCCGACCTCGACACGCTTGCCCATGCCACTCCTCCGTGCTGTTTCACATCGTGAAATAAAAAATACTGATAGTGGAATTCTCGTGCTTCCCCCGGTGTGGTGTCAACTGTCACACCCGCCGGCCGGGGGCGCCACGGGTGATCACGGGGACGGGCGCACGACCGCGCCGCCGACCCGTCCGGCCGACGGGTCTAGCTGAGCAGGCTCGCGACCGAGGCCGCGCTGAAGGTCAGCCCGAGCCGGCCGTCCGCGGTGCGGACCACCACGTCCCCGGCCGGGCCGAGCTCGGCGGTCGCGTCGGCGGTACCGAAGGGGTCGTCCACCGCGAGGTACCGCCCACCGACGGGCACGCCGCCCTGCACGGCGAGCACCCGCACCTGCTTCAGCCCGGGGACGACCAGCAGCTCGGGCCGTTCCCACCGCTCGACGCAGACGCCGGAGCCCGTCGGCGCGAGGCACACCGAGAACGTCCGCTGCTCGGCCAGCCGGGTGCCCCCCACCACGGTCCGCGCGCCCACGACGACCACGAGCGCCGCGAGGACACCGAGCACCAGTCCGACCACCGCGCCGCGCACCGGCCGATCGTCGCACCCCGGTCGCACCGGTGGGGGCGGGGCTCAGAGGTACGTGCGTCCGTCGCGCTCGTCCCGGCGGCGCCAGCGGTCGACCACCACACCACCGCCGGCGAGCAGCAGCCCGGCCACGACGACGGGCCAGGGTGTGCCGACGCCGAGCAGCCACCCCACCACGCCGATCGCGACGAGCAGCAGGCCGCGGCGCACGGCCGTCAGCGCGGAGACCGTCCGCAGCCAGGACCACGCCGACGGCTGCGCCCCGGGGCCGGGCGTCGGGGCCGTCACCTCGCCCTCGGGACGCCGGCGCCCACCCGATCGTGCTGCGGGGCGCTGTGGTCGGTCGGGGCGCGGCGGAGTGGGCGCAGGCGTCCCGCCGCGGACGTCGGACGCAGCCAGGACCCCACCGGCCGAGCATGGCACCGCGGGCGCCGCCGCGGGCCGGGAACGAGGGGCGCCGCTCAGCCCAGCGCGGCGCTGGCCGCCCGGAGCTCCGCGAGCGCGGCCACGGCCAGCGGGGCCAGCTCGTCTCCCGCCTGCGCCCCGGCGTCGGACCACGCCGCGAACCCGCGCTTGAACGCCAGCACGCCCAGCTCGGCCGCCAGGTGCGCGGTCGCGTCGGGCACCCCCCGGGCCGCGAGGGCGTCGGTCATCGCCGCGGCCATCCCGATGTTCTTCAGCGCGTCGCGCTCCTGCAGCTCCGCGCTGGCGCCGATGGCGGCCTTGAGCCGCGGGCCGAGCTCGCGGTTCTCCGGGCCCATCGCGGTGGCGGCGCGCTCCAGCCCGGACGCGACCGCCTCGAGCGGGGTGGCCGCCGCGTCGGCGTCCCGGATGCCCTCGGCGAGCAGCCGGCTCAGCGTCTCCTGCCCCGCCACGAGCAGCTCGCGCTTGTCGGGGAAGTGCCGGAAGAAGGTGCTCTTGGTGACGCCGGCGCGCTCGGCGATCTGGGCGACGGTGGTCGCGTCGTAGCCCTGCTCGGCGTAGAGGTCCACGGCCGCGACGACGAGCCGCTCCCGCGCCCCCGGCTGCCACCGACCCATGCCTGCACCCTAACGACGGGACCTTTGTCCCATCACTCTGCTACGGTGACGGGACAACAGTCCCATCACCCGCGGCCCACCACCGCACCCACCACCGCAGGAGAGTCCCGTGCACGTCTTCGTCACCGGGGGAACCGGCACCATCGGCCGCCCCGTCGTCACCGAGCTGCTCGACCACGGCCACACCGTCCTGGCCCTCGCCCGCTCCGACCGCTCGGCCCGGGCCCTGCGCGACACGGGGGCCGACGTGCTCCCCGGCGGGCTCACCGACCTCGCCGTCCTGCGCGAGGGCGCGTCCCGGGCGGACGGCGTCGTCTCCCTCGCCTTCGGGCACGCCGACGCCACCGCCGACGGGCTGGCCCGCAGCATCGCCGAGGAGTCGGCCGCGCTGGCCACGCTGGGCGAGACCCTCCTCGGCACCGACCGGCCCGTCGTGACGGTCTCGGGGACGCCGTGGGTGGCGGGCCGGGTGGCGACGGAGGACGACCCGCTGCCCACCGACGGCCCGGTCGCGGGACGGGCCCGCTCCGTCACCGCCCTGCTCGACCTCGCCCCGCAGGGGGTGCGGGCCAGCGCGGTCCGTATGCCGCGGACGGTGCACGAGGACGGCCGGGGCGGGTTCGCCGGGCTGCTCACCGACGCTGCCCGGCGCACCGGGACCGCCGGCTACCCGGGCGACGGCACCCAGCGCTGGCCGGCCGTGCACGCCCGCGACGCCGCGGCCCTGGTCCGGCTCGCCCTCGAGAGCGCCCCCGGGGGCACGGCGTGGCACGCCGTCGCCGACGAGGGGGACGCGGTGCGCGACATCGCCGCCGTCATCGGCCGGCGCCTCGGCCTGCCCGTGGCGTCCGTCCCCGACGACACGTTCGGCCCCTTCGCCCCGATCTTCGCGATGGACCAGCCGGCCTCCAGCGCCCGCACCCGCGAGGCCCTGGGGTGGCGGCCCACCCACCCGGGGCTGCTGGCCGACCTGGAGAGCCTCGCGGCCTGAGGCGGGCGGCGGGGTGCGACAGTGGTCCGATGCCGGCCCCGCCCCCGTCCGCGCCGAGCCTGCCCGACGGTGCCGCGGGCCTGGCCGACGTCCTGCCCGCGGTCCTCGCCGGGCTGGGGGTGCCCGGGGAGCGCGCCGGGCTGGGCCTGACGGACCTGCGGCGCGTCGTCGTCCTGCTCGTCGACGGGATGGGTGAGCGGCTGCTGCGCCGCCACGCCGACGCCGCACCGTTCCTGTCGTCGCTGCGCGGCCCCGCGCTGGCCGCCGGCTTCCCGACGACCACGGCGGCGAGCCTGGCCTCGCTGGGCACGGGCACCGCCGCGGGCGCGCACGGCATCACCGGCTACACCTCCTACGTCGCCGAGGTCGGTTCGGCCGTCAACTGGCTGCGGTGGCGCCCGGTCAGCCGCCGCGACGACCTGCGCCCGACGCTGGTGCCCGAGGTGGTGCAGCCCCGCGCGACGGCGTTCGAGCGCGCGGCGGCGGACGGGGTGGCGGTCGCCAGCGCCGCGTCGTCGTCGTTCGTGGGGTCCGGGCTGACCCGGGCGGTGCTGCGCGGACCGGCCGACGCGAGCTCGATCTCGGCCGGGGACATGGTCTCCCGCGTCGCCGAGGCCGTCACCTCCGGCGACCGCAGCCTCGTCTACTGCTACCTCTCCGAGCTCGACCTCGTCGGCCACGTCCGCGGCCCCGGCACCGACGCGTGGTGCGAGCAGCTGCGGGTGGTCGACCGGGTGGCGCAGCGGCTCGCCGAGCGGCTGCCCGCCGGGACGACCCTGCTCGTCACCGCCGACCACGGGATGGTCGCGGTGCCCGGGGAGGCCAAGGTCGACCTCGACGCGCACGACGGCACGGCCGACGCGCTGCGCGCCGGGGTGGTGGCCGTGGCCGGGGAGCCGCGGGCGCGCCACGTCCACGCCCGGCCGGGCGCCGAGGCGGACGTCCTCGCGACGTGGCGGGAGCTGCTGGCCGGGCGCGCCTGGGTGGGCACCCGCGACGACGTGGTCGGCGCCGGGCTGCTGGGCCCCGTCGTCACCGAGGCCGCGGCGGCGCGCACCGGGGACGTCGTCGCCGTCGCCACCGGGTCCACCGCGCTGGTGCAGTCCCGGGTCGAGCCGGGGATGTCGCGGCTGGCCGGGCAGCACGGGGCGCTGGCCGATGACGAGCTGTGGGTGCCGCTGCTGCGGCACGACGGCTGAGCCGGGTCCCCACCTGCGGGATCGGGCCCGGCGCGGGTGTGATCCCCGCTACCCTCCGGCCCGTGATGCACGTGAGGGTCGTCTGCCCGACGCGGTGCAGCGACGCCGTGCTCGAGATGCTCCGCGAGGACCCCGGCGTCGCCCACCTCACCCGCGCCCCCGGCGCGGCGGTCAAGCCCGAGGGTGACGTCATCGGCGCCGACGTGGCCCGCGAGGCGCTCGACGACCTGCTGGCCAAGCTGTGCGAGCACGGGGTGGACGTCGACGGCGGCATCACCGTCGAGCGCGTCGACACCACCATCTCCCGGCTCGCCGACCAGGCGCAGGCCGACGCCCCCGGCGACCCCACCGACGCCGTGGTGTGGGAGGAGCTGATGGCCCACAGCGGCGACGAGTCGCGCCTCACCGCCACCTTCGTCGCGTTCCTGTGCCTCGCGCTGCTGCTGGCCGCCGTCGGCGTCGTCACCGATTCCCCGGTGACCGTGGTCGGCGCGATGGTCGTCGGCCCGGAGTTCGGCCCCCTCGCCGCCGTCGCCGTGGGGCTGGTGGCGCGCCGCTTCGACCTGGTGCGCCGGGCCGCGGGCACCGTGCTGGTGGGGTTCCCGGTGGCGATGCTGGTGTGCGCGCTGGGCTCCTTCGCCAGCGAGTCCCTGGGCCTGGTCACCGAGGCCACGCTGGGCACCATCACCCAGGTCGACTTCATCTACCAGGTGGGGCCGTTCTCCCTGGTCGTCGCGCTGCTGGCCGGGGCTGCGGGCATGCTCTCGCTGGTCAGCGACCGCTCGGCGGTGCTGGTCGGGGTGTTCATCTCCGTCACGACCGTGCCCGCGGCCGGGTTCGCCGTGGTCGCCGCGACCCTGGGCCAGTGGGGCGTGGCCTCCCAGTCCGCGCTGCAGCTGCTGGTCAACCTCGTCGGCATCGTCGTGGCGGCCACGGTCGTGCTCGCGCTGCGCCAGCGGGCCCGGGGCCCGGCCACCCACCGCGCGCTGGCCAAGGGCTGACGCGGGGCCCCGTCAGCCGCCCGAGCGGGCGTCGCGCAGCCAGCGCGAGCCGGGCCCCTCGGCTGCGGCCTCGTCACCGGGGTTGAACAGCGCGCACCGGCGCAGCGACAGGCACCCGCAGCCGATGCACCCGTCCAGCGAGCCGCGCAGCCGCTCCAGCTCGGCGATCCGCTCGTCGACCAGCCGGCGCCACGGCGCGCTGAGCCGCGTCCAGTCCCGCCGGGTGGGGGCGGCGTCGGTGGGTAGCGTGGCCAGCGCGTCGGCCACCTGGGCCAGGGTGAGCCCGACGTGCCGGGCGGCGGCGACGAACGCGAGCCGCCGCAGCACGTGGCGGGGGTAGCGGCGCTGGTTGCCCGTCGTGCGCGTGGAGCCGATCAGACCCAGCGACTCGTAGTAGCGCACGGTCGCCACCGTCAGCCCGGAGCGCGCGGCCACGTCCCCGATGGGCAGCAGGGTCGGCTCGGACACGCTGCGAGCCTGCCGCACCCGGGCCTTGACCTCAAGTGTGCTTCAGGTGGTCGGCTCTGCCCAGCCGTCGGGGCGGACCCCGCGGCTGACCCGCAGCACCGACCACCCGGAGGACCCGATGACCCACGCCCTGGCCGAGGAGCACGCCCGCGAGCGCGTCCGCACCGCGCTCGCCGACGCCGCGCACCAGCGCGAGGTGGCGGCCGCCCGCCGCGCCCGTGCCGGGCGCGGCCGGCTGCGGGTGTCGGCCCGCGCCCGGTGTCGGGCCGTGCGCCAGCTCGGCTGAACGGACGCGGTCGTGACCCCCGGCGGGTCAGAAGCCGAAGACGTGCACCGCACGGGCGAAGGCGAGGAGGAACCCGAGCAGCAGCTGCGGGAACGACGCGCCGGGCGCCACGTCGACCGTGGCGGTGCCGCTGGACGGCCCGGTCGTGGCGTCCCCGGAGTACGCCGCGGTCACGGTGTGCGCCCCGGCCGTGGCGAAGGTCGTGGCGCAGCTGGCGCGGCCGCCGACGACGGGCCGGGCCTCGCAGCCGGGCACCGCGGCGCCGTCCACGCGGAACCCGACGCTGCCCGTGGCGGACCCGGGCGTGACGTCGGCGAACAGCCCCACGGCCGCGACCCCCACGGCCGTGTTCGGCGTGGTGGAGACCGTGACCGTGCTCGCCACGGGCTCACCGGTGGGCAGCCGGTAGCCGTACAGCTTCCCGTCGTCGGTCGGGTAGTACACCGCGTCGGCGGTGACGATCGGGCTCTGCCAGTGCACCCCGGTGCTGACCCCGTCCGTCCAGAGCTGGGTGCCCGTGGTGGGGTCGAGCGCGCGCAGACCGGAGCCCGTCTCGTAGTAGAGGACGCCGCCGGCGACGACGGGGGTGGTGCCCCCGGTCGTGGACGTCCAGCGGCTGACGAGGCGCGGCTGCCCGTTCTGCAGCACCACCTCGAGCGCGGCGAGGCCGCGGCCGTTGGCCACGAACACCCAGGACCGGCCCGCACCGTCGCGCCATGCGGTGGGCTGGGTGAGCGCCACCGGGCCGCCCTGCGGGAAGGCCACCGTCTGCAGCTCGCCGCCGACGGTGCCGGCAGCGCGGGTGCCGCCCAGCCTGGCGAGGTCCAGCAGGCGCAGCACGCCGTCCTTGCCCGCCTGCACCCCGAGGTTCGCCACCGGGCTGCCCGCGGGCGGGCTGACCACGGCCGGGCTGGAGCTGCCGAGGTCCTGGTCGAGCTGGTCGAGCTGCACGTAGTTGGACGGGGTGTAGCTGTCGACCGGGTCGTTCCCCGCGCCGGCCCCGCTGCCGTCGGGGTTGATCGCGATGACGGTGTCGCCGTAGTGGTGCCGGGCCGGGTCGAAGGTGGCGTTGCCGGTGACCAGGTACACCAGGCCGGTGGCCGGGTCGTGGACCACGCCGGCCCGCGACCACACGGCCGACTGCACCTCGGAGCAGTCGGGGCCCTGCCCGGGCGCGGTGAAGTGCACGGTCTGGTTGCTGCAGACGGTGTTGAACACCTTCTGCGTGCCGGTGCCGAGGTTGATCGTCGTCACGTGGCCCTGGTAGTCACCCCGGTCGCCCGGGTAGCCCCCGTTGGCCACGTAGAGGTAGGTCTGCCCGCCCGAGGTGGCGATGGTCAGGTCCGACGAGCCCTTCTCGTCGTAGGGCTTGAGGGTGGCGACCTGCGGCCAGCCGCCCGTCGTGGTCTCCGCGCCGGTCCCGGTGGCGTACTTGTGGACCTTGCCGTCGAGGCCGTAGGCGTAGACGAACGCACCGCTGGGGTCCACCGCGGGGGCCGAGGTGGTGTAGCAGGGCTGGCTGCCGTTGTTGATGCGGCAGCCGCCCGCGCTGACGTGCTGCTGCCACACCGCGGCCCCGGTCGCGGCGTCCCGGGCCAGGACGTAGCCGTCGAGGGTGTTGAGGAACAGCAGGTCCTTCACCCCCGAGGGGGTGCTGACCCCGGAGCGGCTCACCGGTGGGGCGTCCGCGGTGTCGGGCAGGGTGACCGCGAACGAGCGCTGCAGGCTCGCGACGTTGCTTGGGCCGATCGCGGACACGTCGGGCCCGACGCCGGAGTGGGCGGCGTCGTGGCCGAACTGGGACCAGTCGGGACCCCCGGCGGCCAGGGCGGTGCCGGGGGCGAGGAGCCCGGCGACCACCACGGTCGCGAGGGCGAGCAGACGGGACGGACGACGCAGCACGGGGACCCCCCACGGATCGGACGGGCCGCTGCGGTGCGGGCCTCGTCACGCTGTGAGGCGAAGCATGCGCTCAGCGTGCACGGCTCACAAGGGGGCCGGTGGCCCTCAGGCCCAGCCGCCGAAGACCGCGTCGAGGTCGGGCTCCGGGTCGACCGGCAGCACCCCGGCCTCGGCCGGGTCGAGCTCGACGGCGCCGAACAGCTCGGCCACCACGTCGCCGGCGGCACCGGGGTGCCGGTGCGCCCGGCCGAGCGCCCGCGAGGTGGTCAGGGTCAGCGCCCCGGCGCGCACCCGCCCCACGTCGTCCAGCCGGGCCCGCAGCGCGGCCAGCGCGCCGGCGCGCAGCACCACCGGGCCGGTGAGGTGGAGCCGGTGGCGGGCGCGGGCCAGGGCGTCGGGCGGGGGCTCGCCGGCCTGCACGCGCGGGTCGTCCGGCCACAGCTCTGCCAGCGCCGGCGCACCACCGCCGCGCAGCCACACCCGGGCGTCGGTGCCCCCGGCCAGCACCGAGCGCACCGCCAGCAGCCCGGCGGTGGTCCGGTCGGCGGGCACGTCCACGGTGACCACCAGGTCCGGCACGCGGTGGACCTGGCCGGTGCCGCGCGACGCCGGGTGCGGGACGAGGCGCGCCAGGGCGAGGGTCTCGGCGTTCTTGTCCCGCCGGGCGCGCAGCGGGTCGTCGCTGCGGCCCGCCCAGTCGGGGCCGTCGTGCCAGGCCACCGCCCCGGGCACGTGGGCCAGCACCGCCCCGGCGTGCCAGGCCCGGTGCGCCCACTCCCAGTCCTCCCCGCCGTAGCCGACGAACGACGGGTCGAAGCCGCCCAGCTCGGCGAACAGCGCCGCCGGGCAGCCCAGCACCGCGGAGATGACGTAGCGGTAGGCGCGGTCGTCGGCGTCGAGCAGGCCGTGGGCGAGGCCGTCGCGCAGCCACCCGGGCTCCGCCAGCTCTGCGGGCGCCGGCGCACCGGCCGTCAGCCAGCCCCGCAGCCGGTCCGGCGTCCACCCGGCGAGGTCGGCGTGGCGACGGCGGCCCACGACCACGGCGTCCGGGCACAGCGCGGGCAGCCGCGCCAGGGCGGTGACGTAGCCGGGCTCGGGCACGGTGTCGGCGTCGAGGAAGCAGAGCACGTCCCCGTCGGCGGCGGCGGCCCCGAGCGTGCGGGCGGCCCCGGCGCGGAAGCCGCGGTCGTCCTGGCGCACCACCACCGCGTCGCGGCCCAGCGCCCCGGTGTCCGGCGGGTGCGGGGACCCGTCGTCGGCCACCACCACCTGCAGCCGGGTGGCGGGGTGGGACTGCAGGGCCAGCCCGGTGAGCACCAGGTCGAGGCGGGCCTGGTCGCGGTACCAGGGGACGACGACCGACACGGTCGGCGGCGCGGCGGGGACGAGCCCGTCGAGGGCGTCCCACGCGTTGCCCCGCACCGGCGCCGTCACGGCCGCCACCGTAGGGCCCGGCCGCCCGTTCGGCGGGCCGGGCCACCGAGGTCCACGCTGGGGTGATCACCCGGTCAGGAAGGTCGCCCGTGCCCGCTGTCCCCCCGGTGCGCCTCGCCGTCGTCGTCCCCGCCCACGACGAGGAGGAGCTGCTGCCCGCCTGCCTGGCCTCGCTGCGGGTGGCCCGGTCCCGGGTCGCCGTCGACGTGCTCGTGGTCGTGGTCCTGGACCGGTGCACCGACGGGACCGCCGCCGCCGTGGCCGCCGAGCCGGACGTGGTCGCCGTGGTCGTCGACGCGGGCAACGTCGGGGTGGCGCGCGCGGCCGGGGCCCGCGCCGCGGTGCGGGCGGGGGCGACCTGGCTGGCCTGCACCGACGCCGACGGCACGGTCGCACCGGACTGGCTCGTCGCCCACCTGCGCCACGCCCGCTCCGGGGTGGCCGCCGTGGCCGGCTCGGTGGTGGTGGACCACTTCCGCGGCCACCCGCCCGAGGTGGGGGCGCGCTGGCACGGCGCCTACCGGCCCGGGCCCGGCCACCACCACGAGCACGGCGCCAACCTCGGGGTCCGGGCCGGGGCCTACCGCGCCGTCGGCGGGTTCGCCGGGCTCGCCGAGCACGAGGACGTCGACCTGCTGGCGCGGCTGCGGGCCGCGGGGCACGCGGTGGTGGCGGTGGACGACCTGGGGGTCACCACCTCGGGGCGCGTCCGCGGGCGGGTGGGGGCCGGCTTCGCCGGGCACCTGCGCTCGCTCGCCGACGCTCCCGGTCTCGACGCTGCTGGTCTCGACGCTGCTGGTCTCGACGCTGCTGGTCTCGACGTGGCCGGGATCGACGCGCCGGTGCCGACGTGAGCCCGGCGGAGCGGCTGCGCGAGCTCGTCGCCGCGGGGGACCTGGACCTGCCGCTGCCCGGCTCCGGGGCGACGGCGCAGCGGTGGGACGCGCTCACCGCCCTGGCCCGCGACGACGTGGTGCTGGGCCGGCTCGCCGAGGCCCACCTCGACGCGGACGCGATCCTGGCCGAGCTGACCGGGCGCCGGGTGGGACCGGGCCAGGTCTGGGGGGTGTGGGCGGCCGAGCCGCCGGAGCCGGTGCTGCGCGCCGTGCCGCACGGGGACGGCTGGCGGCTGCACGGCACCAAGGCGTGGTGCTCCGGGGCGTCGTCCAGCACCCACGCCCTGCTCACCGCCCGCACCGACGACGGACCCCGCCTGCTCGATGTCGGCCTCGACCACCCCGGGGTGACGCCGGTGCCCGGCACCTGGCCCGCGGTCGGCATGGCGCGCAGCGACTCCGGGCACGTCGCGTTCGACGACGTCCCCGCCGCCACCGTCGGCGGGCCGCGGGACTACCTCGACCGGCCCGGCTTCTGGCACGGCGCCGCCGGGGTGGCCGCCTGCTGGCTCGGCGGCGCCGCGGGGGTGGCCGACGCCCTGCTGCGCCCGGGGCTGACCGAGCACGGGCTGGCCCACCTCGGTGCCGTCACCGCCGCCCTGGGCTCGGCCCGCGCCCTGCTGCTCGCCGCGGCCGCGGAGGTCGACGCCGACCCGGGCGGGGACGGCCGGGCCCGGGCGCTGGCCGTGCGCGCCGCGGTGGAGGCGGCCGCCATGACCGCCCTGGAGCGGACGGGCCGGGCGCTGGGCGCGGGCCCGCTGTGCGCCGACGCCGCCCACGCCACCCGGGTCGCGGACCTGACGGTGTACCTGCGGCAGAGCCACGCCGAGCGCGACCTGGCCACGCTGGGCACGGCCGTCCTCGACCGGGGTGCCCTGTGGTGACGCCGTGGTGACCTGGGACCACGTGCCCGACGGCGGCACGCCGGAGTCGCAGTGGCGCGGCTGGTCCCGGGACTGGCCCGCGCTCGACCTCGCCGGCTGCGCGCGCGTCGTCGTGGTCGCGCCGCACCCCGACGACGAGGTGCTCGCCGCCGGCGGGCTGCTGGCCCGCCTCGCCGCGGCGGGCGCGACCGTCGAGCTGGTCGCCGTCACCGACGGGGACGCCTCGCACCCCGGCTCCCCCACCCTGTCCCCGGCCGCGCTGGCGGAGCTCCGGCGCGCGGAGTCGGTCGCCGCCCTGGCCGAGCTCGGCCTCGCCCCGGCCACCACCCGGCTCTGCGTGCCCGACGGCCGGGTCGCCGCCCACGAGGACGCCGTCGCCGCCGCGGTCTCCCGGGTGCTGGGCACGGCCGACACCACCACCTGGGTCGTCGCCACCTGGCGCGGCGACGGCCACCCCGACCACGAGTCCGTCGGCAGGGCCGCCCACCGAGCGGCGGTGGCGGCGGGCGCACGGCTGCTGGAGGTGCCGGTGTGGACGTGGCACTGGGCGCACCCGGCCGACCCGCGCGTGCCCTGGGAGCGGGCGCACGTGGTGCCGCTCGACCCCGCGCTGATGGACGCCAAACACGCTGCGGTGCAGCAGTTCCGGACGCAGGTCGAAGCGCTCTCCGCGGACCCGGCCGACGCCCCGGTGCTGCCGGGGTTCGTGCTGGAGCGGCTGCTGCGCGACCACGAGACCGTGCTCGCGTGACGGCGGCCCGGTGAGCCTGCCGCCGGAGTACTTCGACGCCGTCTACGCCGGGGCGGCCGACCCGTGGGGGTTCACCGACCGGTGGTACGAGGCGCGCAAGCGGGCGCTGACCCTCGCGGCCCTGCCCGCCGCCCGCTACGGCCGGGCGCTCGAGCCGGGCTGCTCCATCGGCGTGCTCACCGCTGAGCTCGCGGCCCGCTGCGACGCGGTGCTGGCCACCGACGTCACCGACGCCCCGCTCGCCGCCGCCCGGGAGCGGGTCGACGCCGCCGGGGTGGGCGCCCGGGTCGAGCTGCGCCGCGCCGCGCTGGGCGAGGCGTGGCCGGCCGGCCCGTTCGACCTCGTCGTGCTCAGCGAGGTCCTCTACTACCTCGACGCGGCGACGCTGCGGGCCACGCTCGACGGGCTGCCCGCCGTCCTCGCCCCGGGGGCGACCGTGCTGGGGGTGCACTGGCGCCACCGCGTCGCGGACTACCCGCAGCGCGGCGACGAGGTCCACGCCGCGCTGCGGGCGACCCCCGGCCTGCACCGCCTCGGCGGGTGGTCCGACGAGGACGTGGTCCTCGACGTGCTGCTCGCCGGCGGCGACACGCGCTCGGTCGCCACCCGGGCCGGGCTGACCCCCCGGGGACTGACGCGTCCCGGGGGGTGTTGAGCACGGGGGCAGCGGCGGTGAGCCGGTGCCGTGGTCCTGGTCTTGGTCTTCGGCAGGGCGTCCGCTCGACGGGCCGCGGACGGTCCGCCGTGGTGTGCGCGGTGAGGTGATCATGGTGGGTCGAGCCGCACACATCGGACGATCACCGTGCGTGTGCGGGCACGGACCAGCGGTGGTCGTCGTGACGGCGCCGGCGGGGACGGGCGTCTACGTTGGCCACGTCCGGCGACCGTCGGGGCGGTGACGGGAGGGGACCACGTGGCGTCGAGCGGTGCCGGGCACGAGCGGGGCACCCGGTGAACGGGGTCGTCTCCACCGTCCGGGACACGGTCCGGACCCAGCTGTGGCCGCTGCCCCTGCTCGGGGTGGTCCTGGCGGTCGCCCTCGGCGTGGGACTGCCGCTGGTCGACGAGCAGGTGGACGGCTCGCTGCCGCTGGTGCTCTCCCAGCTCATCTTCGGCGGCGACGCCGACGCCGCACGCTCCGTGCTCTCCGGCGTCTCCGGCTCGCTCATCACCGTCACGTCGCTGACGTTCTCGCTCACGGTGGTCACCCTGCAGCTGGCCAGCAGCCAGTTCTCGCCGCGGCTCCTGCGGACGTTCACCAGCGACCTGTTCGTCCAGGTGACCCTGGCGCTCTTCCTCACCACCTTCACCTACGCGCTGACGGTGCTGCGGACGGTGCGCGGCGGGGGCGACACCTTCGTCCCGCGGATCTCGGTGACCCTGTCGTTCGTCCTCGCCGTGGCGAGCGTCGTCGGCCTGGTGCTGTTCCTGGCCCACCTGGCCGCGCAGATCCGCGTGGAGACGATGCTGCGCGACGTCCACCAGGACGCCACGGCGACCGTGACGGCCGTGCTCGAGGAGCGGCGCGAGCCGCAGGACCGTACCCCGCTGCCCGTGCCGAGCGCCGACGCGGTGTGGGTGTACGCCACGGGCTCGGGGTTCGTCACCGGGCTGCGGCTGTCCGCGCTGCGCTCCGCCGCGCAGGAGGCGGACGTGACGCTGGTGCTCGACAAACACCCCGGCTGCTCGGTGGTCGAGGGCGTGCCCATCGGGCGGGCGTGGTCGGCGCGCGGCCCGCTGGACGACGACGCCGTCGAGACGCTGCGCCGGCGGGTGGGCTCGGCCGTGGGGGTGGGCCCGGAGCGCACCGCGGCGCAGGACATCGCGTACGGGCTGCGCCAGCTGACCGACGTCACCAACAAGGCGCTCTCCCCCGGCATCAACGACCCCACGACGGCCGTCCACGCCCTGGGCCACGTCTCCACGCTGCTGTGCCAGCTCGCCGACCGCGAGACGGGCGCGCAGCTGCTGCGCGACGACGGCGTGGGCGAGCAGCCGGGCCGGGTGCGCGTGGTGGTCCACCGGCCCGAGCTGGCCGAGCTGGTCGACGTGGCGATCGCGCAGCCGCGCCGCTACGGGGCCTCGGACCCGCAGGTGCTCGACCGGCTGTTCGAGCTGCTCGGCGAGCTGGCCTGGCGCGCGCACGACGACCAGACCGACATCGTCCGCCACCAGCTGGCCCGGCTGCGGGAGACGGCCGAGGCGCAGGACTTCGACACCGCCGAGCGGGCGATGCTCCGCGCCTCGGGTCGTCGGGTGGAGGAGGCGCTGGCCCACGTGGGCCACGCGGCCCCGGACGGCCGCTCGTGAGCGTGCTGGCGCAGGTCGTCACCGGGGGGTCCGACGCCGTCCGGGTGTTCGGGGTGACCCTCGTCGGCGTCAGCTCCCGCACCGGGGTCAAGCTGCTGTTCACCGTGGCGCTCGTGCTCGGGGTGCTGCTGCTCCGCGCGGTGTTCATGGCCGGGGTGCGGCGGGCGCTGGGCGGTGACGTGGGGGACGCCCGGCGCTTCTGGGTGCGCCAGGCGGTCCAGGTGCTCATGTCGGTGGTGCTCGTCCTCGGCGTGTTCTCGATCTGGGTCACGCCGGGCACCGACCTCACCACCGGGCTCGGCCTCGTCAGCGCCGGCCTCGCCCTCGCGTTGCAGAAGGTGGTGACGTCGTTCGCCGCGTACGTCGTCATCCTGCGCGGGGACACCTTCGGCATCGGCGACCGCATCACCCTCGGCGGCGTGCGCGGCGACGTCGTCCGGCTCGGCTTCCTCAAGACCACGATCATGGAGATGGGCCAGCCGCCGTCGGTGGCCACGGCCGACCCCGCGGTGTGGGTGAACTCCCGGCAGTACACCGGCCGGCTGGTCACCGTCACCAATGGCGTGATCTTCGACGAGCCCGTCTACAACTACAGCCGCGACTTCCCCTACCTGTGGGAGGAGATCGTGCTGCCCGTGTACTTCCGCGACCGGGCGCGGGTCGAGGAGCTGCTGCTGGCCGCGGCCCGGGCGCACGCCGTCGTCGACGACCCGGCCGCGGAGGCTGCGCTGGCCCGCATGCGGCAGCAGTACGCGATGGCCGACGCATCGCTGGACCCCGCGGTGTACGTCCGCATCACCGACGACTGGCTGGAGCTCTCGCTGCGCTTCCTCGTCGAGCACCGCGGGGTGCGCGAGGTCAAGGACGCGATGAGCCGCGACATCCTGGCCGGGCTGGAGGCGGACGGTATCGAGGTCGCCTCCGCCACCTACGACGTCGTCGGTCTGCCGCCGGTGCGGGTCGTCCACGACTGACCGGGGTGCGGCGAGCGGTCGGTGTGCCCGAAACGCCCGACACGCCGGTCCTGGTCCGGCACACTGGGCGCCCCCTGACGCCCTCGAACCAGGAGCTCCCGTGCGCCACCGCCCCGCCCTGACCCTGATCGCCGCCCCGCTGCTCGCCCTGGGTCTCGCGGCCTGCGGCGGGTCCGACTCCGGGTCCGACGCGGCGGCGACGACCACCGCGGCCTCCGCGCCGTCCTCGTCGTCGGCCCCGTCCTCCTCGGCGTCGTCGTCGTCCACCGCTGCGTCGTCCACCGCCGCGTCGTCCACCGCCCCGTCGTCGGGGGCGTCGGGCTCGGGTGGTTCGTCGGCGCCCGACCCGGGACCCGCCCCGGCCGGCGCCGTCATCAAGCCCGGGGCCGCCAGCGCGCTGCCGGAGCAGGTCGGGGGGTGGACCAAGGACGCGTCCGCCTCCAGCGGCGGACCGGCCACCATCTACGACCGCGACTCGCTCAGCGCGACGGTGACGCAGCTGTCGGCGTCGTCGTCCTACGAGGGGATCTCGACGAGCGTCGCCGAGCAGCGGACCCCGGCGGGGACGGGCGTGTGCGGCACGACCACGGGCGGGAGGTCGAAGGTCTGCTACCTCGCCGGGGCCGACGGGGTCGTGAGCCTGACCGGGGACGACGACCTGCCGGTGGCCGAGCTGGTCACGTTCGCCAACCAGCTCACCGCCGCGCTGGGCACGAGCTGACGTCGCCGGGTCGGGCTGGCGTCGGCGTCGTGGAGCAGACGGCGCGGGTCTGGTCGGGGATCACCGCGCTGTGCGTCGTCGTCGGCGTCGGGATGCAGGTGGCGATCAACGCCACGACCCCGGAGTACTTCGGCGGCAGTCCCGTGGGCCGCGCGCTGAACGTGTTCGCCTTCTTCACGATCCAGTCGAACGTCCTCGTCGGGGTGACGAGCGCGGTGCTGGCGGTCCGTCTCGCGCGCACGTCGACGGTGTTCGCCGTGGCCCGGCTGGTGGGCGTCGTCGCCATCACGGTGACGATGGTGATCTACCACCTGACGCTGTCCGGGCTGGTGGCGCTTAACACCACCGGCCAGGTGGCGAACCAGCTGCAGCACACCGTGGTCCCGCTGCTGTGCCTCGTCGGGTGGCTGGTGCTCGGGCCGCGGGGGCTCACCTCGACGCGGGTGGCCGCGCTGACGGTGATCTTCCCGCTGGCGTACGTGGTGTTCACGGCCGTCCGCGGCCCGCTCGCCTCGGACTGGTACCCCTACCCGTTCGCCGACGTGGCCGAGCTCGGCTACCTGCGGGTGGCGGTGAACGCGGTCGGCATCGGTGTGCTGTTCCTGGCCTTGTCGTTCGGGGCGAGCCTGCTGGACCGCCGGCTGCCCGGGGTGCGGACGCGCGGGCGCTCGGCCGGGGCGACGGTCGGCTGACGTGGCGACGGGGTCCGACGGGAACGGCGGCGTCGGCAGCCGGACGGACCAGCAGGTCAGAGGTCGGCGGGACCCAGCTCGGCCGGCTCCGGCGCGACGTCGTCGAGCCGGACGACCGACGGGGCCCGACGCGCTGCGGCGAGGGCGAGCAGCACCGGGGCCAGCAGCGCGGCCGCCACGAGGTTGACCAGGCGGAAGCCGCCGATCGCCAGCAGCGGCCCGGCGAGGACCGCCGCAGCCGCCCCCGCGTAGCTCATCGTCGCGTCCGCGCCACCCTGCAGCGGCACCCGCACCTCGTCGGACGCGCTGGCCGACACGAGCGCCGCCCCGGAGATGGTGCACGCCGACCAGCCCAGCCCGAGCACGACGAGCGCGGCTGCGGTGAACCCGTCACCGAGGTCCAGCGCCGCCCCGGTGAAGCCGAGCGTGACCGCCGCGGCCAGCGCGCCCAGGCCGACGCCGGCGGCGCGCAGCGGGCCGATCCGGTCGGTGAGCCACCCGAACACCGGGCTCAGCGCGTACATGCCGGCGATGTGCGCGCTGATGACGACGCCCACGACCTCCAGCGTCGCGCCCTCGTGGCGCATGTGGACCGGGGTCATGGCCATGACCATCACCATCACGGCGTGCGCGGCGGCGATGAGCACCACCGCGAACCGCGCCTGCGGGTGGCCCCACGCCCAGCGCAGCGCAGCCAGCGACCCCACCGGCGCCACGGGCAGGCCCACCACCACCGGGGCCTCGGTCGGCCGGGCGCGGTAGCCCAGCCCGAGGACGATCCCGGCCAGGGCGAACGCCGCCACCGAGAACAGGTAGGGCCCGGCCAGGCCCGGCAGACCCAGGGGCTCACCCGCGGCCTGGCCCAGCCCGGTGAGGTTGGGCCCGGCCACCGAGCCGATGGTTGTGGCCCACACCACCAGGGCGATCATCCGGCCGCGGGACGCTGCGGGCACCCCGTCCCCCGCGGCGTAGCGGGCCTGCAGGTTCGTCGCCTGCGCCACCCCGAAGCCGGTGAGCCCGAGCAGCAGGACGAGCAGCATCCCGGTGGCCGCGCCCAGCAGCACCAGCCCCGCGCCCGCCACGGCCACGCCGTAGCCGACCGTGAGCGACCACCGCCGGCCGCGACGGGCGGCCAGCCCGGCCAGCGGGACGGCGGCCACCGCCGCCCCGAGCACGGAGAGGGCCTGGGCGAACCCGGCCAGCGACGTGGCCCCGAGCTGCTCGACGAGCAGCGAGCCGACGGCGATCCCGGACGCGACGCCGACCCCGCCGAGCAGGTTGCTCGTCAGCAGCACCCCGACGCGGCGCCGTTCGCCGCTCACGCCGCGCGTCCGAGGTCGCCGGTGAGGTAGCCCTGCAGCGTGGGGGCCAGGGCGGCGACGACCGCCGAGGCCGGGCGGGACGCGAGGGGCTCGACGGCGACGATGTAGCGGGCCATGGTGAGCCCGACGACCTGGCTCATCAGCAACCCCGCCCGGTACTCCGGGTCGTCCGCCCCGATGCCGGCGGCCAGCGGCAGCAGGATCTCGGCGGTCAGCCGCTCCCGCACCAGCTGCGCGGCCGCCGGCTCGCTCGTCGCCGCCCGGACCAGTCCGAGCAGCGTCGATCGGGCGGCATCGTCCTCCAGCACCCCGACGAGGAACGCCGCCAGCCGCCGGCCCAGCTCGGCCGGGTCGCCCGCCAGCAGCCGCGGCAGCACCGCGGACGGGTCGAACGGCAGCTCGACGACGGCCAGGAACAGCTTGTGCTTGCTGCCGTGGAAGTGGCTGACCAGCGCCGGGTCCACCCCCGCCTCCGCCGCGACGGCCCGCATCGACGTGCGGTCGTACCCGAGCGCGGCGAACTGCCTCCCCGCGGCGGCGAGGATCGCCCCCCGCGTCCCGCTCTCGCCCGGCCTGCGCCCGGTGTGTGCCCGCGTCACGTCGTCCCCCTCGTCGGTCTTGACGCGAGTATTCACCCCGCGTAGAAATCGGCATACGATGAACTCATCAACCGATGAGTTCAGGACCCGGCCCGACGGAGCACGCCATGACCACGACCACCCTGTCGCGGCGTCGCCGCACCGTCCTGCTCGGCGTCATCGCGCTGGCGCTGATGATGGTGGTCAGCGCGGTCAGCGGGCTGAACGTCGCGCTGCCGAGCCTGGCCGCCGACACCGGGGCCAGCCAGACCCAGGTCACGTGGATCGTCGACGCCTACACGCTGGTGTTCGTCGGGCTGCTGCTGCCTGCCGGCGCGGTGGGCGACCGGTTCGGCCGCCGGGGGGTGCTCGCGGGCGGGCTGGTCCTCTTCGGCGTCGCCGCAGGCGCGGCCACCACGGTGGACGACCCGGCCGTGCTCATCGCGCTGCGCGCGCTGATGGGTGCGGGGGCGGCCGGCGTGATGCCGGTGACGCTGTCGATCATCACCACCTCGTTCCCCGAGGACGAGCGCGACACCGCCGTCGGGCTGTGGGTGGGGGTCGCGGGCGGTGGCGCGGTCCTGGGCCTGTTCGCCTCCGGCTTCCTGCTCGAGCACTACGCGTGGAACAGCTT
The DNA here is from genome assembly GCF_054783215.1 of Rhodococcus aerolatus. Taxonomy (NCBI): domain Bacteria; kingdom Bacillati; phylum Actinomycetota; class Actinomycetes; order Mycobacteriales; family Nocardiaceae; genus Rhodococcus; species Rhodococcus aerolatus. The sequence continues at coordinate 145,468 of NZ_BAAGQZ010000004.1, read as the reverse complement.
CTTCGCGCTCAACGTCGGTCTCGCCGCGGCGGCGCTGCTCGGCACCCTGCTCGTGGTCCCCGGTTCCCGCGACGCCGACGCCCCGCGGCTCGACCCCGTCGGGGCGCTCCTCTCCCTGGTCGGCCTGACCGGCCTGGTCTACGCGATCATCGAGGGCCCCGAGCGCGGCTGGACCGCACCGCTCACCGTCACCGCGGTGGTGCTCGCCGCCGCCGGCCTCGCCGGGTTCGTGCGGTGGGAGCTGCGGGTGGCGGCGCCGATGCTCGACCCCCGGCTGTTCCGGCTGCGCGGCTTCTCGGCGGGGACGGCCACGCTCACGGCCCAGTTCTTCGGCAGCTTCGGGCTGTTCTTCGTGCTGCTGCAGTACCTCCAGTACGTCGCCGGGTACTCCCCGCTCGGGGCGGCGGCCGCGCTGCTCCCGCTCCCGGTGGTGCTGATCCCGCTGGCGCGCAACGCTCCCCGTCTCGTCGGCACCCTGGGGCGCGCGCGGGTGCTGTCCGGGGGCCTGCTGCTGAGCGCGGCGGGCCTGGCCCTGCTCACCCGCCTGAGCGCGGACCTCGTTTACTGGCAGCTGGCGCTGGGCCTGGTGGTGTTCGCGGCGGGGATGGGCCTGGCCGCGACGCCGGCCACCGCCGCGATCGTGGGTTCGCTGCCCCCGGAGAAGCAGGGAGTCGGGTCCGCGGTCAACGACACCTCGCGCGAGCTCGGGTCCGCCCTGGGGATCGCGGTCCTCGGGTCGGTGCTGAACGCGGCCTACCGCGGCGGTCTGGGACGCGCGCTCGACGCGGTGCCCCCCGAGGTGGCCGAGCAGGTGCGCTCCTCGGTCGCGGTGGTCCGGGTGGGCGCCGACCGGCTCGCCGCGCTGGGACCCCGCGGCGAGGGCGTGCTCGACGCCGCTCGGCAGTCCTTCGTCGCGGCGACGTCGACGACCTTCGCCGTCGCCGCCTGCGTGCTCGCGGTGGCGGCGCTGCTCGTCGCTCTGCGGGCCCGGGAGTCGGCGCAGCCGTAGCCTCGGTCGCCATGGGACGCACGAGGGTTCTGGTCATCGGCGGCGGCTTCGGCGGCCTGTTCTGCGCGCGGCGGCTCGGGGGCGCCGAGGTCGACGTGACCCTGCTCGACCGCGCCGCGAGCCACGTGTTCCAGCCGCTGCTGTACCAGTGCGCCACCGGCACGCTCAGCGTCGGGCAGATCAGCCGCTCGCTGCGCGAGGAGCTGCAGGGCCACCACAACGTCACCACCCTGCTCGGCGACGCCACGCACCTCGACCCCGACGCCCGTCAGGTCACCGCACGCCGGCCCGACGAGACCACCTTCACCCTCGACTACGACGTGCTCGTGCTGGCCGCGGGGATGCGGCAGTCGTACTTCGGCAAGGAGGAGTTCGCGCACTGGGCGCCGGGGATGAAGACCCTGGACGACGCGCTGAGCATCCGGCGCCGGCTGTTCGGCGCGTTCGAGATCGCCGAGACTTTGCCCGCCGGGCCGGAGCGCGACGCCTGGTTGACGTTCGCCGTCTCCGGGGGCGGGCCGACCGGGGTCGAGCTGGCGGGGCAGATCCGCGAGATGGCCACCCGCGCGCTGGCCCACGAGTTCCACAGCATCGACCCCGGCGACGCGCGGGTGCTGCTGTTCGACGGCGGGGACCGCGTGCTGAAGAGCTTCGCGCCCGACCTCTCCGGCAAGGCGACCGCCACCCTGGAGAAGCTGGGCGTCGAGCTGCACCTGGGCGTGCACGTCACCGACGTCCGCCGCGACGGCATCACCGTCACCCCCAAGGGCGACGGCGACCCGCAGGACTGGGCGACCCGCACCGTGCTGTGGACGGCCGGGGTGGAGGCGGTGCCCTTCGCCCGCCACGTCGCCGAGCAGCTCGGGGCGAGCACGGACCACTCCGGGCGGATACCCGTCGAGGACGACCTGACGGTGGCCGGGCACCCGGAGGTGTTCGTCGTCGGAGACCTCGTCGGGCGCAAGGACCTGCCCGGGGTGGCGGAGAACGCGATGCAGGGCGGGCTGCACGCCGCGGCCTGCATCCGGCGCGACCTGTCCGGCGAGCCCCGCAAGGCCTACAAGTACCGCGACCTCGGCTCGGCCGCGTACATCAGCCGCGGGCACGCGCTGCTGCAGGCGGGCCCGGTCAAGCTGGCCGGCTTCCTCGGCTGGCTGGGCTGGGGCCTGATCCACATCGCGTTCCTGACCGGGGTGCAGAACCGGGTCTCGACGCTGGCGACGTGGCTGGGCACGATCGCGCGGGCCAACCGCACCGACCGGGCCTTCCTGCTGGGCAGCCCGACCTCGCCCGAGCAGCCCTACACGTGGAGCGCGCCCCGCTCCGGCCCGCCCGGGGGCGCGGACACCACCGCCGCGTAGCGCGCGCCCCTCCCCGCGCACCGCGGGCAGTGTGCGCACCGGGGGCCGTGCGCGAGGCGAACTGCGGGCAGTGTGCGCACCGGGGGAGGTTCCTGGGCCGAACTGCGGGCAGTGTGCGGGCGTCAGGACCAGCCCGGGCCCCCGACGGCCGCCAGCAGCTCCGCGTAGCGCGCGACGACCTCGCCGGTGGACGGCCCCAGCACGACGTCGGGCCCCAGCCATGTCCGCCCCGGCTCTGCGAGCGCCTGCGCCACCGCGGCCCCGAGCGAGGCGGTGTCGCCGTAGCGCCACAGCGCCCCCGGGCACCGCGCCTCCAGCTCGGCCGTCCACGCCTCGTCCGGCACCAGCGGCCGGCGCCCCGCCGAGAGCCACGACCCGATCGACCCCGACGCCGAGATGCCCCGGTGCGGCGCGACGGGCACGCCCGCGCCGCGCAGCCGGGCGTCGAGGCCCGCGTCGGGCAGGAACCCCGTCACGGCGAACCGTCCCCCCGCGGCCGACCGCAGCACGGCCAGCAGGTCGTCGTGCCCGTCCGCCACCCGGCCCAGCGCCACCAGCGGCACCCCCGCGGGCAGCACCTCCAGCACCTCCGCGTGCCCCTTGCCGGGGTAGACGAAGCCGAGGACGGCGACCTCGTGGCGCGGGGCGGGCCGCGGGCCGGGCGCCGGCGGGTCCACCGGCAACGGCACCACCGCCCGCGGCCGCACCAGTGCCCCCACCCCGTCCAGCAGCACCGCGTCCAGCAGCGACGCCTCGTGCACGCTGTTCACCACCACCCCGGCGGCCGCGGTGGCGACCGCGCGGTAGGTGGCGGCGCGGCGGGCGTACCGCTGCGGCCCGTCCCCGGCGTGCGGCAGGTCGTGCAGCGTCACCGTCACCGGGTGGCCCGCGGCCGCCACCGCCGCGAACCACGCCGCCGCGTCCTCCGTGCTGTCCCCGAGCAGGTGGTCGGAGAAGGGGACGTGCACCACCGCGTCCCCCGCGAGCCCCGCCACCAGGGCGGGCCCCTCGGCCACGGCCCCGCGCAGCACCGGGGCGCCCCCGGCGACGGCGAGCCCGTGGCGGACCACGCCGTGCTCGTCGGGCCCCACCACCAGGTGCGCCACGGCCGCCCGCGTCACGGCGCCGCCACCGCGGCGTAGATCGCGGCGTGCGCGGCCCGGACGTCGTCGCGCTGCGCCGCCCGCCACGCCGGGTCGGCCGGGGCCGGCGGCGGGGTGGCCAGGGCGCGCGCCACCGCGTCCGCCAGCGAGTCCGGGTCGAGGCCGTGGTCCTCGTCCTGGGTGTAGGTGAGCACGTCGTCCCACTGCTGGGCGTAGTAGCCGCAGCTCGGCGCGACCACCCGGGTGCCGAGGTCGCGGCACTGCTCCAGCCAGCCGGAGTGGGTGCCGAAGGCGTGGGGCAGCACGCTGACGTGCAGCCCGGCCAGGTGCCGGTCGAGGGCGGCGTCGTCGCGGCGCTCGTGCACCACGAGCTCCACGCCGTCGAGCGCGGCCAGCGCCCGGCCGACGTCGGTGCCCGCGGCGTCGCGGTGCAGGCTCACCCGGGCCCGGCCGCCCGCCCGGTGCGCGCCCGCGGCGACGGCCGCCGCCACCTCGACCGGGCGCAGCAGGTTGCGCCGCAGCGACTTCAGGTCCACCCCCACCAGCCCCGCCTCGCCGGGGCCGTCCGGCCGCCACGACGTCAGCGACGGGTGGGGCAGCACGACGGGGGTGCGGCCGAACCGGGCGGCCACCTCGGCGGCCGCGCCGGGGGTGAGGGTGGTCACCGCCGCGGCCGCCCCCACCAGCACCGCGAGCGCGTCGTCGTGGGCGGCGCGGTCGTCGTGGTGGGGGTTGCGCAGGTCGTGCACCGTCACCACGAGGGCCACCCCCGCCGCGGCCAGCGCCGCCGTCCACGCCTGCAGCGCAGCGGGTCCCAGGTGGTCGTAGCCGAAGTGGACGTGCACCACGTCGAGCCCCCCGGCCCGCGCGGCGACCTCGGCCGGGTCCCACAGCCGGCTGGGTGACCACGGGTGGGGGCCGTCGACGGGCACCCGGACCCTGTCGACGCTGGTCGGGCGCACGGCGGCCACGTAGGGGTGGTCGTCGGGCAGTCCTGCGAGACGGGGGTGGGGGGGTATCATCAGCACGGCCCTGGAGAGACCCGGGGTCGTACCCACCGCGCTCGCGGGGCCAGCGTCGGCCCGCCGCGAGCCCCCCACGGCGCCGGGGCCCGTCCTGCCCGGCGCACCAGCACTGTCCCCGCTCCAGCAGAGGGTCGCGGCGTGCACCACCAACGCCACGGAGGAGCTGGGTGTCTGCTGTGCCTGTGACCCACCCGGGACGCCCCCGTGCGCTCCGGGTCGCGCTCATCGCGTCGTCGCGCCACCCCATCGCCCAGCCGTTCGCGGGCGGGCTGGAGGCCCACGTCTGGCAGCTGGCCCGGGCGCTCACCGCCCGCGGGCACCACGTCACCCTGTTCGCCGCGCCGGGGTCCGACGCCGCCGTGGCCGCCGAGCTGCTCGAGGCCGCCGGGTTCGGCCCGCAGGACGGCCTCTCCGACGCCGCGGCCGCCGACGTCTCCATGCCCGCCGAGGCGTTCCTGGCCGAGCACCACGCCTACCTCCAGCTGATGATCGGCCTCGGCGGGCCGCTCGCCGAGCGCTTCGACGTGGTCCACAACCACAGCCTGCACCACCTGCCCGTGGCCATGGCCCCCTCGGTCCGGGTGCCCATGGTCTCGACGCTGCACACCCCGCCCACGCCGTGGATCGAGTCGGCCATCACCGTCGGCGGCGGCGCCGGGGTCACGTTCGTCGCCGTCAGCGACCACACCGCGGGCGAGTGGCACCACGCCACCGGCCCGGTGCAGGTGGTGCGCAACGGCGTCGACCTGGCCGACTGGCCCGTCGGCCCCGGCGGCGACGAGCTGATCTGGTCCGGCCGCCTCGTGCCCGAGAAGGGCGCGCACCTGGCCATCGCCGCCGCGCGCGCCGCGGGGATGCGGCTGCGGCTGGCCGGTCCCGTCTCCGACCGCGCCTACTTCGACGCGCAGGTGGCCCCGCTGCTGGGCGAGGACGTCCGCTACCTCGGCCACCTGGGCCGCGCCGACCTCGCCGACGCCGTGGGCCGCTCCGCCGCGGCCCTGGTGACCCCGCTGTGGAACGAGCCCTACGGCCTGGTCGTCGCCGAGGCGCTGGCCTGCGGCACCCCCGTCGCCGCCTTCGCCCGCGGGGCCATCCCCGAGATCGTGACCCCCGCGTGCAGCGCGCTGGCCGAGCCGGGCTCTGTCGCCTCCCTGGCCGCCGCGATCGGGGTGGCAGTGGGCCGCTCCCGGGCCGCGGCCCGGCTGCGCGCCGAGCGGCACTGCTCGGCCGAGCACATGGTCGACGCCTACGAGGACCTCTACGGCGACCTGGCGCAGGCGGTCGCCGCGTGATCGCGTGGTACGTCCACCACCAGGGCCGCGGCCACCGCACGCGCGCCGCGTCGATCGCCGCGCACCTCGCCGAGCCGGTGACGGTGCTCAGCTCGCTGGCCCCGGAGCCGGCCGAGGCGCACCTGGGCTGGGTGGAGCTGGCCCGGGACGACGCCGCGCTCACCGCGCCCGGCGGACCCGTCGACCCGACCGCGCGCGGGCTGCTGCACTGGGTCCCGCAGGGCGACGACGGGCTGCGCGAGCGCATGGCCGCGATCGCCGCGTGGGTCGCCCGGGAGCAGCCCCGCGCCGTGGTCGTCGACGTCTCCGCCGAGGTGACGTGGCTGCTGCGCCTGCTCGGCGTGCCCGTGGTGGTCGTGGCCATGCCGGGCGAGCGGACCGACGCCGCGCACACCGCCGCGTACACCGCGGCCACCGCCGTCGTCGCCCCGTGGGCGGGCGAGGTCTACGCCCCGTCGTGGCTGGCCCCGCACGCCGACCGGACCACGGCCGTCGGCGCCATCTCCCGCTTCGCCGGGCGCACCGACGTCCCCGCCGACCGCGGTCACGGCCTCGGGCTCGTGCTCGGCGGTGCCGGCGGCTCAGCCGTCACCCCCGCCGACCTCGCCGACCTCGCCGCGGCCGTGCCGGGCCTGGACTGGCAGGTGCTCGGTCCCGGCGGGCGCTGGGTGGCCGACCCGTGGCCGCTGCTGCGCCGCGCCGACGTCGTCGTCACCCACGCCGGGCAGAACGCGCTGGCCGACGTGGCCGCCGCGGGCACGCCCGCCGTCGTCGTCCCGCAGGACCGCCCGTTCGGCGAGCAGCACGCCACCGCCGCCGCGCTCGGCGCCGCCGGGCTGGCCGCGACGAGCCCGTCCTGGCCCGCCCGCGACGCCTGGGCCGGCCTCGTCGAGCGCGGCCGCGCGACCGGGGGCGCCGGGTGGTCGCGGTGGGCCCCCGCCGGGGCCGCCGCCCGCGCCGCCGACGTCGTGGCCGGGGTGGCCGGGACCCCTGAGACCCCTGGTACGCCCGGGACCTCGGCCCGCGGCGCGACCCCGGTCGGGGTGCCCGCGTGAGGACGGTCGTCGTCACCATCGTCGCCGGCCGCCGCGAGCACCTGCGCGCCCAGCGCCGCGGCCTGGCCCGCAGCCGGGTGCCCGTCGCCGAGCACGTCGTGGTGAGCATGGGGGACCCCGATGTGGTGGACGACCTGGCCGAGACGCTGACATCCGGGCCGGGAGCGGTCACAGTGGTGGACGTGCAGGTGCCCGGGACCCGGCTGCCGCTGGCCGAGGCCCGCAACGCGGGCGGGGCAGCGGCGCTCGCCCGTGGGGCGGAGCTGGTCGTGTTCCTCGACGTCGACTGCGTCCCCGGGCCCCACCTGGTGGAGCGCTACCAGGCGGCCGCCGCCCGGCCCGGCGCCGACGCGGCGCTGCTGTGCGGCCCGGTCACCTACCTGCCCCCGGCGCCCGACGGCGGTTACCCGTGGGACGCCGTCACCGCCGACGGCGGGCCGTGGACGCGCCCCCACGCCGCGCGGCCCGCGCCCGCCGCGGGCACGGTCGAGACGGGTGGGCGCCCCGAGCTGTTCTGGTCGCTGTCCTTCGCCGCCACCCCGGCGACGTGGCGACGCACCGGCGGCTTCTGCGAGGACTACACCGGCTACGGCGGGGAGGACACCGACTTCGGCCTGGCCGCCCGCGGCGCCGGGGTCGACCTGTGGTGGGTGGGCGGTGCGGACGCGTTCCACCAGCACCACCCGGTGTCCGACCCCCCCGTCGAGCACCTCGAGGACATCCTGGCCAACGCCGCCCTGTTCCACCGCCGGTGGGGGCGCTGGCCGATGCAGGGCTGGCTGGACGGGTTCGCCGCGCGGGGACTGGCCCGCCACGACGCCGAGGAGGACGTGTGGGTGAAGGTCTCGTGACCGGTCCCGGGACCGGGCTGGCGGGTGGGCGCCACGGCGAGCTGGCCGACCTGCTGGGCACCGACGGGCTGCGCGCCCGCTTCCGGCCCGTGGTCGACCTGGCCACCGATGTGGTCGTCGGGCACGAGGCGCTGGTCCTCGGGCCCGCGGGCACCCGGCTGGCCGACCCGCTCGCACTCGCCTCCGTGGCCCGGTCGATGAGCCTGGGCGTGGAGCTCGACGAGGCGCGGTGGGCGGCGGCCCGGGCCGTCGGCGGCGCCAGCGGCCCGCTGCTGCTGCGGGTCGACCCGGCCTCGCTGCCCGCCATGCCCGCACTGCACACCGACGCCGAGGCGCTGCACGGCGCGGTGCTGGCCGTGGACGCCGACGCGGTCGCCGCCGGCCCCGCCGAGGTGCTGCGGGCGGTCTCGCTGGCCCGGGACCTGGGCTGGGCCGTCGCGGTGTGCGGCGTGGGCCGCAGCGCGGCGTCGCTCTCCCTGCTCTCCCTGGTCGAGGCCGACGTCATCGTGCTCGACCCGTCGATGCTGCGCCGCGAGGCGGGACCGCACACCGGCGTCATCACCCACGCCGTCATCGCCCACGTCGAGCGCACCGGCGCCGCCGTCGTCGCCGAGGGGGTCGAGGCGGAGGCCGACCGCTGGGCGGCCATGGCCCTCGGCGCCACCCTGGGCACGGGCCCGCTGCTCGGCAAGGTCAAGGCCCGCCCCGGCACGGCCGCCACCGCGACCGGCGCGCTCGAGGCGCGCCCCCACCTGGCCCGACACCCCGCCATGACCCCGTTCGAGCTGGTCTCGGCCGGGCAGACCCCGCGGCGCACCACCAAGCGGGTGCTCATCGAGATGAGCAAGCACCTCGAGGCCAGCGCGCTCGACGCCACCGGCACCGCCGTCGTGCTGGGCACGTTCCAGGACGCGCACCAGATGACGCCGCGCACCCGGGAGCGGTGGAGCCGGCTGGCCGCCACCGTCGCCCACGCCGGCGCCCTCGCCGTCGGGCTGGACACCGAGCCCGCCCCCGGGGTGCGCGGGGTGTCGCTCGCCGCGGACGACCCGCTGCACCTGGAGTGGGACGTCGCCGTGCTGACCCCCCACGTCGCGGTGGTGCTGTGCGCGCTGGACCTGGGGATGCTCGAGGGCAAGCCGCCGTTCCAGGGCCCGGACTCCGCCCGTGTCTTCGACTACGTCATCTCCCACGACCGCGACCTCGTGGTCCGCACGGTCGGCGTGCTGCTCGAGCGGATGGCCGGTCCGCCACCGCGCCGGTAGGGCCCGCCGCGTTAGGCTGCGCGCAGGCCGTCCACCCCGGTCGTGGACGTGGAGGACGCCGTGACCAGCAGCAGCCCGAGCGGGTCGGTGCGCGACCTGTTCCTCGGCGCGCTCGCCGGTGGTGACTTCCCCACCCCGCTGCAGCTGTGCTGCGCGTGCCTCGACGACCTGCCGGTGGACCGGGCCGCGATCGTGGTCAGCACCGGCACGGGACCGATGCTAGCCGCGGCGTCCGACGCCGACGCCGCGCGCGTCGAGCAGGAGCAGATCACCCTCGGCGCGGGTCCGGCCGTGGACGCCGTGGACCGGGCCGGGCCCGTCCTGGTGCCCGACCTGGCGCGGGAGACGGCGGCCCGCTGGCCCGCGCTGGCCTCGGCCGCCGCCCTGGGCGGGGCCCTGGTGGTGCTGCCCCTGCAGCTCGGTGCCATCCGGCTCGGCGTGCTGGACCTCTACCGCGCCCGGACCGGGTCGTTGGAGCCCGCGGAGCTGGGGCTGGCCCTGGGCGTCGCCGAGCTGGTCACCACCACCCTGCTGCTCTCCAGCGCGGGGTACCTGGCCACCTCGGCCGGCGCGGTCGACGGGGCCGCTTGGCCCGGTGCCGACGACGGGCCGGACGACCGCGAGGTGCACCAGGCCACGGGCATGGTGTCGGTGCAGCTGGCGTGCTCGGCCGCGGAGGCGTACGTGCGGCTGCGGGCCCGGGCCTTCGCCGAGGGCAGGCCCGTGGCGGAGCTGGCGGAGGACGTGGTGTCCCGACGGGTGAGGTTCGGGACCGACCGGAGTGAGGGGATCAATGATGTCGACGCCTCGTGAGGGACTGCTGATCGACGCGTTCGTGCGCGCCGCGGACACCCTCGTCGCCGAGTACGACGTGGTCGACCTGCTGCAGCAGCTGGTGGAGGACTGCACGGCGCTGCTGCCGGTCGACGCGGCCGGGCTGCTGCTGGGCGACGAGCCCGGCGGTGCGCGCCTGGTCGCGGCCACCTCGGAGGACGCCCGGCTGCTCGAGCTGTTCGCCGTCCAGGCCGACGAGGGCCCCTGCCTGGAGGCGATGGCCGGCGCGACCCGGGTGGGGTCGGCCGACCTCGCGGGCGAGCTCGAGCGCTGGCCCCGCTTCGCCCCCGCGGCGCTCGAGGCCGGCTTCGGTGCTGTGCACGCCGTGCCGCTGCGGCTGCGGTCGCAGGTCATCGGGGTGCTCGGCCTGTTCGGCAGCACCGACCGTGCACCGGCCGACGCGCCCACCGGGGGTGACCTCGCCGTCGCCCAGGGCCTGGCCGACGTCGCCACCATCGGGGTGCTGCACCACCAGGTGGTGGCGCGCAGCGAGGCCCTCAACGAGCAGCTGCAGACCGCGCTGAACACCCGCGTCGTCATCGAGCAGGCCAAGGGCGTCCTCGCCGAGCGGGGAGCGATCGGCATGGACGAGGCGTTCCAGCGGCTGCGCCGCCACGCCCGGGGCCAGCAGCTCAAGCTCAGCGAGGTCGCCCGGGGCGTGGTGGACGGCACGGTCGACCGCGGGGCGGTGCTCGACGGCGGCGGGGACGGCCCCGGGCGCGCTCGTCCGCGCTCCTAGCCCACCCCGTCGCGTGCCCGTCGCGTTCCTCCCCACGCGGTGGTGCCCGCCGCTAGCATGATCCCTTCGCCCACCCCGGACCCCGGTGGCGCCGTCCGTGCTGCGCGCCGAGGGGGTCGCCGTGACCAGGGAGCCGGACGACGCCGGGACCACCGCCCGGGCGGCGCGGGCCGCGCTGGACGCCGCCGGCGAGCAGCTGGCGGTGGGGCTGGTCGTCGACGGCCGGTGGGTGCTCGCGACCGCGGCGGTGGCCGACCTGCTGGGCGCCGACCCGGTCGAGCAGCCGGGACGCGTGGGCGACGGGGGCCCGGACCTGCGCCCGCACCTCGACGGCGTGCTCGCGACCGGGCTGGCGGCCGTGGACGTCGACCTCACCGGGGCGGACGGTCGGCGGTGGCGCACCGCGTTCCGGCCCACCGACGTCGACGGGGCCCCGGCCGTGGCGGTGGCGGCGACCGACGTCACCCGGCTGGTCGAGACGGTGGCCGAGCTGCGCCACGACGTGGCCCACGACCCGCTGACCGGGCTGCTGAACCGCCGCGAGCTGGTGGACCGGCTGAGCGCGGCGCTGGCGCGCCGCGACCGCGGCGTGGTCGGCGTCGTGTTCGCCGACATCGACGGGTTCAAGCTCGTCAACGACCGGCTCGGCCACCGGGTGGGGGACGCCGTGCTCGTCGCCGTGGCCCGTCGGCTGCAGGCCGTGGTGCGAAGCAACGACATCCTCGGTCGGCTCGGCGGCGACGAGTTCGTCCTCGTCCGGGAGGACGCCGGGGGTGACGCCGACCTGGCCGGCCTCGTCGACCGGCTGGGGTCGGCGCTGGCGCTGCCCGTCGTCGTCGACGGCCACCGGGTCCCGGTCACCCTCTCCCTCGGGCTGGCCGTGGCGGCCGCGGGCCAGGACGCCCTGCAGACCCTCGAGGTGGCCGACCTGGCCATGTACGAGGGGCGCAGGCGACCGGCGCGCGCGGTGGCGCCGGCGGGCAGCCCGCGGCTCAGCCCAGTCCCAGCGTCTCCATCGTGACGCGGTGGCGCGCGGTCGCCGCGGTGAGCCAGCCCGGGTCGTCCCGGTAGGCCTGCGCCTGCACCGCGTGCACGTGCGCCGGGTCCACGTCCTGCCCGCCGACCACCCAGGTCGGGCGCGGCGGCCCGGGCAGCCCGCGGGCGGCGAGCACCGCGGCCTCGAGCGGGGCCCGGACCCCGCCGAGCAGCACGCGCCCGGGGTCGGTCGTGCCCACGGGGGCGCCCAGCCCGGCCTGGACCCGCTGCGCGAGCACGGCGAGCACGGCGTTGCCCGGGTGGTTCAGGGTGTGGGCGGCGGCGGTCCCGAGGCCGTCGAGCACGTCGGACACCCCGACGTCGGCGTGCGCGGTCTCGCGCCGGGCGAGCTCGGCGACGGCGGCGTCGCCCACCGTCCGGATCCCCTCGGCCGTGGCCGGGAACGCCGCCAGCGGGGCGAGCGCCCCCGGGGTCAGCGCCGCCGCCACGGTGCGCAGGTCGTGGTACGGGACCACCGGCGGGTCCAGGGACCGGTTCGCGGGGTTGCGGATGATGGCCTGCCACGGGTGCAGCCCGGTGAAGCGGACCACCGGCCAGCGCAGCACCCGGGCGCCGGCGGGCAGCAGGGCGGCGAGCTGGTCGGTGCCCAGCGGCAGGTCCCGGTAGTCGTCCCGCACCGGCTGCGAGAGCAGGACGCCGGTGCGGCCGAGCAGCGCGGCGAGGTGGGGCACGTCGTCCGCGGTGAGCTCGTGCACCGGGGGGATGCGGACGGTGCGGTACGGCGCGTCCGGGGCGGTGGCCAGGACCACCCGCAGGGCCTCGGCCTGGCAGTTGCCGTGCACCAGCCACAGCGGCCGGTCGTCGGCGGGGTCGACCCCGTCGGTGCGCAGCGCGGCGGGCACGTCGTAGAAGGTGCCGTAGTGACGGGTCCGCCCGTCCGGGTCGGGGCTGTGACGGGGCTCGGTGGTCACCGGCGTGACGCTAGCGCGCGCCGGCGCCCCGGGCCGGACAGTCTGTCGCGGTGACCCACGAGACCTCGTCCGCCCTGCTCACCGCCCGGATCGGGGCCGTCCGGGCGCGCATCCTGACCGCCGACGTCCTCGTCGTCGTCTGGTGCCTGGTGTGGTGGCGGGTGGCCACGGCGCTGCGGGACGGGGTGGCCGCGCTGGCCGGCCCGGGCGCCCAGGCCGTCGCGGCCGGCGAGCGGTTCAGCGGGACCCTGGGCAGCGCCGGCGGCGCGGCGGCCCGGGTGCCGCTGGTGGGGGACTCGCTGGCCTCCCCGCTGCGGGGCGCGGCCGGCGCGGGCACCGACCTGGCCGACGCGGGGCGCAGCTACCAGGAGGGTGTGGGCACCGTCGCCCACGGCGTGTTCTGGCTGGTGCTGGCGGTCGCGGTCGGCCTGGTCCTGGCGCGCTACCTGCTCTGGCGGGTCGGCCGGGTGCGCACGGTGCTCGCCGCCCGGCGGCTGCGCTCGAGCCCGGACGGGCTGGCCCTGCTCGGGCTGCGGACCGCGGCGGGCGCCCCGCTGCCCCGGCTGGCGCGGCTCACCGCCGGCGCCGCACCCGGTGACCGGGTGGTGCTGGACGAGGTGCTGCTGCGCCGGCTGGGCGAGGCCGAGCTGGTGCGGCTCGGCCTCTCCCCGCGCGGGCGGTAGGTCAGGGCAGCGTCGCCCCGGCCGGGAGGTCGAAGGTGATGACCCGGAACCCGAGGCTGACGCACCCCGTGCCGGTGTCGGTGCTGGCCGCGGCGCTGAGCCCGCCGAGGGCGCAGCTGACCGACCCCGCACCCAGGACGGCGGTGCTGGCGCTGGACGTGCCGCCCGGCCCGGCGAGGGCCACGGCGCCCCCGAGCACGCTCGAGTCGGCGGTGGCGCTGGCCCCGGGCCCGACGGCCCCGGCGACGGCGACGCCCGCGGTCGCGGACGCCTCGGCCGTCCCGCCGAAGGCCGCGGTGGACCGCGCCTGCCCGCCGAGCGAGGCCTCGGCCGTGGCGGAGCCGGAGGTGTAGGTGGTGGCCTGCGCGGTGCCTCCGGTGTCGGTGGTCGCCTCCGCGGTGCCGCCCCGGTTGGTGGTGGCGGTGGCGTCCCCGCCGGTGTTGGTCGACGCGGTCGCGCTGCCGCCGCCGTTGGCCGTGCTCGTCGCGGTGCCACCCAGGACGGCGCTGGACGACGCGGTGCCGGCGTCGGCCGTCGCCGTCGCGGTCCCGGTGGTGAAGACGTAGGCCTCGGCGGTCCCGCCGCCGGTCGCGGTGGCCGAGCCGTCGCCGTTGACGTCGGTGTCCGACGTCGCCGACGAGCCCGCCCCCGTGGCGGTGGCCACCGACGACCCGCCGGTGAGGCCGCGGTCGGCGGAGCACGTGGCCCCGTCGGGGTCGGTCCCCGTCACCGGGTCGCCGTCGGGGTTGATCACGGGGATGGCGGGGAGCCCCGTCCCGACGCAGGTGACCGCGTCCGCCGTCGGGGCGAACGGCCCGGCGAGGGCCGCGGTGGTGACGACGACGCCACCCAGCGAGGCCAGGGCCTGGCGGCGGCGGTCCGGGGCGCGGTGGCGGCCGCGGGCGAGGGTCGACATGGAGCGCTCCTGTGTGAGGTCCGGGTGAGGATGCGCGGAGGGTAACCGGGAAGTGATCTGCATCACCAGACCCGTCCGGGTGGCGTGACCGACCCGGGGACGACACGCTGGGCGGGCGCGTCCGGACGGGTGCGCACCCCCTGAGCGAGGAGCTCCCCGTGGCCGTGCCCCTGCCCCAGATCCTGGGCGGCCTCACCGCCGCCTACAGCGCCGCCGTGCTCGTCAGCCCCAAGGTGCTCGCCGGACCGACCGAGCTCGCACCGGGCGGCAAGGTCACCCGCGGGGTGGGCGCGCTGAGCCGTGGCGTCGCCGCGCGGGACCTGGCGTCCGGCCTGGCCATGGTGCTGGCGCCCACCCCGGAGGCGCTGCGCACGGCCATCGCGGTGCGCGTGCTCTCCGACCTGGGCGACACGCTCGTGTTCGGGACGTCGCTGCCGTCGAAGTCGGCGCGCCGCAAGGCCGCGGCCGTCGGCATCCTGTGGGGCGGGCTGTGCGCCGCGAGCGCGCTGACCATCGAGGACTGAGCCGGACCGAGGACTGAGCCGGGTCGGGGACCGGGCCCGGCTCAGCCCGTCGCGACCTCGTCGGCGAACACCACCACGTCGTCGACGTAGCTGCGGGCCCGCGGGTCGAAGTCGCCGCCGCAGGTGACGAGCCGCAGCGCGGGGTGGTCGACGTCGCCGTACACCGCCGCGGTGGGGAACGCCGTCTTCGGGTAGTGGCCGACCGAGCTGACCCGGAAGGTGCTCACCCGGCCCGCGTCGTCCGTCACGGTGACGACGTCACCGACCGCGGTGCGGGCCAGGCGGGAGAACACCCCGGGCTCGCCGGCCCAGTCGACGTGGCCGGCGAGCACCGCCGGGCCGACGGCGCCCGGCACGGGGCCGCCGGTGTACCACCCGGCGGGGAACCCGGTCGCGGGGACCTCCAGCGTCCCGTCGTCCTGCAGCCCGAGCGGCTGCAGGGCGCTGTCGACCCCGATCGAGGCGACGCCCACCCGCACCGGCGTGCCCGGGCCGGTGGCCGACCGCGCGGGCGCGGGTGCGGACCCGGTGGTCGGCGGTCCCGGGACCGTCTGCGGGACCGGCTGCGCGGCCGGCGCCGGGATGGCCGGGGACGCTGCGGGGGTCGTGTCGGCCCGGCCGTCGGCGGTCGGGACGGGTGTCGACGCCGCGGCCGTGATCTCCGGGGACTGCTGCCCGGCGCGGGCCGCGACGACCAGGGCGAGCACCACGACGCCGCCGGCCACCCACCGGGCCCGCCGCCGGGCGGGCCGCACGGCCGCGTGCCGGGCCCCGGTGCCGTGCCTGCTCACCGGCGGCCCCGTCCGTCAGGACGTGCTGCCGTCACCGGTGTCCACCCCGCCCACGGGTACCTGGCGGACCTGGGTGCCGAGACCGCCGCCCGAGCCGGTGGAGCCGCCCGGGGTGCCCGGGGTGCCGGGTGCCGACGGGCCGGCGGGGGACCCGGGTGTGCCGGACCCGGGTGTGCCGGAGCCGGCGGGCGTCCCGGGGGCTGCGGGTTGGCCGGGGTTCCCGGGCGCGCCCGGGCCGACGGGCGCCTGGGGCCCACCCGGCGTGCCGGGAGCGCCCGGGCTGCCCGGTGTGGTCGTGGCCGGTCCGCCCGCTCCCGGCGCTCCCGGTGCGGAGGCGCCGGGGGTCGTGGTGCCGGCCGGCGCAGAGGTCGTGGTCGTGGGCGCGGTCGTCGTGGTGCCCGTCGGGACGGTCGTGGTCGTCGTGCCCGTCGTGCCCGTCGGGGCGGTCGTGGTGCTGGGCGTGGTGCACGTCGGGGTGGTGATCGTGTCGTGGATGAGGGTGACCGCCCCGGCCCCGGAGTCCTGCTCCCCGCCCAGCAGCCGGCCCTCGACGGTGACGGAGTCGCCGAGCGAGATGTCGTCGTGGGCGAGGACGGTGCCGCGCAGCGTCGACCCGGCGCCGAGGGTCGCGGCCGTGCCGACCTGCCAGAAGATGTTGCAGGCGGAGGCTCCTCGGACCAGGCTCACGTTCGCGGTGCCCGCGGTGATGAGCGTCGTCGAGGTCTGGAAGACGAACACCGAGCTGGGGTCGTCCGCGCCGTCGAGCACCAGCGTGCCGGTCATGCCGAAGGTGCCCGAGGCCGAGCCGTAGACGCCGGCGACGAGGGTCTGCCCGCCCAGCTCGGTGGGGACCTCGGTGGTCGGGCCCTGCCCGGCGGCGTTTGTGTACGCCGTGGTCAGCGCGGCCTTCGCCTGCACCGTCACCGCGTCGTTGGGGTCCGGTGCCGCGTGGTGGGTGCCGGTCTGGGTCACGCAGTCGGCGGCCCCCGGGCACGCGACGAACCCGGTGGCCGACGCGGTGGGCGAGGACCCCGTGTCGCCGGTGATCGTGGTCGCGCCGGTGTTGGTGATGCCCGATCCGGCGAGGACGGCGAACTGGGCGGCCGTGCCGAGCGGGACGGCCGTGGCGGCGGCGGAGGCGTTCCCGGCCCCCGCGACGACCACGCCCCCGGCGACGGCGAGCACGAGGGCACCGGCCCCCGCGGCGAGCGACGCCCGACTCGGACCGCGGCGGCGGTGAGGGGGCTGGACGGGGTGCTGGTGGTGGTGACCCATGGGTGGTCCTCGCTGCTGGTGGTCGGAAGCCCGTCAGCGAGGTCGCCCGGCCCGTACCCGCCGCAGCGTCACGTGGTGGGAACCATCCCGGTCCGCAGCGCCGTACGCCGATCAATGTCCTGCGCCGCCAGGCCGGTGACGCATCGTCACACCCGGCCCCTGCGCGGCGCGCTCGTGCGTGATGGATCGCGTCCCGACGGCCAGGACGGGCCCGAGGACGGCGCGGCGGGGGTCGGTGGACGGCGTGAAGTTCACCCGATCGGCACGACCACCCGGCCCGGACGACCGAGAGTGACACACCCGTCCGGGTGGCGGTCGCGCACCGGCCGCACGCGCCTACGGTCGGGTCCATGACGCGCACGCTCCCGCACGGCAGCTGGCCCACCCCGATCACCTCGGCGCTCGTCGTGCAGGCGGCGGCGACGCTCGGCGAGGTGCACCTCGACGGGGACGACACCTGGTGGTCGGAGGCGCGGCCCGCCGAGGCCGGGCGCAGCGTGCTCGTGCGGCGCGACGCGGCCGGCCGCACCACCGACCTGCTGCCGCCGCCCTGGAACGCGCGCACCCGGGTCCACGAGTACGGCGGCGGTGCCTGGTGCGTCGCCGGCGGCACCGTGTGGTTCGCCGAGTACACCGGGCAGCGGCTGCACCGGGTCGACCCCGGGGGCGAGCCGGTGGCGGTGACGCCGGAGCCGGCGCTCCCGGCCGGGGTGCGCTTCGGCGACCTGGTGCCCGACGGTGACGGGGTGCTCGCGGTGCGGGAGACCCACGCCGCGTCGAGGTCGTCGGCCCAGGTGGTCCACGAGGTGGTGCGCGTCGGGCCCGATGGCGCCGTCGAGGTGCTCGCCGCCGGCTCGGACTTCGTCTCCGACCCGCGCCGCGGGCCCGACGGGTCGCTGGCGTGGCTGCGGTGGGACCACCCGCACATGCCGTGGGACGCCGCCCAGCTCGTGGTCCGGGCCCCCGACGCCACCGAGTCGGTCGTCGCCGGTGGTGACGGCGAGTCGGTCGTGCAGCCGGAGTGGGCCGCCGACGGGACGCTGTGGTTCCTCGCCGACCGCACCGACACCTGGGCGCTGCACCGCCGCACCTCCGACGGCGCCGTCGAGCTGGTCCACGACGCGGGGGTCGACATCGGCGGGCCGGCGTGGCAGCTGGGGAACAGCCGCTACGCCCTGCTCGACGACGGCCGCGTCGTCCTCGCCCGGCCGCGCGACGGTGCCGACCGGCTCGTGGTGCTGGACCCGGACGGCAGCACCCGCGAGCTCGACACCCCCTTCGCCGCGTTCCGCCAGCTCCGTTCCCGCGGCGCCGAGGTCGTCTGCGTCGCCGGCGGTCCGGCGTCGGAGCCCGTCGTCCTGCGGGTCGGGGTGGATGACGGGGCCGTGCGCGTGCTGCGGCCCGCCCGCGAGCTCGGGGTCGACCCGGGGTGGTTCTCCCGGCCGGAGCACGTCACGTTCCCCACCCCCGACGGCGGCAGCGGGGTGGACCACGCGCACGCGAACGTCTACCCGCCCACCAACCCCGACGTCACCGGCCCCGAGGGCGCGCTGCCGCCGCTGGTCGTCGTCGTCCACGGTGGACCGACGGGGGCGGCGTCGCCCGTGCTGAACCTGGCCGTGCAGTACTGGACGTCACGCGGGTTCGCGGTGGCCGACGTGGACTACCGCGGGTCCACCGGTTACGGCCGCCGCTACCGCGACGCGCTGCAGGGCCGCTGGGGCATCGCCGACGTCGACGACGTGGTGGCCTGCGTGCGGTGGCTGGCCGAGCAGGGCCGGGTCGACCCGCGGCGGGCCGTGATCCGGGGCGGGTCCGCGGGTGGGTACACCACCCTGGCCGCGCTCGCGTTCCGGCCCGGGGTGTTCGCCGCCGGGGCCAGCCACTACGGCGTGGCCGACCTCGCCGCGCTCGCGGAGGACACCCACTCCTTCGAGTCGCGCTACCTCGACGGGCTCGTCGCGCCGTGGCCGTCGGGGCGCGCGGTCTACGACGAGCGCTCCCCCATCCACCACGTCGAGGCGATCGACACCCCGCTCGCGGTGTTCCAGGGCGACGAGGACGCGGTGGTGCCGCCCGCGCAGGCGGAGATGATCGTGGCCGCGCTGCGCGAGCGCGGGGTGCCGCACGCGTACCTGCTGTTCCCCGGTGAGCAGCACGGCTTCCGCAAGGCGGAGAACATCCGGGCCGCGCTGGACGGCGAGCTCAGCTTCTACGCCCAGGTGCTCGGCTTCGCCCTGCCCGCGGCCGAGGCCATCACCCCGATCGACGTCGTCCGCCCCTGACGGCCCAGCCCCTGCCTGCATCCCGCGGGCGCGATGCACCGATCCGGGGTCGTGGACGGCATCGAGCCCGCGGGATGCACGGGCTGGGCCTAGGTGGTCGGGGGCAGGGCGGCGCAGCCGTCGGTGGCCGGGGTGCCCAGGTAGCGCTGGTAGAGCCACGCCTGCGCCTCGGGCAGCCCGACGATCGCCGGCAGCGCGTGGCCGAAGCCGTAGCCGGGGAACGTCGGCGCGATGTCGTACCGGCGGAAGGTGACGTCCGCGCCCTTCCCGCACCAGTCCGCGGCGAGCTGCCGGGACTGGGCGTAGGGCACCACGTCGTCGTTGCGGCCCTGCCAGATGTACACCGGCGCAGTGGGGGTCAGGGTCCCGATCTGCTGCGCGGCCACGGCGGAGGCGAACGGCTCCTGCCCGAGGAACGCCGTCAACGGCTGCCCGCTGACCGTGTACTGCGAGGTGCGGTTGAACGCGTAGCGCAGCGCGGTCGCGGCCACGCACTGGGTCGCGGTCTCAGCCAGCACCTGCTGCCCGCGCGCGTTGAGCAGCGGCGGCAGCGCCGTGGCCACCGCGGGGTAGGACGCGGCCAGGCTGTTCACGGCGTAGCCGAGCAGGCCGGTCAGCGCGGTGCCGTCGAGCTGGGCGGCGGTGGCCGCGAGGTCGGCCGGGGGTGCACCCGCTGCGGCGCCGACCAGGTCGAGCTCCGGGGCGTAGGTGGGGGCGAGCTCGGCCGCCGCGGCCACGGCGCCGCCGCCCTGGGAGTAGCCGTAGAGCCCGACGGGGCCGTCGGCGGCCACGTCGACCGCGGGGTCGCGGGTGCCGAGCTGCTGTGCCGCGCGCGCCGCGTCGAGCACGGCGTGGCCCTCGTCGACCCGGTTGACGTAGGTGTGCACGCCCGGCGTGCCGAGGCCGATGTAGTCGGTGACCACCACGGTCTCCCCGGCCAGCAGCAGCGGGGCGATGGTGGCGGCCTCGTACTCCAGGCCCTGCTGGAACAGCGTCGACGGGGCGCACTGGTCGCCCTGGCCGATGGTGCCGACGGCGAACGACGTCAGCGGGCGCGGGCCCGGACCGCGCCACGGGGAGCGGGGGCTCAGCACGGTGCCGGTGACCACCCGGGACGCCCCGGTGGAGTCCGTCGTCGCGTAGCCGATCTTCTGCGCGGCGGCGCCGAGGTAGGCCACCTGGATGGGGGCGGCGCTGAGCAGGGTGCCGTCCGCGGGGGCGGTGGCCTGGGTGGCGACCGGCGCGGCGAGGGCGGGGGCCGCGGCCACGACGGCGGCCGTGGCGGCGAGGACGGCGGTGACGGACAGGCGGCGCAGGCGCACGAGGACCCCTCTTCCCGGTGTGCCCCGGTGCACACCTGTGCCCGGGAGGATGCCACGTCCGGACGCCGGGCAGGCGGGGTTGGACGACACCGGGCCCCGCACGCGGGGCGGCGTGCGGGGCCCGGTGAGCGGTGGTGCGGGGGAGGACTACTGGATGACGACGTCGATCGGCGGCGTCGGCACGGTGCCGGGCGCGGGCAGGGTGAGCCGGAACTGGTAGGTGCGCTCGCCGATGCTGACGCAGCCGCTGTCCGACGCGGTGTCGTAGGCGCCGGACAGGCCTCCGCTGCAGGTGTTGTCCGCCGTCGTGTCGGCGTAGGCCTCGCCGCCGAAGCCGGCAGCGGCGTACGCGCCCTCGCCGTCGTACGCGTAGGCCGTCGCCGACGAGTCGGCGCCGGTGGCGTAGCTGGACGCGACGCCGCCGGTGTCGGCGTCGCTGTAGGCGACCCCCCCGCCCGCTGCCGTGGCCGTGGCCGAGCCGCCGTCGTAGCCGTAGGCCTGGGCGTCGGAGAACCCGTTGACGTCGGCCCGGGCGGTCCCGCCGTCACTGGCGTAGGCGTGGGCGTGGAAGGGGCTGTCGGGGTCGATGTAGCCGTTCGAGGTCGCCGACGCGGTCCCCCCGTCCTCGACCGTGGCGTCCGCGTAGCCCCCGCCCGTCGCTCGCGCCGAGGCGTCGCCCGACCCGTAGCTGTCGGCGGTGGCGTAGCTGCCGAGGGGGTCGGACCCGGGGACGGAACCCTGACCCACCGCCGTCGCCCTCGCGGTGCCGGTGGAGTCCGACGCGTCGGCGGAGCAGTAGGGGTCGGGGTTGGGGAAGCTGGACGAGCCGACCTCCACCGACTCGCCGGCCGCGGCGGTGCACGCGGCGGGGGCGGGTGCGGCGGCGCCGGCCGGGGTCGCCAGGGCGCCGGTCAGGCCGGCGGCGGCGAGGACGGAACCACCAGCACCGAGGACCATGCGGCGGCGCTGGGGGCTCAGGGCGCGGTGGCGGCCGGTGCGGCGGGGCAGCGGCAACGAGGACTGGGACATCGGCGTCTCCTGGGAACGAGGTGCGTGGCGCCCTGGACCGGGCGGACGAAACGTAAGGCAGTCCCGCGAATGGGACACCATTTCGGTAAAAGTGGTGTCGCGTGCACCCGAGTGGGTGAACATGGTGTTCTGCTAACGAATGGTCGAGTCGGTCGTACGGCGGACACGACCATTTCCCGTCACGGCTCCCGACGGCCAGGTCGGGCCTCGTCCGCCGTGTCGGACCCGCCGTGCCGCGGTCAGGACGGCCACGTGCCCCTGGACTCGGTGGTCCACGTCAGCAGCGTCGCGCCGCCCGACCGTGCGGGCGCCGCCGCAGGCACGTCCCGCAGCAGCCGGTCCGCGCCACGGTGCCGCCGTGCTGCTCTGTCCCGCCGGCGAGCCGTCAGAACGGCAGGGTGACCTCGGCCGCCTCGGTCCACGTCAGCACCGTCGCACCGACCCGCGGTGCCGGCACCGGGACCTCCCCGTCGAGCAGCAGCCGCAGCGCCAGGTGCGGCAGGTTGAGCCCGCTGGCCGCGGAGTGGAACAGCCCCGACGCCGCCCGGGTGTTCACCTCGAGCAGCGTCGCCCCCCGTGCCCCGTGGCGGACCTGCACGTTGGACAGGTACCGCAGCCCGAACCCCTCGCTCATCGTCCGGGCGATCGCGACCGCACCGGGATCGTCGACGAGCTGCCGGGTCCACTGCGGGCCGCCCTTGGACCGGGGCACCGCGGCGAGCAGCGCGCCGTCGTGGGAGAGGGTGTCCACGCTGACCTCGTCACCGGTGAGCAGCTCGCACACCAGCACCGGGGCCACCGTGCCGCGCGCGGCGATCCGGGCCTCGACGTCGTCGGGGTGGATGCGCGGGCCGGGCAGCTCCAGCAGGTCGTCGTAGCCGCCCACCGTCTCGTCGAGCACCCGGAACCCCTTCGCGCCGTGGTCGACCGCCGGCTTGAGGCACACCTGGTGCCCGGCCCCGCGCAGCGCCGCGTAGGCAGCCCGGAACCCGCCGGCGTCGGTCACGACGTGCGTCTCCGCCACCGGCACGCCCAGGGCGCGGGCGGCCTCGTGGGCGGCGGCCTTGTCCCCCAGGGTCCGCACCGCGTCACCCGGGGAGACCATCAGCCGGACCCCCGCGGCGGTGAACGCGGCCTCGGCGTCGGCCACCGCGGCGCGCTCCCGGCCCGGGACGAACACGTCGATCCCCCGGTCCCGGCACGTCCGCAGCGCGAGCTCGACCCAGTCGTCCCCGGTGACGTGCTCGGGCTCGCGGAAAGCGACGTCGCACGCCTGCAGGAACGGCGTCGACCGGGCGGTGTGGCTGCCCGTGACGTGCAGCTGCGTGCCGTCGGCGGCCGCGCCCTCGCGCAGCATGCCGATCAGCTGGTAGGTGCCGCGGTAGGCCTGGTTGAACCACAGGCGCAGCGGCACGCACGCTCCTCGGGGGCTGGGTCGCGTCGGGTCGGGTCGGGTCGTCCGGGCGCGGCAGCACCCGTTGCGCGAGGATAACGGGCATGTCGGACGGTGCCGTGACGGCGACGCGGGCCCGGACCGCCGCGCCCCGGCTCGTCGCGACCGACCTCGACGGCACCCTGCTGCGCTCCGACGGCACCATCAGCGCCCGCACCCGGGCCGTGCTGGACGCGGTCGTCGCCGCCGGCGTGCCGCTGGTGCTCGTCACCGGCCGGGCCCCCCGCTCGCTGGGACCCGTCGTGGCGGCCACCGGGCACCGGGCGGTGGCGGTGTGCGCCAACGGCGCCGTGCGGTGGGACCCGGCCGCGGAGCGGGCGCTGCACCAGCAGCTGCTGCCCGCCGCCGTGGCCCGCGCCGTCACCGACGACCTGCGCGCCGCCCTGCCCGGGCTGGTCTTCGCCGTGGAGCGGCCCGACCGCGGGTTCGGCCACGAGCCCGGCTACACCCCGTCGCGGCCGTGGCCCCACCCCCCGCGCCCCGTCGGCGAGCTGGTGGCGGACGGGGCCGTGACCGTGCTGGGCCACCACCCGACGCTGCCGCCCGACGAGCTGCTGGCGCGTGCGCTGCCCGTCGTGGCCGGGCGCGCCGCCGTGACGGCGAGCAGCAGCCGCAGCTTCGTCGAGCTCAACGCCCCCGGGGTGGACAAGGCGACCGGGCTGGCGTCGCTGGCCGCCGAGCTCGGGGTGCCCGCGGCGGACGTGGTGGCCTTCGGTGACATGCCCAACGACCTGCCCATGCTGCGGTGGGCGGGCCGCGCCGTGGCGGTGGCGGGGGCGCACCGCGACGTGCTGGCGGTGGCCGACGAGGTGGCGGCGGGCCACGACGAGGACGGCGTCGCCGAGGTGCTGGCCCGCTGGTTCCCGGCCGCGCCGTGACGACCGGGGACACCGGGGGGACCGCCGGGGACCCGCTGGGCGCCGTGCTGCGCCAGCTGGTGGAGGCCAGCCCGCTGGGCGTGGCGATCGCCGACGATCAGGGTCTGCTGCTGCACGCCAACGACGCCTACTGCGCCCTGGTCGGCCGCCCGCTGGCCGCGCTGGTGGGCCGCTCGTCGCGGGAGTGGACCCACCCGGACCGCCTCGCCGCCCACGCCTCGATGGCGCGCCTGGAGGTCGAGGCCGAGGCGCGGGGCGAGCGGCCGTGGGTGGAGACCTGCTACGTCCGGCCCGACGGGTCGGCCCGGTGGGCGTGGGTGACCACGGCGCGGCTCACCGGCCCCGGCGGGGTGCGGTGGACGGCGGGCTACGTGCAGGACATCACCGTGCGCCGGGACGCCGAGGAGGCGCTGCGCCGGGGCGCGACGACCGACCCGCTGACGGGCCTGCTGAACCGGCGGGGCTGGCGGGAGCGCACCGACGCCCTGCTCGGGGCCGCGACGGGTCCGCTGACGGTGGCGGTGCTCGACCTGGACCACTTCAAGGACTTCAACGACCGGCACGGGCACACGGCCGGTGACGAGCTGCTGCGCGCCTTCGGGACCGCCCTGGCCTCGGTGGTGGACGAGGCGGTGCCGGTGGCGCGCTGGGGCGGCGAGGAGTTCGCGGTCGCCCTGCCCGACGCCCCGTCGGGTCGGGCGGCGGACCTGCTGCAGGCCATCGCCGCGCTGCTGCCGGCGGGGCAGACGCTCTCCGGCGGGCACACCCGGCGCCGGCCGGGCGAGCCGCTCGAGCAGACCCTGGCCCGGGCGGACCAGCTGCTCTACCGGGCCAAGGCCGCCGGCCGGGACCGGCTGGCGACCGACGGCTGACGCGTCACCGAAGGCGGGGGGCCTCAGACGCTGACGCCGCGCTCCGCGAGCCACGCGCGCGGGTCGACCTTGCCGCCGCCGGGCGTCTCGATCTCCAGGTGCAGGTGGGGGCCGGTGGACTGGCCCCGGTTGCCCATGGTCGCGATGAGCTGGCCCGCGGAGACCCGGGCACCCACGCTGGTCTCGAGGGACTCGACGTGGCCGTAGGTGCTGATGGTGCCGTCGTCGTGGCGCACCCGCACCCACTGGCCGAAGCCCTGGGCGGGCCCGGCGTCGACGACGACCCCGTCGGCCACGGCGACGATCGGGGTGCCGACGGCGTTGGCGATGTCGATGCCGTTGTGCGCCGCACCGCCGCGCGGGCCGAAGCCGGAGGTGTACGTGCCGACGGTGGGCTGCGCGACCAGCGCGCTGCGGCCCAGGGCGCGCGAGGCGCGCAGCGCCTGCGCCGAGCGGCTGGCGGACGCCGCGGGGGTGTTGCCGAGGGTGGCGAGCAGGGCGTTCGCCTCGTCGGACTGGCTCTGCAGGGCGGCGCGGCGGGCGACGAGGTCGTCCTGCACGGCCTGCGCGTCGACCTGCGCGGCCTCGGCGGCGGTGCGGGAGGCCTCGGCGCCGGCGAGGACGAGCTGGGCGACCTCCTGCGCGGTGGCGGCGGCGGTGAGCCGGGCGGCGCTGTCGGCCCCCAGCAGGTCCAGCGCCGTCATCCGGTCGAGCAGGTCCTGCGGCCCGTCGGCGGTGAGCATGCCGGAGAGCCGGTTGGTGCGGGCGCCGCCGTGCAGCGCGACGACGAGCCCGTCGACCTGGCTGCGCAGCACCTCGGCGCGCCCGGCCTCGGCCTCGGCGGCCTGCCGGGCGCGGTCGCGCTCCGCGGTGGCGTCCGCGACCTCGGCGCGGCGGGCGGCCAGCGCCTGCTCCGCGGCGGCGAGCCGACCCTCCAGCTCGACGGTGCTGCGGTCGATCTCGGCGAGCCGGCCGAGCGCCCCGGCCTGGTCGGTCGGTGCCGCGGGCTGCGCGGGCGCGGGCTGCGCCGTGGCGGGCGCGACCGCCCCCACCAGCGGGGCTGCGGCGAGCAGGACGACGAGGACGCCGCGGCGCCAGGAGGAGGAAGACATCGGGGCCCAAGGTAACAACGAGGTCAAGGTGCGGTCACGGAAGGGTGGTCGACGTCTCCCCCGCCGGACCGCTCAGTGCGCGAACGACTGCGCCTGCGACCCGGTCGAGCCGTGCCGGCGCAGCACGGTGACCACGGAGCGCAGGTCGTCGAGCAGCAGCCGGCCCAGGTTGCCGGAGAAGCCCTCGCGCACCACCACCCGCAGCACCGCGACCTCGGTGGCGTCCTCCGGCATCGTGTACGCGGGCACCTGCCAGCCGCGGGCCCGCAGCTCGTGGGAGACGTCGAACACGGTGAACCCCGGCTCGCCGACCACCCGGAACGCGAAGACGGGGATGGCGGAGCCGTCGGAGAGCAGCTCGAAGCAGTCCATCGCGCCGATCTCCGCGGAGAGCCGGGTGGCGATCTCCCGCAGCGAGCCCATCACCTGCGTGTAGCCCTCGCGGCCGAGGCGAAGGAAGTTGTAGTACTGCCCGACGACCTGGTTGCCGGGCCGGGAGAAGTTCAGCGTGAACGTGGGCATGTCCCCGCCCAGGTAGTTCACGTGGAACACCAGGTCCTCGGGCAGGTCGTCCGGGGTCCGCCACACCACGAAGCCGATGCCCGGGTAGGTCAGCCCGTACTTGTGGCCGCTGACGTTGATCGAGACCACCCGGGGCAGCCGGAAGTCCCACTCCAGGTCGGGGTCGAGGAACGGCACGACGAACCCGCCGCTGGCCGCGTCGACGTGCACGGGGACGTCCGGCCCGCCGCCCGCGGCCAGCGCGTCGAGGGCGGCGACGACCTCGGCGACGGGCTCGAGCTCGCCGGTGAACGTGGTGCCGAGGATGGCGACCACGCCGATGGTGTCCTCGTCGACGGCGGCGGTGACCTGCTCGGGGGTGATGACGTAGCGGCCGGGCTCGACGGGCAGGTAGCGCGGCTCCACCTCGAAGTAGCGGCAGAACTTCTCCCACACCACCTGCACGTTCGAGCCCAGCACCAGGTTCGGCCGGGGCCGCCCCGTCTGGTCGCGGCGCGCCCGCCACCGCCACTTCAGCGCCAGCCCGGCGAGCATCACCGCCTCGCTGGAGCCGATCGTCGAGACGCCCGTCGCGTCACCGGGGTCGCCCGGGGCGTGGAACAGGTCGGCCACCATCGACACGCAGCGCGACTCGATGGCCGCGGTCTGCGGGTACTCGTCCTTGTCGATCATGTTCTTGTCGAACGTCTCCGCCATGAGCCGGTCGGCCTCGGGCTCCATCCAGGTGGTGACGAACGTGGCCAGGTTCAGCCGCGAGCTGCCGTCGAGCATCAGCTCGTCGTGGATGAACTGGTACGTCGGCGCGGCGGGCATCCCCTGCTCCGGCAGCGTCGTCGCCGGCTGCGCCTGCACCCCCAGCCGCCCGGTGTAGGCCGGGGTCACCTCGTCGTACTCGCCGCGGCGCCGTGCGCCCCCGGGCTGGCTGCTGGGCTCGACCACGGGGTTCCTCCTGGGGTGCGGGGCTGGTCCGGACCCATCCCACCACCGCTGGGGCGAGGAGGGCGTGTGGTGACAGGATCGGCCGGTGGCCGCCGATGCGCCCCGGGTCGCGCCGGGGGACCTGCTCGTCTCCTCGACCGAGCTGGTCGAGCCGACGTTCCGGCGCACCGTGGTCTACCTGGTGGAGCACTCGGGCACGGGCAGCCTCGGGGTGGTGCTGAACCGGCCCAGCGAGGCGCCGGTGTCCGACGTGGTGCCCGCGTGGGGCGGGAAGGCCGCGGACCCGGCCACGATCTTCGTCGGCGGCCCGGTGCGGCGGGACGCGGCGCTGTGCCTGGGCGTGCTGCGGGACTTCGCGCCGCTGCGGGTGGGGCTGCGGCCGGTCGAGGGACGGGTGGTCCTGGTCGACCTCGACGCGGAGCCCGACGAGCTCGTGCCGCGGCTGCGGGGCATCCGGCTGTTCGCGGGCTAC
This sequence comes from Rhodococcus aerolatus, assembly GCF_054783215.1. Classification (NCBI taxonomy): domain Bacteria; kingdom Bacillati; phylum Actinomycetota; class Actinomycetes; order Mycobacteriales; family Nocardiaceae; genus Rhodococcus; species Rhodococcus aerolatus. The sequence continues at coordinate 117,894 of NZ_BAAGQZ010000004.1, read as the reverse complement.
TCGGGGTGGTCGGCCGGGCAGCTGGACACCGAGCTGGACCGGCAGGACTGGATCGTCGTGCCGTCGCTGCCCGACGACGTGCTCACCCCGCCCGGGGTCGACCTCTGGGCCCGGGTGCTGCGCCGCCAGCCGATGCCACTGGCCCTGCTGGCCACGCACCCGCTGGAGCTCGACCGCAACTAGCTCCGTGTGTGATTTCTGCAGCCAGGAGGCGAGGTCCCGTTCACAGCTCGCGCAGCGCCCCCACCGCAGCCGCCCCGCCGAGCCCGGACACCGCCCCGCCGCGGTGCGACCCCGCTCCGGCCAGCAGCACCCGCCGCGAGCCCGCCACCTCGACCCCCCACCGCTGCGCGACCGTCGCGGGCTCCTCGTCGAGCCAGGGCCAGCTCAGGTCGCCGTGGAAGATGTGCCCGCCCGGCATCCCCAGGCTCGCCTCCAGGTCCAGCGGGGTGGCCACCTCGACGCAGGGCCGGCCGTCCGCGTCACGGGCCAGGCAGTCCTCGAGCGGCTCGGCCAGGTGCTGCTGCAGCGCGGCCAGCGCGGCGTCGCGGGCGCGGTCACGCAGGCCGTCCGGGTCCGCGCGGAACAGCGACGCCGGGGCGTGCAGGCCGAACAGCGTCAGCGTTGCCCCGCCGTCGGCCCCGAGGATCGACGGGTCGGTCAGCGAGTGGCAGTACACCTCGCCGGGCAGCACCGCGGGCAGCTCCCCCGCGGCCGTGCGGGCGTACGCGTCCTCCAGGGTGGTCAGCTCCTCGGCCAGGTGCGTCGTCCCCGCGAACGCCACCGCCGGGTCCACCCCGCTGCGCAGCCGCGGCAAGCGGGTCAGCAGCAGGTTCTCCTTGAGCTGGGAGCCCTCCGGGGCGGTGGCGTCCCCGCCCAGCCAGCCGCGCACCAGCGACGGGGCCACCGCGGCCAGCACGTGCTCGGCCCGCCAGCTGCGGTCCCCCGCACCGACGTCCACCCCGCGGCCGTCCTCGGCCAGCGCGTCGACCTCGACCCCGGTGTGCACCCGGACCCCGAGGGCGGCCGCGCGGGCGACGAGCGCGTCCGCCAGCGCCCCCATCCCGCCGACGGGCACCAGCCACTCCCCCGTGCCGCGCCCGACGACGTGGTAGAGCAGGCACCGGTTGGCGCGCAACGACTCCGAGTCGACGCTGGCGTGGGTGCCGATGAGGCCGTCGGTGGCGACGACGCCGCGAACGGTGTCGCGGGCGAAGCGTCGGCGCACCGCCGTCCCCAGCGGGGCCTCGACGACGTCCTCCCACACCTGCTCGCCCGCCGCGTCGACCACGGCGCGGCGCACCGCGTCCCGGGTCCACATCGGACCCTGCAGCGCGGGGGCGACGGCGCGCGCCAGCCCCGACAGCTCGGCGCCCCAGGCCAGGTAGGCGGCGTGCTCGTCGTCGGACCCGGTCAGGGCGCGGAAGGACGCGGCCGTCGCGGGCCCGGGCTGCTGCTCGACGAGCAGGCCGCCGTCGCCCACCGGGGTGTACGACGCGACGGCCCGCCGTCGCAGCGCGAGCCGGACGCCCACGCGGCGCAGCAGGTCCTCGGGCAGCAGCGAGACGAGGTAGGAGTAGCGGCTCAGCCGGGCGGTGCGGCCGGCGAAGACCCGGGCCCCGGCGGTGGCGCCGCCCGGGTGCGCTCCCCGCTCCAGCAGCGTGACGTCGTGCCCGTCCTGCGCGGCGAGGATGGCGGCGACGAGCCCGTTGTGGCCGCCGCCGACCACGACGACGCGGCTCACGTGCGCTCCCGAGCGCGGCGGCGGTGCTGCCCGGGTGTCTCCCCGGCGAGGCGGGCGAACTGCCGGGTGAAGGCGGGCTGGTCGTAGAAGCCGGTGGCCGTGGCGATGTCGGCGATGGGCCGGTCGGTGCCGGTGAGCAGGGCGCGGGCGGCGTCGATGCGGGCGCGGAGCACGAACTGGGTGGGGGACAGGCCGTGCACCCGGCGCACCCGGCGCTCCAGCGACGACGTCGAGCAGCCCGCGGCCTCGGCCAGGTCGGCGAGCCGCAGCGGCTCGGCCAGCCGGGCGTGGACCAGCTCGGCCACCCGCGCCAGCGAGACCATGGCGGGGTCGGACTCGTCCGCGCTGCGCAGGTCCTCCGAGACGATCGCGACGCCGGTGACCGCGCCGGCCCCGTCGCGCACCGGCAGCTTCGTCGTCAGGTACCACCCCGGCTCGCCGCCCTCGCCGCGGATCAGCTCGAGCTCGTGGCGCAGCGGCCGGCCGGTGGCGAGCACCTCGGCGTCCTGCTCCTCGTAGCGCTCGGCCAGCTCGGCGACGAAGAGCTCGCGCGCGCGGCGGCCGACGACGGCGTCGCGGCGGGTCTCGCGGGTGCGGCGGACGAACGCGTCGTTGACCTCGGTGTAGCGGCCGTCGACGCCCTTGAGGCAGAACATCACCCCGGAGAGCTCGTCGAACAGGTCGACGAGCACGGCGGCGTCCGGCAGCGCGGGGCCGCGCGCCGGGTCGGGGACCATGCGCCCAGTCTGCTGGGCCGTGGGCCTGTGAACGAAACCTCGCCTTCTGGGTGCAGTTATCACGCACAGACCGGGGGATCCGTACAAGACCGGGCCGGGGGCGGGCGGGCAGGCTCGGGACCATGACCTCCCCGTCGACGCAGACCCCGCCGCCCGCGGTCGCCGCCCCCGACGACCTCACCCCCCTCGTCGAGCGCGCCGTCGCCCAGGCCCGGCGCTGGGTCGAGGCCACCGCGGCCGGGGAGTCGCGTGCCGAGGCCCGCAGCACCGGCCGGCTCGCCGCGCTGGTCCACGACCCCGACGGCGTCGAGTTCACGATGCGCTTCGTCGACCTCGTCGCCCGCCCCGAGGACGACGCCGTCGCCGCCCGCGAGCTGGTCCGCCTCGCCCGGCCCGGCGGACGGGAGGGCACCGTGCCCGTGCCCGCGTTCCTCGGCGGGATCGACAAGGCCCTCATGCTGGCCGGGTCCGTGGCCGCCCCGCTCGCCCCGCCGCTGGTGATGCCCCTGGCCCGGCGCCGCCTGCGCCAGCTCGTCGGCCACCTCGTGCTCGACGCGGCCGACCGCCCGTTGCGCCGCCGCCTGGTCGCGGCCCGGGAGGACGGCTTCCGGCTGAACCTCAACCTGCTCGGCGAGGCCGTGCTCGGCGAGGACGAGGCGCGCCGTCGCTTCCAGCGCACGCTGGACCTGGTGCAGCGCCCGGACGTCGACTACGTCTCGGTGAAGGCCTCCTCGGTGTGCAGCCAGCTCAACCCGTGGGACGTCGAGGGCAGCACCGAGCGCCTCGTCGAGCGGCTGCTGCCGCTCTACCGCGCCGCCGCGGCCCGCTCCCCCCAGGTCTTCGTCAACCTCGACATGGAGGAGTACAAGGACCTGCACCTGACCGTCGAGGTGTTCCGCCGCCTCATGCGCCACCCCGACCTGGCCGGGCTGCAGGCCGGGATCGTGCTGCAGGCCTACCTGCCCGACGCCCTCGGGGCGCTGACCGAGCTGGCCGACCTGGCCGCCGAGCGCGCCGCGGCCGGGGCCGCCCCGGTCAAGGTGCGGATCGTCAAGGGCGCCAACCTCGCCATGGAGCAGGTCGACGCCGAGGTCCACGACTGGCCCCAGGCGCCGTACACCACCAAGGCCGACGTCGACGCCAGCTACGTGCGGCTGCTCGACCGGGGGCTGCGCCCGGCGACGGCCGGGGCGCTGCGCATCGGGGTGGCCAGCCACAACCTGTTCGACGTGGCCCTGGCCCACGAGATCGCCACCGCCCGTGGGGTCACCGGCTCGCTCGACGTGGAGATGCTGCAGGGCATGGCCCCCGCCCAGGCCCGCGCGGTGCGCGACGTCGTCGGCGACCTCATCCTCTACACCCCCGTGGTGCACCCCGGGGACTTCGACGTCGCCGTGAGCTACCTGGTGCGTCGGCTGGAGGAGAACGCCGCCCCGCAGAACTACCTGCACGCCTTGTTCTCCCCCGACGGCGAGACCGCGCTGGCCGGCCAGGAGCGGCGCTTCCGGGACTCCGTGCGCGACGCCGCCGCCGTGCCCGCCACCCCGCGCCGCACCCAGGACCGGGCGGCCGACGCCACCCGGCACGGCGGCGACGTCTTCACCAACGAGCCCGACACCGACCCGTCGCTGCCCGCCAACCGGGCGTGGGCCCGGGCCGCGATCAGCGCTGCGCCGCACCAGGTCTCGTACCCCGAGCTCACCGCGGTCGCCGACGTCGACGCCGTGCTCGACACCGCCGCCGCGGCCGCGCAGGGCTGGGCCGCCACCCCCGCGGCGGAGCGGGCCCGGCTGCTGCGCCGCGCCGCCGACGAGCTCTCCCTGGTCCGCGGCGAGCTGCTCACCACGATGGTCCACGAGGCGGGCAAGACGCCCGCCGAGGCCGACCCGGAGATCAGCGAGGCCATCGACTTCGCCACCTACTACGCCGACCGCGCCCTCGAGCTGGACGAGCGCTTCACCCCGCACCGCGTCGTCGTCGTCACCCCGCCGTGGAACTTCCCCGTCGCCATCCCGATGGGCGGGGTGCTGGCCGCGCTCGCCGCCGGGTCGGCCGTCGTCATCAAGCCGGCCCCGCAGACCCGGGCGTGCGCCGAGGTCGGCACCGCCGCGCTGCAGCGGGCCGGCTTCCCCGCCGGCGTGCTGCAGCTGGTGCACACCGACGAGTCCGACGCCGGGCGCCGGCTCGTCACCCACCCGAGCGTCGACGCCGTCGTCCTCACCGGGGCCAGCGACACCGCCCGGCTGTTCCGCTCCTGGCGGCCCGACCTGCCGCTGCTGGCGGAGACGTCCGGCAAGAACGCGCTGGTCGTCACCCCGTCGGCCGACCCCGACCTGGCCGTGGCCGACCTGCTGCGCTCCGCCTTCGGCCACGCCGGGCAGAAGTGCTCGGCCGCGTCGCTGGTGATCTGCGTGGGCACCGTGGCGGAGTCGGAGCGCTTCCGCCGCCAGCTCGTCGACGCGGTCGGCTCGCTGCGGGTCGGCTGGGGCACCGACGTCGCCACCACGATGGGCCCGCTGCAGGAGGCCCCGGGGGACAAGCTGCGCCGCGGCCTGACCACCCTCGAGCCGGGCGAGACCTGGCTGGTCGAGCCGCGCCAGCTCGACGACTCGGGCCGGCTGTGGTCCCCGGGCGTGCGCGACGGGGTCCGCCCGGGCTCGTGGTTCCACACCACCGAGTGCTTCGGCCCCGTGCTCGGCATCATGCGGGCGGACACCCTCGACGAGGCCGTCGAGCTGCAGAACGCCACCGGCTACGGCCTCACCGGGGGCATCCACTCCCTGGACACCGACGAGGTGGAGCACTGGCTGGCCCGGGTCGAGGTGGGCAACGCCTACGTCAACCGCCACATCACCGGGGCGATCGTGCAGCGCCAGTCCTTCGGCGGCTGGAAGGGCTCGGTCGTGGGCCCGGGCGCCAAGGCGGGCGGGCCGAACTACGTGGCGCAGCTCGGGACGTGGACCGACGGTGACCTCGGCGCGCTGGCCACGGCCACCCCGAGCGCGGCGGCGGTGGCCCTGCACCGGGTGGGCACCGTGCTCGACGAGACCGACCACGCGTGGCTCACCACGGCCGCCGGGTCCGACGAGGCCGCCTGGGCAGCCGTCTTCTCCCGGGAGGTCGACCCGACGGGGCTGCGCGCCGAGGCCAACGTGTTCCGGTACCGGCCGCTGGCGCAGCTCGCGGTGCGGGTCGAGGCCGCGGCCCCGGCCCGGGACGTCGCCCGCGTCGTCGTCGCCGCGGCCCGCACCGGCACCGCGCTGGTGCTTTCGGCCGACGCGACGAGCCCCGTGCTCGAGGCGGCTGCCGCCGTCGCCGGGGTGACGGTGCGCACCGAGGACGCCGCCGCGTTCGCCGCCCGGGTGCAGCCCGGGGAGCGGCTGCGGCTGCTGGCCGGTGGTGCGCCGGCGCCCGCAGAGCTGGCGGACGCGGTCGTCGAGGCCGGGGCGAGCCTGCTCACGGCCGCGCCGCTGGCCGACGGGCGGCGCGAGCTGCTGACCCTCCTGCGCGAGCAGGCCATCAGCCGCACCCTGCACCGGTTCGGCCACGTCACCGAGCGCTGACCGCACCGCTCGAGCGCCGGTGTGTGGCGGCTCAGGACCCCGTGCGGCCGCCACACACCGGCGCTCGGTGGCTACCGTCGTGGCCCCCGACCCCGGCCCGTCCGGGCCGCCACCTGCAAGGAGTCACCGTGACCGACCTGCCCCCGTCCCCGGACGACCCCCGCCCCGGCGGGAGCGATCGGGTGCGCAGCGGGTCGTGGGACGACGACCCCCGCGCGTTCCCCGGCTGGGCCGCCCCGGCGCCGGCCCCCGCACACCCACCGGCCCCCTCACCGGCACGCGCACCCGCAGCGCGCCGCGGGCCGGACCCCGCGCCCGCCGAGGTCGTGCTGTCGGCCCAGCTGTGGTGGGCGAGCATCGCGCTCGGCCTCGTCGCCGGGCTGCTCAGCATCCTGCTCGTCGACCGGGACGCGCTCGTTACGGCCGTCCTCGACGCCGACACCTCCGGGCTGACCCGCAGCCAGGCCGAGTCCGCCGTCGGCGCCGGCCTCGTCGGGGGGCTCGTGCTGACGGTGGTGCTCCTGGCGGTGGAGGGCCTGCTGGTCCGCCGGATGCGGCAGGGTCGCCGGTGGGCCCGCACCACGCTGACGGTGCTGGGGGTCGTCTCCGTGCTGTTCTCGCTGCTCGGCGTCAGCGCCGGGCTGACCCTGAGCGGGCTGGCGAACCTGGTGTCGTTGCTGCTCGTCGCGTCCGCGGTGTGGCTCATGCACCGCCCGGCGGCCGCGGACCACTTCGCCCGCCCCGCGCCGTGACGGCCAAGGAGACGTTCTCGTTCTCCCCGGACGACGGCGTGCCCCCGCCGGTGGGCCCGTTCGCCCACGCGACGCGCTGGGGTGACCTGGTCTTCTGCACCGGGCAGATGCCGACGGACCCCGCCACCGGCGAGCTGGTCGCCGGGGGTCTGCTCGCCCAGGCCGAGCAGGTGCGGGCCAACCTGGCTGCCGTGCTCGCCGGGATGGGTCTGACGTGGGACGACGCGCTGCAGGTGCGGGTCTACCTCACGGACTTCACCGACTTCACTGCGTTCAACAAGGCCTACCGGACGTGGTTTACCGGCCCGCTGCCCGCGCGCACCTGCGTCGGGGTCACGGGCCTGGCCGTGGGCGCGGTCGTCGAGGTCGACGTGATCGCCGCCGGACCGCCCGCCTAGGGGCGGGGAGCCCGGGGTCAGGCGGAGGCGGCCGGGGCGTCGTGCGCGCCGACCAGCGAGCAGCCGGTGCACGACGCGCAGGCGGTCGGGGCGCACTGCGCCGGCGCGGGCACCGCCGCGGCGGCCCGGGTACCGGCGGACCCGCCGGCGGCGACGGCGACCAGCCCCACCACCAGCGCGAGCACTCCGACGACCGTGCCGGCGAGCGCGCCGAACGCGGCCGGCGCGAAGGCACCCAGCAGCAGCGCGACCGCCCCGGCCAGGACGCCGGGGGCCGCCACGCGGTTGGCCACGCCGAAGGCGTCGACCGACGCCAGCGAGGCGGGGGTGCGGACGCCCACGAAGCGGTTGCGGGGCAGGCGGCCGAGCAGCCCGGCCACGCCGATCCCGGCGAGCGCCACCGCGCCCACGCCCAGCAGCACCGTCACCACGACTCCCACGACCATGCCCCCAGGGTACGGCGGGCTCAGCCCTGCAGCAGCAGCGCCAGCAGGGCCGCGGCGCCCAGACCGAACCAGCCCACCCGGAACGCGACGGACGCTGCCCCGGTCAGCGGCCACGGGGCCCTCGGCGAGGCCAGGAGCCCCCAGGCGGCCGCGAGCGTGACCACGAGGACGGTCGCCAGCAGCGCCCGGAGCGGCACCGGGAGAACCCGCGTCGCTCCCCACCACCCCGCAGCGACGTAGACCCCGAGCTCGGCGGTGAAGGCGAGGACGTCGACCGGCCGCACCGCCGTCTCCCTCCCGGCCGGGCCCGTCACGACAGCCGGAACACGGGGACGCCGGGCGCAGCCGCGGCGACCACGTCGTCGGGGGAGTCGGCGTCCAGCCCGTCGAAGAACTGCCCCACCTCGAACGCCCAGCGCCGCAGGTAGGCCCGCAGCACCGGGGTCTTGTCGGCGTCGGCCAGCTCGGTGGCGCTGAACGACTCGGTCCGCCGCCCGACCCGCAGCTCCCCGGTGCCGGCGACCCGCAGGTTGCGCACCCACTGGGTGTGCCCGCGGGGGGAGACGAGGTAGCGCTCGCCGTCGAGGGGCAGCACGTTGACCGGGGTGGCGCGCCACTCCCCGCTGCGGCGGCCGCGCACCCGCAGCTCGCGGCTGCCCCACACGCTCACCCCGCGGCGCGTCAGGAACGTCACCGCCGGGTTCATGACGGTGCGGGTGAACCGGTCGGGGGCGAGGTAGCGGGTGGCGGTCATGGCGGGCTCCCAGGTCTCGACGAGAGCGGTGCTCTCGTTCTGGGGACGACGGTCCGCTCTCGACGCCCCGATGTCAAGAGCACTGCTCTCATCAGCGAGCACTGCTCCGGTCGAACCGGACGCGCCCCCCGCCCCCCGGGCTGCCACCATGACCGCCATGCCCCCCCGCGAGTCGTCCGACGACCACCTCTGGCTGCTCACCGCCACCGAGCGCGCGAACGACGACACCCGGCTGCCGGCCTGGTCGGAGGGCAACCGCGCCGAGGTCCTCGCCCACGGTCGGCCGTACTTCGCGGCGCTGGCCGAGGCGCTGGCGGACGTGGGCGAGGGCGACCACGTGTTCTTCAGCCAGTGGCGCGGGGACGACGACCAGCTCGTCGACGACGACGGCACCACGGTGTCGGACGCGCTGACCGGCGCCGCCGAGCGGGGCGCCGTCGTCAAGGGCCTGGTCTGGCGGTCCCACGGCGACGTCATGGGCTTCCAGGGCGAGCAGAACCGCACCCTGGCCCACACCCTCGAGGAGGCCGGCGGCGAGGTGCTGCTCGACCAGCGGGTCCGCTCCACCGGCAGCCACCACCAGAAGTTCGTCGTCGTCCGCCACCCGGACGACCCGTCGGCCGACGTCGCCTTCGTCGGGGGCATCGACCTCGCCCGCGGCCGCCGCGACGACGCCGAGCACCACGGCGACCCGCTGACCCGTGAGTTCCCCGAGGCCTACGGCGAGACCCCCGCCTGGCACGACGTGCAGCTGCGCATCACCGGCCCCGCCGTGGGCCAGGTCGACGACACGTTCCGCGAGCGGTGGGAGGACCCGGCCGGCTCGTCGCGGCTGCCGTGGCGGGTGGTGGCCGACGCGCTGCACCCCGTCACCCGCACCCCGCAGGAGCTGCCCGAGCGGCTGCCCGACCCGCCGGCGGCCGGGGACGCGGCGGTGCAGCTGCTGCGCACCTACCCGCGGCGCCACCCCACCTACCCGTTCGCGCGGCGCGGCGAGCGCAGCGTGGCGCTCGGCTACCGCAAGGCGCTGCGCCGGGCGCGGCGGCTGGTCTACGTCGAGGACCAGTACCTGTGGTCCACCGACGTCGCCGCCGTGTTCGCCGAGGCCCTGGAGCGGGAGCCGCAGCTGCACCTCGTCGTCGTGGTGCCCCGGCTGCCCGACGACGACGCCGCGCTGACCAAGGCCGCGTCGGACTCGGGGCAGGTCGGCGCCATCAACCTGCTGCACCGGGCGGGGGAGGACCGGGTGCACGTGCTCGACATCGAGAACGAGGCCGGGCTGCCCATCTACGTCCACGCCAAGGTGTGCGTAGTCGACGACGTGTGGGCCGCGGTCGGCAGCGCGAACCTCAACCGCCGCAGCTGGACCCACGACTCGGAGCTCACCGCCGCCGTGCTCGACGGCGCGCGCGACCCCCGCGAGCCCACCGACCCGTCCGGACGCGGGGACGGGGCCCGGGTGTTCGCCCGGGAGCTGCGCCTCGAGCTGCTGCGCGAGCACCTCGGCCGCGCCGAGGGCGACGACGCCGACCTGCTCGACCCGATGGACGCCGTCGCGGCGATCACCGCGCAGGTGACGGCCCTGGAGCGGTGGCACGACGACGGCGAGCAGGGGCCGCGGCCGACCGGGCGGCTGCGCCGGCACCGCACACCGTCCCCCGCGGCGTGGCTGCGCCACCTGCTCGACCCGGTGCGCCGCGAGGCCGTCGACCCCGACGGCCGGCCCTACCCGCTGCGGGCCCGCAGCCGCTTCTGAGCGCGGCACCCCCACCGACGGGGCCGCCCCGCCCACCCCGCACGGTGCGGAGGTGGACGGGGCGGCCCTGGTGCTGGCGCTGCCCGGGAGCTACGGCGTGGCCGTCGGCCCCACGAGGGTGGCCGAGATGGCCGTGGGCGTGCCGGAGACCGCGGAGCTCAGGAACGGCTGGAGCGCGAACCCGAACGGACCGCACCCGCTGAAGTCGGCCGCTCTGTAGGAACCCGTCAGGGTGCCCCCGGCGGTCAGCGTCGTCGCGGGCCCGGTCAGGGTCACCGCCGACGGGGTGGTCGTCCGGCAGCTGCCGCCCGGGGCGAGCAGCGGGAAGCGTCCGGCGACCAGGATCTGGTCGACGACCAGGTTGATCGAGCCCGCCACCGCGAGCGAGCTCCCGGTCACCGTGCCGGTGACGGGGCCGGTGGTCTCGACGTGCGCCGTCACCGTGACGGGCACGACGCCGAGCAGCCGGCCCGTGTAGGTCATGCCCGGCAAGGTCAGCACCCCGTCGGTGAAGCCGGTCGCACCCACCGTCGCCTTCAGCGAGCCGGGGCCGAAGGGCATCGATGCGCCGCCGGGCCGCGTGGCCGTGCCCGAGACCCCGTAGGTGTTGACCGTGGTGGAGGCGACGACGGTCGCGGTCGAGGTCGCCGTGACGGCCCCGGACGGGGTGGCCGTCGGGGTGATCGTGGTCGTCACCGTGAAGGCACCGGGCGTGGCGTAGGTGTGCGTGCCCGAGACGCTGAACGAGCCGGAGCCCCCGGTGATCGTCCCGGCCGACGCCGTGGTCCCGTCGCCCCAGCTGATGCTGGCGGTGAAGGCGGCCGCGGTGACCGAGGTGTCCGGGTCGGTGAAGGTCGCGACCGGGGCGGTGACCGGGACGCCGGTCGACGCGGTCACGGCGACACCCGTGGCGGTGATGGGTGCAGCGGTCCACGTCTCCGCCGCGGTGGCCTGCTGCTTGGTCCCGGAGGCGGCGTCGGTGAAGCTGACGTTGATCGTGTCGTCCCCGGGGCTCGTGCCGGTGTAGGTGAAGCTGACCTGGCCGTTGGCGTCGGTGGTGCACGGCGCGGGGCTGCACGTCCCCGTCGCACCGTCGTTCTGCCCGGTCACGGTGAACACCACGAGCTGGCCCGCGACGGGGCTGCCGCCGCGGGTCACGGAGGCGGTGACGGTGTGCGGCGACCCGACCGGGTCGGAACCGGTCGTCGGGGTCAGCGCGAGGTCCGGCGAGGTCACGACGACGCCGGAGCCGGCGACGAGAACGTACGGCTCACCGCAGGCCGTAGCGCCGGTGTCGGCGTCGGTCCCGCACACGGGCGTGCTCGCCGTGTCGGTGGCGACGGCGAGCGGGAGCCAGTCGTCAGCGAACGTGGGGAACGACTCGTGCACCGAGCATCCCCAGCCCGCGAGGTCGCTGCTGCTCAGCGAGTCGAACTGCGGGTTCGACGCGACCTTGGCGACGTTGCCCCCGCACGGCGGGCTGTCGTTCTCGGTCCACGTCCCGGTCCCGCTGCTCAACGACTGGAGGATGGGCGCGACCCCGCCCTGGGCGAATGCACCCTCCGACGCCGTGAAGTACAGGCCGGTGCGTCCGGGCTGCGCGCCGGCAAAGGCGATGCCGTCGGCGATGAGGACGTTCGCACCGGGGTGGGAGCCCGCGTGGTCGGTCGGGTCGGTCCCGAGGACGACGCGGTTCCCCGCGCGGGTGTTCACGGCGGTGCCCATGACGACAGGTCCCCAGGTCGCCTCGTTGGCGGAGAACGACGTCGGGACCTGGCCGTTCGGGTCACCGGCGATGAGGAGCTGGTACGAGGCGAAGTCCGCCTGGGTCAGGGTCGACCACTCCGCGCCCGTGACCACCGTGACGTCGAACCCCGCGGCGGTGGCGGCGACGGCTTCGGAGCTGCTGGCCCCGTCCGGCGCTGTGTCGAGGTTGAGCAGTGCCTTCGGCGCCGCCGCCGGAGCGGTGGACACCCCCTGGGCGGCGGCGGACGGTGCCAGGCCGACCACCGCGATCGCGGTGGTCAGACCGAGCAGGCCGGCGGTGAGCCGGCGCCGTGCGTCCCGGCGGCGTGGCGGCCGGGCGGGCTCCGACGAGCCCGGGTCGTGGTGGTGGGACTGTGACACGTCGACTCCAAGAGGTGCGGTGGGACGGGGCAGGAGCGGGGCGGCCACTCGCACCCCAGCTCTAGTGACGTCTCCCCGGACGCGACGACGTGTGCTGGCTCGTGAGCGGACCGCGCGAAAGGTCGCAGTCCCGTACGGGTCATCGGAATGGTTACGGCACCATTCACTCGAACAGGTGAGCCACATCGGCAGCAACCGGGCAAACCCCCTCGGACCAGCGCGGTCGCGAGGACGAGGTCACCAGTACTCAGCTCGAGGTCCGGACCGCGTCAGGCCAGCTCGTCGTCCTGCAACCCCGCCGGTCAGTAACCGGTGCGACCGTCCACGGCCTCGCGCAGCAGGTCGACGTGGCCGAGGTGGCGCGCGTACTCCTCGACCAGGTGGGTCAGGATCCACCGGAGGTTGACCGGGTTGCCGTGGCGCCGACCTCGCACGGGCCCGTCGAGATCGGTCCAGGCGGCGGCGTTCGCGCGGGTGGTCACCAGCTCGGCCCGGTAGGTGGCGACGTCGGCGTCCGCGGTCGCCGCGGTGGCGTCGTCGAAGTCCCCGTCGCGGCTCGTGGAGGTGCAGTAGTGGTCGGGCACGTCCGCCTCGTCGAGCAGCACCACCCGCAGCCAGTAGGCCTCGACCTCGGTGAGGTGGCGCAGGACGCCGAGCAGGCTCAGCGTCGACGGCGGCAGCGGGCGGCGGGCCAGCTGCTCGGCGTCGAGGCCGGCGATCTTGTGCAGCAGCGTTCTCCGGTAGAAGTCGACCCAGTGGTCGAGGACCGCGCGCTCACCGCCGGTCATGGGCCCGCCGTCGCGGGTGTCGGGCTCGTCGGGCACGACGATCTCGCCGGGGTCCACCACGGCCGCAGTCTCGCAGCCGGCCGGTCCGGGGTCCGCGGCGTGGTCACCAGGACACCAGGTGGGTCCCGGGGCCACCCGACCGCGCTGACGTCCTGGTGATCACCGCAGCGGGGCCCCCGCGCGTGGACCCGGACGCCTGCTGCGGGCGCCCGCGGGGGCGACGGCCCGGCCCCCGCACCCCGCCTAGGCTGGAGCGGCACCCGGGGACGTCCTCGCCGGGTGGACGCCGAGCCCAGGAGACCCACCCGCATGACCACCCCGGAGACGACCGTCGCCAGCACCGGCGACGCCCCGGCCCACCGCTACACCGCGGCCCTGGCCGGGGAGGTCGAGGCCCGCTGGCAGCAGCGCTGGGCCGAGCAGCGCACGTTCGCCGCGGCCAACCCCGTCGGCCCGCTCGCGCCCACCGACGGCACGGCCGTCCCCGAGGACAAGCTCTTCGTGATGGACATGTTCCCGTACCCCTCGGGCGCGGGCCTGCACGTCGGGCACCCGCTCGGCTTCATCGCCACCGACGTCTACGCCCGCTACCACCGCATGACCGGGCGCAACGTCCTGCACACCATGGGGTTCGACTCCTTCGGCCTGCCCGCCGAGCAGTACGCCGTGCAGACGGGCACGCACCCGCGCACCACCACCGAGGCCAACATCGAGCGCTACCTGGCGCAGATCCGCCGCCTGGGCCTGGGCCACGACGAGCAGCGCCGCGTGGCCACCACCGACGTCGACTTCTACCGCTGGACGCAGTGGATCTTCCTGCAGATCCACGGGGCCTGGTTCGACGCCGAGGCCGGCCGCGCCCGGCCCGTCGCCGAGCTCGAGGCGGAGTACGCCGCCGGCACGCGCGCGACCCCCGACGGCCGGGACTGGGCCGCGCTGACCCGCGCCGAGCAGCGCGCCGCCGTCGACGCCCAGCGGCTGGTCTACCTCTCGGAGTCCCCGGTCAACTGGTGCCCGGGCCTGGGCACGGTGCTGGCCAACGAGGAGGTCACCGCCGACGGCCGCAGCGACCGCGGCAACTTCCCCGTCTTCCGACGCACGTTGCGGCAGTGGATGATGCGGATCACCGCCTACAACGACCGCCTCGTCGACGACCTCGACCTGCTGGACTGGCCCGAGAAGGTCAAGACCATGCAGCGCAACTGGATCGGGCGCTCGCGCGGCGCGCAGGTGAGCTTCGGCCCCGTCGAGGTGTTCACCACCCGGCCCGACACCCTCTTCGGCGCCACCTACGTGGTGCTGGCCCCCGAGCACGGCCTCGTCGAGCAGCTCACCGCCGACGCCTGGCCCGAGGGGACCGACGAGCGCTGGACCGGCGGTGCCGCCACCCCGGCCGAGGCCGTGGCCGCCTACCGGGCGCAGGTCGCCCGCAAGTCCGACCTGGAGCGGCAGGAGAACAAGGAGAAGACGGGCGTCTTCACCGGCGCCACCGTGGTCAACCCCGTCTCCGGCGAGGCCGTCCCGGTGTTCCTGGCCGACTACGTCCTCACCGGGTACGGCACCGGCGCGATCATGGCCGTGCCCGCGCACGACCAGCGCGACTGGGAGTTCGCCCGGGTGTTCGGCCTGCCGGTCGTCGAGGTCGTCTCCGGCGGCGATGTCACCCAGGCGGCGTGGACGGGGGACGGGGTGGCCGTGTCCTCGAGCGTGCCCGGGGGACTCAGCCTGGACGGGATGGGGGTCACCGAGGCGAAGGCCGCCGTCATCGCCCACCTCGAGGCCCAGGGCACGGGTACGGGCACCACCACCTACAAGCTGCGCGACTGGCTCTTCGCCCGGCAGCGCTACTGGGGCGAGCCGTTCCCGGTGGTCTTCGACGACGACGGCGCCCCGCACGCGCTGCCCGACTCCGCGCTGCCCGTGGAGCTGCCCGAGGTGGCCGACTACCAGGTGGTCAGCTTCGACCCCGACGACGCCGACTCCGAGCCCAGCCCGCCGCTGGCCAAGGCGAGCGAGTGGATCGACGTCGAGCTCGACCTGGGCGACGGCCTGCAGCACTACCGCCGCGACGCCAACGTCATGCCGCAGTGGGCGGGCAGCTCCTGGTACGAGCTGCGCTACCTCGACCCCACCAACACCGAGCGCTTCGTCGACCCCGCCAACGAGGCCTACTGGATGGGCCCGCGGGAGGACTTGCACGGCGCGTCCGACCCGGGCGGGGTGGACCTCTACGTCGGCGGCGTCGAGCACGCTGTGCTGCACCTGCTCTACGCCCGCTTCTGGCACAAGGTGCTCCACGACCTGGGCCACGTCAGCTCCTCGGAGCCGTTCCGCCGGCTGTACAACCAGGGCTACATCCAGGCCTACGCGTTCACCGACGCTCGCGGCGTGCACGTGCCCGCGGAGGAGGTCGTCGAGCGTGACGGCGCCTTCTTCTTCGAGGGCGCCGAGGTCACCCGCGAGTACGGCAAGATGGGGAAGAGCCTGCGCAACAGCGTCTCCCCCGACGAGATGTGCGCGCTCTACGGCGCGGACACCCTGCGCGTCTACGAGATGGCCATGGGCCCGCTCGACACCTCACGGCCGTGGGCGACCAAGGACGTCGTCGGCGCGCACCGCTTCCTGCAACGCCTCTGGCGCCTGGTCGTCGACGAGGCGACGGGCGCGCTGCGGGTGACCGACGACGAGCCCGACGACGCGACGCAGCGGGCCCTGCACCGCGCGATCGCGGGGGTGCACGCCGACTACGCGGCGCTGCGCGACAACACCGCGGTGGCCAAGCTCATCGAGCTGACCAACCACCTCACCAAGACCTGCCCGGACGGGGCGCCGCGGTCGGTCGTCGAGCCGCTCGTGCTCATGCTCGCCCCGCTGGCCCCCCACGTCGCCGAGGAGCTGTGGGCGCGGCTGGGCCACGGCGACGCCGACGGACGGGGCTCGCTGGCCCACGGCCCGTTCCCCACGGCCGACGAGCGCTGGCTGGTCGAGGAGACCGTCACCTACCCGGTGCAGGTGGGCGGCAAGGTCCGCGGCCGGGTGGACGTGGCGGCCGACGCGGACGCCGCCGCGGTGGAGGCCGCCGCCCTGGCCGACCCGGCGGTGGTGGCGTTCCTCGCCGGCCGCGAGCCCCGCAAGGTGATCGTCGTCCCGGGCCGGATGGTCAACCTGGTCGTGTAGACCCGGCCGGGACGCCTCCCCCGGGCGGGGCCGGTCTGGCAGCATCGTCGGCCACGTCGTGTCGTCGACCACGGGAGCCGGACGTGCGCTACAACCCACCCCCGACGTGGCCGCAGCCCCCGGCGGGCTGGCAGCCCCCGCCCGGCTGGGCACCCGACCCCTCCTGGGGGCCGCCGCCCCCGGGCTGGGCGCTCTGGGTCCCCGACGACGCAGCGCCGGCGGCGGGCCCGGGTGGGTACCCACCGCCCGCCGCGGCGCGGGGCGGGTACCCACCCCCCGGCCCCGGTGCCCCACCGCCACCGCCACCGCCACCGCCGCCGGGAACCGGGAAGGCCGTCGCGCTGGCGGCCGCGCTCGTCGTGGCCCTGCTCGTCGTCGTGGGGGGCCTGGTCCTGTACAGCCGCAGCGGGTCCGGGCCGTCGGTGGCGGGCAGCACCTCGGCCACCGCGACCAGCACCGCGCGCGCCACGACGCCGTCGCGCACCCGCTCCAGCAGCACCCCGCCCCCCACGACCACCACGACCTCGACGGGTGGGTCCGGCGCGCCGGACACCCTGGAGGGCGCGTTCCCCATGATCACCGCGGGCACGGAGACGTGCGGCGAGGTCCCGGTGGACCCGACCGAGCTGCAGGCGGGCACCGAGACCCCGCCGCAGCGGGCCGTCCGGTGCGCCTACGCCGGCTCGCCGGTGGACGGGGCGCTGTACCTCGTCTTCCCCACCGTCACCGACGCCACCGCGTTCCAGCTGCGGTCGCTGCCGGGCAGCAGCACCCGCACCTGGGGCCTCACCGAGGGCACGGAGGGGACCGAGGTCGACCACACCTCCCCGACGGGCGTGGTCGAGCAGGAGCTGTACTACGACGGCAGCCGCTACCTCGCCGTGGTGCGGGCGGGCCCGGGCACCGACGTCGAGCAGGTGTTCCAGTGGACGGTGCGGCAGAGCCGTGCCGCCGCGGACATGCCCGGCTGACTCGGGCAGGCTGACCCCCGTGACCGCTGCCGCGCGCCCGACCTACTCGCCGACCACCGCGCTCGTCGTCGTCGACGTCCAGCACGACTTCGCCGACCCCACCGGGGGCCTGAGCGTCACCGGGGGCGAGGACACCGTGCCCGCGGTCAACGCCGAGGTCGAGGCGGCCCGCGCCGCCGGCGCCCCCGTGCTCTACACCCAGGACTGGCACCCGGCCAGCACCCCGCACTTCGCCAAGGACGGCGGCACCTGGCCCGTGCACTGCGTGGCGGGCACGCCCGGGGCGGAGCTGCACCCCGACCTCGTGGTCGCCGGGCCGGTGGTGCGCAAGGGGACCGGCGGGGAGGACGGCTACTCCGGGTTCTCCCAGCGCGACCCCGGCACGGGCGAGGTCGCCCCCACCGGGCTCGACGACCTGCTTCGCGAGGCCGGGGCGACCGACGTCGTCGTGGTCGGCCTCGCGCTCGACGTGTGCGTCCTCGAGACGGCCCTCGACGCCCGCCGCCTCGGCTACGGCACCACGGTGCTGCGCGACGCGACCCGTCCCGTCGAGCTCACCGCGGGCGACGGGGAGCGCGCCGTGGCCCGGATGCAGGAGGCGGGCGTCGCGGTCGTCTGACGGGTCCGCCCGACGCGGCCGAGACGTCTCAGCGCAGGCCGGGCTGGTCCTCGGTGACGCGAACCCCGTCGACGACCTCCGGGCGGAACCGCTCGATGATCGCCATGAACTCGGTGCGCTCCGGTCCGGGCACGCCGAGGAAGGCCAGGGTGGCGTCGATCTCGGTCCACACCGCGTCGAACCCGGCGGTGTCGATGTGCAGGTGCTCGTGCCCGACGAGCATGTCGCGGCCCGGGTAGCACTTCGGCCCCCCGGCGGCCTCGATCGACCAGGCCGTGACCAGGAACTTGTACCCGGGGGCGTTGGCCGGGTCGCCGTGGTGGGCGTGGACGGCCTCGTTGGCGTTGACCCCGACGTTGGCGAACAGCCGGTCGACGAGCACGTCGACCGCGCCCGCGATGGCGTAGGTGCCGCCGAGCCGGTCGTAGAGGGAGCCGGGCGTGGCGTCGGCCGCGCCCTGGTCGTGGATCTCGGTCGCGGTCGGGTGCAGCTGGGTGTCGGTCACGGGTCCCCCTCCTCGGCGGCGGGCGGGCCCGCCACGGCGTGTGGTCCCCATCACAGTGCAGCCCGGCCGGGTGCGAGTCAAGAGTGCACAACCGATCACCTCAGCCGAAGTGCGCCTTGCTGATCGAGCCGTGCACCCCGACGGTCTTGTCCACCACCTGCGAGACGTGGAAGTCGGCCGCGGCGGAGAGGTAGGCGTAGGCCACCGCGCGGTCCATGCCGCGGTCGGTCTCGAGGAAGTCCAGCGCGTTGACCACCGCCCGGCGCAGGGAGACGCCCAGGTCGGACTGCTGGCCGCCGACGGAGCCGTCGGGGTCGGACAGCCCGATCGGCACCCACAGGTCGGCGGTCTCCGCGAACGGGTAGCGGTAGGCGACCGACGGGGCGTCCCCCGAGCCCGCCTTGCACACTGTCAGCCGGAACGTGCCGCGCAGCGAGCCCTCCATGGCCGTCAGCGCCACCTCGCCGTCGCCCATGCCCATGTGGGGGTCGCCGACGTAGAACAGCGCGCCCTCGGCGAAGACCGGCAGGTAGAAGGTGCTGCCCGGGCCGAGCAGGCCGATGTCGATGTTGCCGCCGCCCAGCGTCGGCGGCACCGAGTTCGCCTCCGGCGACGTCAGCCCCGGGGCGCTGGCGTAGGCCACGCCCATCATCCCGAGGAAGGGCTTGAGCGGGAAGCGCACCGACGCCTGCCCGTAGCGCATCACGCCCATCCCGTCCTCGACGGCGGTGAAGGTGCTGACGTTGCCGTAGCGCAGCGGGTCGCCCGTGCTGCGGCCGTCGGTGGTCACCGGGGGCATCACCTCGGCCAGGGTGAGGCCGTCCGGGGCGCCGCCGTCCTTCGTCCGGGCCAGGGCGCCCTTGCCGTGCCGGCTGGAGACGACCCCGTAGGGCACGCGGGGCACGGCTGCGAGGGTCTCGATCTTGAGCACGTCGCCGGGCTGCGCCCCCTCGACGAACACCGGTCCGGTGACCACGTGGGGGCCGTCGACGTCGAAGCTGCGCGGGGTGCGGGTGTACTCGGCGGCCACCGCGACCGCGTCGTCGAGGACGTCACCGCGGGCCACCCCCTGGCCGCCGAACCAGGCGACGGGGTCGCGGCCCTGGTCCTCGAGGATGCCCTCGTGGGAGAGGGCGTCGATGGTGATCGTCTCCCCCGAGCGCATCCGGGCCACGGGGGTGGCCGAGGTCGTCGGGACGTAGCCCCACAGCACCTCGTCGGGGTTCGAGGCCAGGTAGTGGTCGGCCGTCAGCTCCCCCGAGCCGGGCTGCAGGACGGCCCCGGACGTGCCCGCCGCCGCGGTCGACGCGGCCGTGGCCGAGGCCGTCGTGGTGGACCCGGAGGTGCCGGAGGAGCACGCGGCGACGCCCGCGCCCGCCCCCACCAGGGCGACGGCCCGCAGGAAGCTGCGCCGGGCGACGCCGCCGGGCGCGAGCGCGCCGGCAGGCAGGTCGCGGGCGAGCAGGGCGGCGGTGGCAGCGGTCGTGTCGCGGTCGCTCACGGGGGCTCCTCGGGTCGGCGGCGCGCCGCGGGGCGGCGCCGTCGGACCGTAGGGAGCCGGTGTGACGGAGGTGTGTCGGTGCCGTGTCGTGCGTCGGCGACCACGGTGGGTGACGAGGTGTGACCGCGGTCATGGCGGTCGTGAGCCCGGCTAGGTACTTTGGCCCGCGTGCTGCCGTCGCCCCGGGAGGGGTGGGGCGAGGGCACCGGGGCGCGCAGCCCGGTCGTGCACACCGCGACCGGGCGCCGCCGCCCAGGACGGTGGTCAGGACACCTTGGCCAGGTTGCGCACCGAGCGGTGCATGTCGCCCCGCAGCGCCCGGCGGACGACCGAGCTGACCGGCCCGCGCAGGATCCCGCCGCCGAACTCCGCGGCCATCGTCACGCTGCAGGAGTCCCCGGAGCCGCTCACCGTCATGTCCAGCGCGATCCTGACCCCGCCGCGGCCGCGGCCCGTGAGGCTGATGCGGGTGGGCTCGTCGTAGCGGGTGACGGTCCAGTCGATGCGGTTGCTGACGCCCACCATGGTGACCTTGGACGACACCTGCGTGCCCTGCTCGAGGTGGTCGGGCAGGGGTGAGAGCCAGCCGGCGTGGATCGTCATCCACTGCTCGAACCGGCCCAGGTCCGACGCTGCCGCCCACGCCTGCGCCGGGCTCATGGGCAGCTCCTCGGTGACGGTCAGCGACGCCACGTCGGCCTCCTGCGGGTCGTGGTCGGTGCCCTCATCGGGCCAGCGGCCGCAGGACGACCTCCGTCGGCTGCGCGTCGCGCGGCGTCTGCACGGCGGCCAGCACGGCGGCCGCCACCGTCTGGGGCGTGAGGAAGTCCTCGGCCCGGTAGGTGCCGCCCTCGTGCTCGACGACGGCCCGCTGCATGTCGGTGTCGATCCGGCCCGGGTGCACCGAGGTGACGCGCACGCCGTGGCCCACCTCCTCCTCGCGCAGCGCGTCCGTCAGCGCCCGCAGCGCGAACTTGCTCGCCGCGTAGGCGCCCCAGCCCGGCTTCGCGGACAGCCCGGCGCCCGAGTTGATCGCGACGACGTGCCCGCGCGCGGCGCGCAGCGCCGGCAGCAGCAGCCGGGTCAGCTCGGCGACGGCGACGACGTTGACCTCGAGGGTGCGGCGCCACAGGTCGGCCCCGCTCTCCTCGACCGTGCCCAGGTCGCCGACCCCGGCGCTGTGTACCAGCACGTCGAGGGACCCGATGCCCGCGCACGCCTGCGCCAGCGCGGCATCGTCGGTCAGCGGGGCCACGAACGCCCGGGCACCGGGGAGCCCGGCGCAGACCGCGTCCACCGCGTCCGCGTCGCGGCCGCCGACGAGCACGTCGTGGGTCGGGGCCAGCGCCTGCGCGACGGCCAGGCCCAGCCCGCGGGTCGCGCCGGTCACCAGCGCGGTGGGCCGCACGCTCACTCCCACTGGTAGGGGAGGAACTTGCCGTCGAACGTGACCACCACGCGGTCGCCCGCCGGGTCCGCGCGCCGCGCCACGTCAAGCCGGAAGTTGATGGCGCTCATGATGCCGTCGCCGAACTGCTCGTGGATCAGCTCCTTGATGGTGGGGCCGTAGACCGAGAGCGCCTCGTGGAAGCGGTACTCGGTGGGGTCCGTCGGCAGGCCCGGGGTGCCGCTGCCGCGCGAGGGCTGCTCGCGCAGCGCGGTGACGACGTCGCCCCCCAGCTCCAGCAGGTCCGCCGCGCGCCGCGCCTCGTCCTCGCTCATCGGGTGCTGGCCCAGCAGTGCGGCCGTCGTCCACGCGACGGGTCGGCCCACCGCCTCGGCGATGCTCGCCCAGGTCAGTCCGAGCTCGGTCCGGGCCGTCCGCACCTGGGCGGCGGCCTCCTGCTTCGTCGTCATGGGCCCATCGTGGTCGAGCGACCGTCGCCGCGCACCCCGCCGGGACGATCCGGGCACGGGGGCCTATTCCCGATCGGGGCACTTCCCACTCGCGGGCCCCTCGACGTGCGGACCCGGGGCGGGTCGAGAACTATCGGACGTGGACCGATGCACGGGTGCGCACGTCGCTGCGCCTCCCGCCGGTCCGACGACGTGTCCGACCCCCTGATCAGAAGGAGAGCCAGTGCCCACCACGGTCAACGCCTACGCCACCCCGGGCCCCAAGGAGCCGTTCGAGAAGACGACGATCGAGCGTCGCGACCTCAACCCCGAGGACGTCCGCATCGACATCGCCTTCGCCGGCATCTGCCACTCCGACATCCACACCGGTCGTGACGAGTGGGGCCAGGCGAACTACCCGCTGGTCCCCGGCCACGAGATCGCCGGCACCGTGTCCGAGGTCGGCAGCGCCGTGAAGAAGTACCAGGTCGGCGACCGCGTCGGCGTCGGCTGCATGGTGTCCTCCTGCGGCAAGTGCGAGTACTGCAAGGCCGGCGAGGAGCAGTTCTGCCTCGAGGGCAACGTCGGCACCTACGGCGGCATGCTCGACGGCAAGCCCACCGACGGCGGCTACTCCCAGCAGATCGTCGTCGACGAGAACTACGTGCTCGGCATCCCCGAGGGCATCGAGCTCGACGTGGCCGCCCCGCTGCTGTGCGCCGGGATCACCCTGTACTCGCCCCTGAACCACTGGGGTGCGGGCCCGGGCAAGAACGTCGCCATCGTCGGCATGGGCGGGCTCGGCCACATGGGCGTGCAGATCGCCGCCGCCATGGGCGCCGAGGTCACCGTGCTCTCGCAGACGCTCTCGAAGGAGGAGGACGGCAAGAAGTTCGGCGCCGACCACTACTACGCGACGTCGGACGACGAGACCTTCGAGAAGCTCGCCGGCACCTTCGACCTCATCGTCAACACGGTCTCCGCGACCCTGCCGATGGAGAAGTACCTGGGCCTGCTCAAGGCCCGCGGCGCGCTGGTCAGCGTGGGCGCCCCGGCCGACCCGCTCGAGGTGCCCGCCTTCGGCCTCATCGGTGGCGGCAAGATCTGGGCCGGCTCCATGATCGGGGGCATCCCCGAGACCCAGGAGATGCTGAACTTCTGCGCCGAGCACCACATCGGCGCGCAGATCGAGAAGATCGGCGCCGACGAGATCACCGACGCCTGGGACCGCGTCGTCGACTCCGACGTGCGCTACCGCTTCGTCATCGACACTGCGACGATGTCTGACTAGTCGCCGCTGCTCACGACGCCCCCGGCCTGCTGGCCGGGGGCGTCGTGGCGTCCGGGGCCCGGTGCGCCGCGCGGGACGCCTGCACCCACTCGATCGTCGCGACGGCCCCCTGGGGGCCCGGACGCACGATCGAGTGGGCCGGGACGACGCACGACCCCGTTCTGCGAGCCCGCGGGATGCGGTGAGCGGGCCGGTCAGGCCAGACCGATCGAGCGGTAGCGGGCGGCGCGGCGGGCCACGCGCGTCGCCGGGTCGGCCGCCAGCACCCAGGCCAGCTCGGCGGCGAGCGCCGTGCCCACCCGGCCGCAGAAGGCGCGCGGCTCGGCGGCGGCATCGGGGTGCTCGGGCAGCCGGCGGTCGACGATGCCGGCCGCGGCCAGCGACGCGGAGTCGATGCCCTGGGCCCGCGCCATCTCCGGGGCCCGGTCCGGCGTGCGGTGCACGATCGCGCTGGCCCCCTCGGGCGGCAACGGCGAGAGCCAGGCGTGCTGCGCGGCCAGCACCCGGTCGGCCGGGAGCAGCGCCAGCGCCGCACCCCCGCTGCCCTGGCCTAGCAGCAACGACACCGACGGTGCCCGCAGGGTGATGAGGTCGGCCAGGCAGCGCGCGATCTCCCCGGCCAGCCCGCCCTCCTCGGCCGCGGCCGAGAGCGCCGCCCCCGCCGTGTCGACCACCGTGAGCAGCGGCAGCCCCAGCTCCTCGGCCAGCCGCATCCCGCGGCGCGCGGTGCGCAGCGCGGCCGGGCCGAGGGGCTCGCGGGACTCCCGGGAGCGGTCCTGGCCCAGCACCACGCAGGGCACCCCGGTGCCGTCCGCACCCGTGAACCGGGCCAGGGCGAGCAGCAGCGTCGGGTCGGTCTCGCCCTGGGCGGTGCCGTTGAGCGGGGTCACCTCCGTCGCGGCGGTGCGGAGCAGCTCGCGCACCCCCGGGCGGGCCTCGTCCCGCGAGCGCAGCACGCACTCCCACGCGTCGACGGCCGGGACCTCCTCGGCGACCGGGGCCGCGGCGGGGCGGGGCACGGCGTCGACCCCCGTGAGCACGGCCAGCGCGCGGTCGAGGATCTCCGGGAGCTTGTCCGCGGGCAGCACCGCGTCGAGCAGGCCGTGGCGGCGCAGGTTCTCCGCCGTCTGCACCCCGGTGGGGAACGGCTCGTCGTAGAGCGCCTCGAACACCCGGGGCCCCAGGAAGCCGACGAGGGCCTTCGGCTCGGCCACGGTGACGTGCCCCAGCGAGCCCCAGGACGCGAACACCCCGCCGGTCGTGGGGTGGCGCAGGTGCACCAGGTAGGCGAGCCCGGCCGCCTTGTGCGCGGTGACGGCCGCGGAGATCTTCACCATCTGCAGGAACGCGACGGTGCCCTCGAACATGCGCGTGCCGCCGGAGGCGGTGGACGCGAGCAGCGGCAGCCGCTCGGCCGTCGCGCGCTCCACGGCGGTGACGAGCCGCTCGGCCGCGGCCACGCCGATGGAGCCGCCGAGGAACCCGAACTCGCACCCCACCACGGCGACGGGCCGGCCGCGCACGGTGCCCCGACCGGTGCGGACGGCCTCGTCGGTGCCGGTGCGCTCCCGGGCCCGGGCCAGCGCGGCGGCGTGGTCCTCGGTGGCGGGCACCGCCACGAGCGGGCCGTCCCAGGACTCGAACGAGCCCGGGTCGAGCACCGTGGCCAGCATGTCGGCCAGGTCGGGGTGGTCGGTCACGGAGCGGCTCAGCGCGAGTCGCGCCAGCGCACGGCCGCGGCGACCTCGTCGAGGTCGTAGTCGGGGCCCCCGGTGCCGACGGTGAACAGCGACGCCCCCGCGGCCACGAGCTCCTCGGCCGCGGCCGCCCCCTCCTTCGGGAACGCCACCGAGCGGGCGATGGTGGCCGGGTCGCGGCCCACGTCCGCGCAGTGCCCGGCGAGGATCTCCGACTTGCGCCGCAGCGTCTCCAGGTCGGCGAAGCAGTGCCAGACGTGCGCGTGCTGCGCGACCAGCCGCAGCGTCTTGCGCTCCCCGCCGCCGCCGATGAGGACGGGGATCTCGCGGGTCGGCGCCGGGTTGAGCGCGGCCAGGCGCGACTCGATGCGCGCCAGGTTCTCCCCCAGCAGGCGCAGCCGGGAGCCGGGGGTGCCGAAGTCGTAGCCGTACTGCTGGTAGTCCTTCTCGAACCAGCCGCCGCCGATGCCGAGGATGAGCCGGCCGCCGGAGATGTGGTCGACGGTGCGGGCCATGTCCGCGAGCAGGTCCGGGTTGCGGTAGCCGCCCCCGGAGACCAGGGCGCCGAGCTCCACCCGCTCGGTCTGCTCGGCCCAGGCGGCGAGCATCGTCCAGCACTCGAAGTGGGCGCCGTCGGCGTCGCCGTAGAGGGGGTAGAAGTGGTCCCAGTTGAAGACGACGTCGACCCCGAGGTCCTCGGCGCGGAGCACCGCGTCGCGGATCAGGCCGTAGTCCGGCGCGTGCTGGGGCTGGAGCTGGACGCCGATCTTCACGGGGTGCTCGAGGGCCATGGCCGGACGCTACCGCCTCCCCCGGGTGCGCCACGCGGCGTGACCCGGGCCTCGCCCCCGGCCCGCCCGCGTGCCTACGATCGCGCCGTGACCGAGGACAGCGCCGCGCCCCAGACCGACTCGACCACCGCCTTCGACTCCACCGGGGGCCCGCGGGAACGCTCGGGGTTCGACGAGCTGCTCGCCGACAACGAGCGCTACGCCGCCCGGTTCCACCTGCAGGGCCTGGCCGGCTTCGCCACCAGCGGTTTCGCCCTGGTCACCTGCATGGACAGCCGCATCGAGCCGCTGAGCATGCTCGGCCTCGTCCCGGGCGACGCGAAGATCATGCGCAACGCCGGGGGGCGGGTCACCGAGGACACGCTGCGCTCGCTGACCCTGGCCGCGCACAGCCTCGGGGTGCGGCGCATCGCGGTCATGCAGCACACCGACTGCGCGATGATGAAGTCGACCGACACGGAGGTGGGTGCCCGCATCGGCACCGCGCTGGGCCGCGACCCGGTCGACTTCACCTTCCGCACCATCGCCGACCCGGACGCCGACCTGGCCGCGGACGTCGCGCTGGTCCGGGACTTCGACCTGCTGCCCGCGGGCGTCGAGGTGGCCGGCTGGCGCTACGACGTCGAGACGGGCCGGGTGCTCGTCGTCGTGGACCCGACCACCACCGGCTAGGCCCCCGCCCGGACCCGCACCGCCCGGACCCGACGACGACGGCCCGCCCACCGCGCGGGTGGACGGGCCGTCGTCGTGCTGGGGGCGGTCAGCCGTTGATGAAGCCCTCGAGCTCGGTGCGGGCCTCGTCGTCGGGCAGCTGGCGCGGCGGGCTCTTCATCAGGTAGCTCGACGCGGCGAACACCGGGCCGCCGACGCCGCGGTCCTTGGCGATCTTGGCCGCGCGGACGGCGTCGATGATGATGCCGGCCGAGTTGGGGGAGTCCCAGACCTCGAGCTTGTACTCCAGGTTCAGCGGGACGTCGCCGAAGGCGCGACCCTCGAGGCGGACGTAGGCCCACTTGCGGTCGTCGAGCCACGCCACGTAGTCCGAGGGACCGATGTGGACGTTCTTGGCGCCCAGCTCGCGGTGCAGGTTCGAGGTGACGGCCTGGGTCTTGGAGATCTTCTTCGACTCCAGGCGGGTGCGCTCGAGCATGTTCTTGAAGTCCATGTTGCCGCCGACGTTGAGCTGCATGGTGCGGTCGAGCTGCACGCCGCGCTCCTCGAACAGCCGGGCCAGCACGCGGTGGGTGATGGTCGCGCCGACCTGGCTCTTGATGTCGTCGCCGACGATCGGCAGGCCCGCGTCCTCGAACTTCTTCGCCCAGACCGGGTCGGAGGCGATGAAGACGGGCAGCGCGTTGACGAAGGCGCAGCCCGCGTCGATGGCGCACTGGGCGTAGAACTTGGCCGCGTCCTCGGAGCCGACGGGCAGGTAGCAGACCACGACGTCGGCGCGGGCGTCCTTGAGCGCCTTGACCACGTCGACCGGGTCGGTGTCGTCCTCGGTGATCGTGTCGCGGTAGTAGGACCCGAGACCGTCGAGGGTGTTGCCGCGCTGGACGGTCACGCCGGTGGGCGGCACGTCGGCGATCTTGATGGTGTTGTTCTCGCTCGACCCGATCGCCTCGTTGAGGTCGAAGCCGACCTTCTTGGCGTCGACGTCGAAGGCGGCGACGAACTCGACGTCCTTGACGTGGTACGGGCCGAACTTGACGTGCATGAGCCCCGGCACGCGGGCCTCCGGGTCGGCGTCGGCGTAGTACACGACACCCTGCACGAGGGACGAGGCGCAGTTGCCCACGCCCACGATCGCCACGCGCACTGTGCCGCTGCTGTTCTCAGCCATTGCGGGCTTCTCCTTCATCTCCGGTGACGTCCGCGGGGGCGTCGGTGGCCGGTGTGGTGGTGGGTGGGGTGTCGACGTCGGTGTCGACGGGGACCCCGTCAC
This sequence comes from Rhodococcus aerolatus, assembly GCF_054783215.1. Lineage (NCBI taxonomy): Bacteria > Bacillati > Actinomycetota > Actinomycetes > Mycobacteriales > Nocardiaceae > Rhodococcus > Rhodococcus aerolatus. The sequence continues at coordinate 90,496 of NZ_BAAGQZ010000004.1, read as the reverse complement.
CTCCCGGGGGCGGGGTGCTCCCGGGGGGTGGTGCCGTGTCGGGTGCGTCACCCTCGGCGGCGATGAGCTCGTTGAGCCAGCGGACCTCGCGCTCGCTGGTCTCGAGTCCGAGCCGGTGGAGCTGGTGGGTGTAGCGGTCGAGCGACTTGCTGGCCTTCGCCACCTGGGACCGCAGCCCCTCGCGTCGCTCCTCGACCTGGCGCCGCCTGCCCTCGAGGATGCGCATGCGCACCTCCGCGGGCGTGCGGCTGAAGAACGCCAGGTGCACGCCGAAGCCGTCGTCGGTGAAGGTCTGCGGGCCGGTGTCGGCCAGCAGGTCGACGAAGCGCTCCTTGCCCTCGACGGTGAGGTGGTAGACCCGCCGCGCGCGGCGACGGGTCCCGGTGCCCTCCGGGTCGGCGTCCTCGGAGATGAGGCCGTCGGCCTGCAGGCGCCGGAGCGTGGGGTAGAGCGAGCCGTACGAGAACGCGCGGAACGCGCCGAGGAGCCCGGTGAGCCGCTTGCGCAGCTCGTAGCCGTGCATCGGTGCCTCGTGCAGGAGCCCGAGGATGGCCATCTCCAGCACGGTCCACCTCCCCGACACCTGCGGGGCACCCGGACGGCACCCCACGCTCACCTGCGTGATGCAGAACGCCACTGTATCGCACCGATAGGTGTGCGCTACCTGGTGCCGTGCCACCCCGCCGGCGTGGCCCGCGGGGCCGGGGGTGGACGGGTCCCCGGCGCCCTGGACCGGGCCGAGGACCAAGCCGTGGTCAAGCGCAGACCAAGACCTGTACTACCGCAGCATCTTTGCGCGATCCTTGCGGGCGCGGTGGGCCACCGGGGGACGAGGATGGGGCGGCTGCGGACCCCGCGGCCCGCCACCCGCGTCCGCCGTGACGCCCGCACCGAGAGGCCCGCCGTGCCGGACGCCACCACCCCCCGCGAGACGGCGGCGACGCCCGGGTGCGACCTCGACCTCGCGCCCCGCGGGCCCGCGCCCCAGGTTCCCGAGCCGGTGGGCTACCGCATCAAGCGCCGCCTGCTGGGCCCAGCGCTGACCAACGACCAGCTGCACTCCGAGCGGCTGAACAAGACCGTCGCCCTGGGCGTGCTCGCCCCGGACTGCATCTCGAGCTCGGCCTACGGCTCCGAGCAGATCCTCATCGAGCTGCTGCCCTACGCGGCCATCGGCGCCTTCACCCTGCTGCTGCCGATCACCGGGGTGATCCTGGCCATCCTCGTGCTGCTCACCCTGTCCTACCGCCAGGTGGTCATGGTCTACACCCGCGCGGGCGGGTCCTACGTCGTCGCCCGGGAGAACTTCGGGCCCAAGGTCGCGCAGGTCGCGGCCGTGGCCCTGCTCATCGACTACGTGGTCACGGTGGCGGTGCAGTCGGCCGCAGGCACGGTCGCCGTGGTCTCCGCCGTCCCCGCGCTCGGCCCGTACAGCCTCGAGATCACCATCGGGGTGGTGCTGCTGCTGGCCTACGGCAACCTGCGCGGCATCAAGGAGGCGGGCAAGGCGTTCGCGCTGCCCACGTACCTCTTCGTCGCCGCCATGGCCGCCGTCATCGTCACCGGCGTGGTGCGGGCGCTGCTCGGCACGCTGCCCCAGGTCGACCCGGCCTCGCTCGAGGGCACGGTCCCGCTCGGGCAGGGCGGCGGGCTGGTCATGGGTGCGACCGTGCTGGTGCTGCTGCGGGCCTTCGCCAACGGCGGCAGCTCGCTGACGGGCCTGGAGGCCATCAGCAACGGCGTGGGCGCGTTCGAGAAGCCCGAGGGCCCGAACGCCCGCCGCGCGATGACGATCATGTCGCTGACCCTGGCGTTCCTCGTCGGCGGCGTCTCGCTGCTGGCCTACCTCACCCACGCCACGCCGTACGAGGCCGGCTACCCGTCGGTGATCAGCCAGGAGGCGCAGCTCGTCTTCGGTGACGGCGCCCTCGGCCACGTCCTGTTCATCGTGGTGCAGGCGGCGACCGCGCTGATCCTGTTCACCGGGGCCAACACCAGCTTCAACGGCTTCCCGTTCCTGGCCAGCTTCGTGGCCGAGGACGCGTTCCTGCCCCGCCAGCTGCGCCGCCGGGGGCACCGCCTGGTGTTCAGCAACGCCATCGTCCTGCTCACCGGCATCGCCGTCGTGCTGCTGCTCGTCACCGACGCGCAGGTCAACGCGCTCGTGCCGTTCTACGCGATCGGGGTCTTCACCGGCTTCACCATGGCCGGGCTCGGCATGGCCCGTCACCACCAGACCCGTCGGGAGGGCCGCTGGCGGGCGGGCATCGCGGTGAACGGCGCCGCGGGCCTCATCTCGGCGGTCGTCGTGGCCATCTTCGCGGTGGCCAAGTTCACCGAGGGGGCCTGGGCGGTCGTGGTCGTCTTCCCGGTGCTGGTCTACGCGCTGATCCGGCTCAACCGCGAGTACCGGGAGGAGGCGGCGGTGCTGCGCGACGAGACCGACGGCGACGCCGCGCGTGGCACCTACTCCCACCACGTGGCGCTGGTGTTCGTCGACACCCTCGACCTGGCCACCCTGGAGGCCATCCGGTACGGCCGCAGCCTGCGGCCGAGCAGCCTGCGCGCCGTGCACTTCGTGCTCGACTCCGCCCGGGCGCGGCTCATCGAGCAGGCGTGGGAGCGCAGCAACCTGCCGGTGCCGCTCGAGCTGGTCGACACCCCGGACCGCCGCCTGGGAGCGCGCGCGGTGGAGCTGGTGACCCGCGCCGGCGGCCCGCGGACCGAGGTCAGCGTGCTGCTGCCGCGGCGCACCTACGCCGGGGTGCTGGCCCGGGTGCTGCACGACCGGACCGCGGACCGCATCGCCCGGGTGGTCTCCCAGCTGCCGCACGCGGTCGCCATCATCGTGCCGTTCGACACCGAGCGGCGGCTCGCCACCTCCGCGGGCCGGGTGGCGCCGCTGGTGCCCGCCACCCGCGGCGACGGTGGCGACGGGGCTCCGCGGCGGGCCGGGGCCACCGCGGCGGGAGCGACGCTCGACCCCGACGTCGCCGAGCACGACGCCCCCGCGTCGCCGCCCGGGTCGTCGCCGGCGGGCCGGGTGCGCCGCGGCGTGGTCACCGTCACGGGCCGGGTGCGCACCACCCAGGTGGGCGTGGACCGTGACGCCCCCGTGTTCACCTGCGAGGTGGCCGACGACAGCGGCTCGGTCACCGCGCTGTTCCGGGGCCGCCGTGGCGTGCCGGGCCTGGAGCCGGGCGCCCTGGTGCGGCTGCGGGGCCGGGTCGGGGACCACGACGGCCGGGCGGTGATGGGCTCGCCGTCGGTGGAGCTGCTCGCCGACCCCGACACCGACCCCGACGACCCCGACACCGGCCCCGACGATCCCGACACCGGCCCCGCCGACCCCGACACCGACCCCGGCGCCGACCCCGGCACCGGCGGCGCGGGGGCCGACGCCGGGCCGGGCCGCACCCCCGCCGGCTAGCAGCCCCACCCGCCCGTCACGGGCCCGCACGTACCCTGTCGGTCGTGCAGCAGCAGCGTCAGGAGGTCGGCAGGCACGTCGTCGACCACGCCCTGCAGCGCCGCGCGCTCCTGGCCGAGGTGCACTCCGGGCGCCGCGGCGTCACCGAGGTGTGCGACGCCAGCCCCTACCTGCTGCGGGCGGCGACGTTCCACGGCCGGCCCAGCGCGGTCACCTGCCCGGTGTGCCGCAAGGAGCAGCTGACCCTGGTGTCGTGGGTGTTCGGCGAGCACCTGGGCCCGGTCGCGGGCTCCGCGCGCAGCCCGGAGGAGCTGGCCCGGCTGGCCGCGGTGCACGACGAGTTCGCGGTGCACACCGTCGAGGTCTGCCGCACCTGCAGCTGGAACCACCTCGTCCTGTCCTACGTCCTCGGCGCCCCCGTGGAGCCGGGAGGCCGGCCGCGCCGGCCCCGCGCCGCCGACCGCCGCACCGCAGGCGAGTGACACCGGGCGCCCCGCGCCCCACCCCGAGACCCTCCCGACCGAGCAGTCCCCGAACACCCAGGAGATCCCCCCGTGAGCGAGCCCACCCCGAGGACCCGCGCCGAGAGCCGTCGGGCGCGACGCACGCCCTCCCGTTGGCGCACCGTCCGCCGGAGCCTCTACGGCGTCGTCGCGTTCGTCATCATCTTCCCGGTGCTGGCCTTCGCGGTCGCCTACGTCTCGGTGGACGTCCCGCGCCCGGAGGACCTGCGCACCAACCAGGTGGCCACCATCCTCGCCGCCGACGGCACCAGCGTCATCGGCAAGGTCGTCCCGCCGGAGGGCAACCGCACCGACGTCCCCATCACGGCCATCCCCGAGCACGTGCGCAACGCGGTGCTCGCCGCCGAGGACCGCTCGTTCTACACCAACCCCGGCTTCTCGCTGACCGGCACCGCGCGCGCGACCCTGAACAACCTGCGCGGCCGCGACACCCAGGGCGGCTCGACCATCACCCAGCAGTACGTGAAGAACGCGCTCGTCGGCAGCGAGCAGACCCTGCTGCGCAAGATGGAGGAGCTGGTCGTCTCCACCAAGATGGCCCGCCAGTCCAGCAAGGACGAGATCCTCTCCGCCTACCTCAACACCATCTACTTCGGCCGCGGCGCGTACGGCATCGCCGCCGCCGCGCAGACCTACTTCGGCAAGCCCGTCGAGCAGCTGACCGTCGCCGAGGGCGCCGTGCTCGCCTCGTCCATCCAGAGCCCCAGCTACAACGACCCGGAGAACAACCCGCAGGTGGCGCTGGACCGCTGGGGGTTCGTCCTCGACGGGATGGTGAGCCAGGGGTGGCTGCCCGCCGCCGAGCGGGCCACCGAGACCTACCCGACGGTGCTGCCGCGCGCCGCGGCCAACGACGGCAGCGACGCGACGGGGCCGGAGGGCCTCATCCGCACCCAGGTGCTGCAGGAGCTGAGCACCTCGGGGATCAGCGAGCAGCAGCTCAACACCGAGGGCCTGCAGATCACCACCACGATCGACCCGAAGGCGCAGGCGGCCGCGGTCTCCTCGGCGCAGGAGGTGCTCACCGGCGAGCCGGGCAACCTCCGCAGCGCGGTCGTCTCGGTGGACCCGCGCTCCGGGGCGGTGCGCGCCTACTACGGCGGCAACGACGGCAACGGCTTCGACTACGCGTCCTCGACCAACCTGCAGCCCGGCTCGTCGTTCAAGGTGTTCGTCCTCGCCGCGGCCCTCCAGAAGGGGGTCGCGCTCAGCGACGTCTACGACGGGTCGTCCGGGCAGACCATCCAGGGCCAGCTGGTCAACAACTCCGACGGCGAGTCCTGCGGCAGCTGCACCGTCTCCCGCGCGCTGCTGCTCTCGATCAACACGATCTTCTACCAGATCACCGCCGACATCGGCCCCGACGCGGTGGCCGCGGCCGCGCACGCCGCCGGGGTGCCGACGACGTTCCCGGGCACGAACACCCCGACCCTGGTCAACCCGGACGGGTCGGGCCCGAACAACGGGATCGCGCTCGGCGCCTACGAGACCCGGCCGATCGACATGGCCGCGGCCTACTCGACCTTCGCCGCGCAGGGCCAGCAGCACCCGCCGTACTTCGTGCAGAAGGTCGTCACCGCCGACGGCACCGTCCTGCTCGACCGCGGCACGCCCGCGGGCACCCAGGCCTTCGAGCCGAACATCGCCAACAACGTCACCAAGGCGATGCAGCCCATCGCGTCCGCCTCGCGCAGCCACGGCCTGGCCGGGGGCCGGCCGTCGGCGGCGAAGACCGGCACCACCCAGCTCGGCGACACCGGCGAGAACCGCGACGCCTGGATGGTCGGCTTCACCCCGTCGCTGTCCACCGCGGTGTGGGTCGGCTCGCCCGACGGCACGGCCATCACCAACTCCTCGGGCTCGATCATCTACGGCTCGGGGCTGCCCGCGGACATCTGGAAGTCGACGATGGACGGTGCGCTCGACGGGACGCCGGACGAGGACTTCCCCGAGGCCGCCGCCATCGAGAGCACGCAGACCTACGTGCCGCAGACCACCCAGGCCCCGCGACGCACCACGCAGGCCCCGGTGACCACGCAGGCGCCCACCACGACGACGACGCAGGCCCCGCCGACGACCACCACCGAGGCCCCGCCCACGACGACGGAGCCGCCGGTGACGACGACCGCCCCGGGTGCCGGCGGGGGCGGCGGTGGCCGGCCCACGACCACCGCGCCGACCACCACGGCCCCGGCGGGCCCGGCGGGGCTCGTCCCCCCGATCCGGATCGGCTAGACGGGCCGTGGCACCCGGCGGCCCCGGGGCCGAGACCGAGGTGGTGTCCCCGGCGCGGCCGGCGCGCGACCGGCGCAGCCTGCGCCCCGGCGTGGACCGGGTCGCGCCCAGCCTCGCCGACCCCACCGTCGGGCAGGCAAGCTCGGTGGTGGGCGGACCGGTCGGGGCGCACGCCGTGGTGGGCCGCAGCCGGTTCCTGACGCCGCTGCGGGTCGTCCTCGCCCTCGCCGTGGTGTTCCTCGCGCTGGGCTGGTTCGGCAAGGCCGCCTGCCTGCAGCAGCAGCCGGGGCCCGGCGGGGTGCCCACCCTGGACTGGTCGAACGGCCGGCCCTACGTCGCGATGTGCTACTCCGACACCGTCCCGCTCTACTCCGCCGAGCGCCTCGACCAGGGCTCCCTGCCCTACAAGACGGCGTGGGTGGACGGCGTGGGCACGGCCGCGGAGCAGGTGCGCCACATGGAGTACCCGGTCGTCACCGGCTTCTACCAGTACGGCGCCATGCTGGTGGCCAAGGCCTGGTACGCCGGGGCGCAGGCCGGCCTGCTGCCCGGCGCGCTCGAGGTGGTCCTCTACTTCACGGTGGCCGCGCTGGGGCTCTCCGTGGCCTGGCTCGTCACGGTGTGGGCGGTGAGCCGGCTCTCGGGACGGCGGGTGTGGGACGCCGCGCTGGTCGCGGTCTCCCCGCTGGTGGCCGTGCACGTGTTCACCAACTTCGACGCCCTGGCCACCGCGGCCGCGACGGCCGGGATGCTGGCCTGGGCGCGCCGGCGGCCGGTGCTGGCCGGCGTGCTGCTGGGCCTGGGGGGCGCGGCCAAGCTGTACCCGCTGCTGCTGCTCGGACCGCTGCTGGTGCTGTGCCTGCGGACGGGGACGGTGCGCCCCTGGGTGCGGTCCGCCGTCGCGGCCGCGGCGGCGTGGCTGGTGGTGAACCTGCCGGTGGCGCTGGCCTTCCCGGCCGGGTGGGCGGAGTTCTTCCGGCTCAACTCCACCCGCGGGGCCGACCCGGACTCGCTCTACAACGTCGTCACCTCCTTCACCGGGTGGTCGGGCTTCGACGGCCCGCTGGCGGCCGGGCAGCCGCCGGCGGTGCTCAACGCGGTGACCCTGGTGCTGTTCGCGCTGGTGTGCGCGGCCGTCGCCTGGCTGGGGCTGCGGGCCCCCGTCCGGCCGCGGCTGGCGCAGCTGGCGTTCCTCGTGGTGGCCGGGTTCCTGCTCACCAACAAGGTGTGGAGCCCCCAGTACTCGCTGTGGCTGGTGCCGCTGGCGGTGCTGGCCGTGCCCCGGGTGCGGCTGCTGCTGGGGTGGATGTTCCTCGACGCCCTGGTGTGGGTGCCGCGGATGTTCTACTACCTGGGCGTGGACCGGAAGGGCCTGCCGGAGCAGTGGTTCACCGGCGCGGTGGTGCTGCGCGACCTCGCCGTCGTCGCGATCTGCGTGGTCGTGGTGCGCGAGGTGTGGCGGCCCGCGCGGGACCTGGTGCGCAGCGAGGGGGGCACCGCCGGCCCGGTGGACGACCCGGCGGGCGGCGTGCTCGACGGCGCTCCCGACGCACCCCCGTCGTGGCTGCCCGCGGCGCTGCGGCCCACCCCCGCCGGCCGGGCCCCGGACCCCGTGCCCGTCGGCTGAGCACCTCCTGAGCCGAGGGGGATCGACCCGGCTCAGCGCTGCAGGGCGGTGGCGAGGTCCTCGCGCAGGTCCTCGACGTCCTCGAGCCCCACCGAGAGCCGCACCACCGCGTCGGTCAGGCCGATGGCCGCGCGGCCCTCGGCGCCGAGCTTGCGGTGCGTCGTGGTGGCGGGGTGGGTGATGAGCGACTTCGCGTCGCCCAGGTTGTTGGAGATGTCGATGACCTCGAGCCGGTCGAGCACCTCGAACGCGCGGTCGCGGCCCGCGCCCGGCCCGCCGAGGGCGAACGTGAGGACCGTGCCGCCGCCGGACATCTGGGACCGGGCCAGCTCCACCTGCGGGTGGGAGTCGAGGAAGGGGTGCCGCACCCAGGCCACCTCGTCCTGCTGCTCCAGCCAGCGGCCCAGCTCGAGCGCGCCGGCGCAGGCGTGGCGCACCCGCATGGCCATCGTCTCCAGGCCCTTGAGCAGCACCCAGGCGCTGAACGGGCTCATCGCGGGCCCGGTGTGGCGCATCATCTCCTCCACCTGCCCGCGGATGAGCTCGCGGCGGCCCAGGACGGCCCCGCCCAGCACGCGGCCCTGCCCGTCGATGTGCTTGGTGGCGGAGTAGACCACCACGTCCACCCCGAGGTCGGTGGCCCGCTGCAGCACGGGGGTGGCGAAGACGTTGTCCAGCACCACCTGTGCGCCGGCGGCGTGGGCCAGCGCGGCGACGGCCGCGATGTCGACGACCTCCTGCATGGGGTTCGACGGCGTCTCGAAGAACACCGCGGCCGCGGGGGTGGCCAGGGCCCGCTCCCACTGCGCGAGGTCGGTGCCGTCGACGAACTCGGTGGTGACGCCGTAGCGGGGCAGGATCTCGTTGAGGATGGCGAAGCAGGAGCCGAACAGGCTGCGCGCGGCCACGATCCGGTCCCCCGCCCGCACCAGCGAGGCCAGCGCGGTCCACACCGCGGACATGCCGCTGGCGGTGGCGAAGCAGTCCTCGGTGCCCTCGAGCAGGCGCAGCCGCTCCTCGAACACGGCGACCGTCGGGTTGCCGTAGCGGGAGTAGACGAAGCGGTCGACGTCACCGGCGAACGCGGCCTCGGCGTCGGCGGCGCTGCCGTAGACGAAGCCGGAGGTGAGGAACAGCGCCTCGGAGTTCTCCTCGAACCCGGTGCGGTCCAGGCCACCCCGGACGGCGAGGGTGTCGGGCCGCAGCTCCCGGCGGCTCACGACTGGCGCCACGGCAGGCCGGCGGCCCGCCAGCCGGACCCGCCGCGGTGGTGCTGGGCGTCCAGCGCGCCCTCGAACCCGTCGGAGACGTTGTGCGCCCGCGGCATGCCCGCCTCGGTGGCGGCCCGCGCCGCGGCGACGGAGCGCTGCCCGGAGCGGCACAGGAACAGCACCGGGTGCTCGGTGTCGGTGGGCACCCCGGCCGCGGCCAGGTCGTCGAGGAAGCCCTCGTTGGGGCCGTCGGCGGTGTTCCACTCCACCAGCACGGGGTTGCGGCCCACCGGGGAGGTGTCGGGCACCCCGACGAACTGCCACTCCGCCTCGGTGCGGACGTCGACGAGCACCGCGTCGGGGTCGGACTCGAGCAGCGCCCACGCCTGCTGCGGGGTCAGGTCGCCCGCGTGGCCCCCGGACGCGCTCACCGCAGCTCCCCGCGCTCGTCGACGGCGGCCGCCAGCACCACGGCCTGCACCACCAGGGCGGTGCCGTCGGGGCCGGTGGTGACGGCCGGGTCGCCGTGCAGCCGGTACCCCTGGGCGAGCGCGGTGCTGACCTTCTCGCAGAAGGCGCTGTCGTCGGTGCCCGACAGCAGCCGGTAGGGCAGCGTCTCGGGCAGCGGCACCGCGGGGGTGCTCGTCGGCTGGTCGGTCACGGCGGGGCTCCTGGTGCGGCGCGGGTGGTGGTGGCGACCAGTGTGGCAACCCCGCCGACCGGGGTCGACGGCGAGGTGGGTGCCGGGCCGGGCGGGGCCCTCAGGCCGGGCGTAGCGCGGAGCGCAGGTGGGCGAGGTCGGCGGCCAGGCCCTCCGCGGGGGTCTCGCACACCACGGGGGCGTCGGCGGCCGCGCACACCGCGACCAGCGTCGCGGGGTCGATGGTCCCGTCGGCGAGGTTGGCGTGGCGGTCGCGGGCGGAGTCGAACTCGTCGCGCGAGCTGTTCAGGTGCACCAGGTCGACGCGGCCGGTGATCGCGCGCACCCGGTCCACCACGCCGACGAGGTCCTCGCCGCCCGCCCACGCGTGGCAGGTGTCGAGGACGAAGCCGACGTCGAACTCCCCGATCGCGTCCCACAGCCGGGCGAGGGCGTCGAAGCGGCGGGCCATGGCGTGCTCCCCGCCCGCGGTGTTCTCGACCCACACCGGCACCGCAAAGCCGCCGTCGGCGGCCTGGCGCTGGAACATCTTGCGCCAGTTCGCGACCCCCTCGGCCACGTCCTCGCCCTCGCGGACGTGGCCGCCGTGCACGACGAGCCCGCGGGCCCCCAGCTCGGCCGCGGCCTGCGCCTGCTGCAGCACCAGCTTGCGGCTGGGGATGCGGATGCGGTTGTTCAGGCTGGCGACGTTGATGACGTAGGAGGAGTGGACGACGACCTCGACGTCGGCGGCGCGCAGCTCGGCGGCCTGCGGGTGCGGCGCCGGCTTCGCCCACTTCTGCGGGTCGGTGACGAAGAGCTGGACCACCTCGGCCCCGAGCTCGGCGGCCGTGCCGACCGGGTCGGTGTCGTCACGGACGTGGGCACCGATGAGCATGGGCCCCAGGGTAGGGCCGGGTGGCGCCCGTGGTCCGGCCCGGCCCCGCTCAGCCGTCCGCGGGGGGCGCCACGCGGACGGGCAGCTCGTCCGGCGGCACGGGGTGGCTCATCAGGTAGCCCTGGGCGTGCCGGCAGCCGAGCGCCAGCAGCGCCCGGGCCTGCTCCGGGGTCTCCACCCCCTCGGCGAGGACCTGCAGGTCGAACGCGTCGGCGAGCGCGACGATCGCGGTGATGACGGGGGAGCGACCGTCGGCGCCGAGGCGGGCGACGAAGGCGCGGTCGACCTTGAGGAAGTCCACCGGCAGCTCGTCGAGCCGGCTCAGCGTCGACCACCCGGTGCCGAAGTCGTCGATGGCCAGCTGCACGCCGCAGGCGCGGACGCGGTGCACGGCGTCGAGCAGCGCGCCCCCGTCGGTCAGCGCCGTCTCGGTGATCTCCAGGCAGACCGACCGCGGCGGGGTCCCCGTCTCGGCGAGCGCCGCGCGCAGCCGGTCGGGCAGGTCCGGGCGCAGCAGGCTCGCCCCGGCCGTGTTGACGGTGACCAGCAGCGGCCGGCCGTGGGTGCGGGAGAAGCGGTCCGCGGCCGCGAGGGCCGCCCGCAGCACCCAGTCGTCGAGGTCGGCCACCGAGCCGTCGAGCTCGGCGGCCGGGATGAAGGCGTCGGGGTCGAGCAGGCCCAGCTGCGGGTGCGCCCACCGCACCAGGGCCTCGGCGGCCACGACCTCGCCGGAGCGCAGGTCGACCACCGGCTGCAGCAGCAGCCGCAGCTCGCCCGCCGCCACCGCGGCGCGCAGCGCGTCCCCGCCGTCGGCCCGGGGGTGGGTCAGGGTGCGCCCCCGGCCGCCGCGCTTGGCCCGGTAGAGCGAGACGTCGGCCCGGCCGAGCAGCAGCGAGCCCGTGTCCCCCGGCTCCCAGCCGGAGACCCCGGCCGACGCGGTGGCCGGGGCGGGCACGGCCGCCCGCGCCGCCTCGACCACGGTGCTGGCCCCGCTCCCGTCGCTGCCGGGGAGCACCACGGCGAACTCGTCGCCCCCGAGGCGCGCGGCCCACGCCCCCGCCGGCAGCAGGCGCGCCAGCCGCGCGGCCACCTCGCGCAGCAGCTCGTCGCCCGCCGGGGCGCCGGCCGTCTCGTTGACCCGGCGGAAGTGGTCGAGGTCGAGCAGCCCCACGCTCACCGGGGGCCCGCCCGCCGCGGCCGCGCCCACCAGGGCGTCCAGCCGGCGGTCGAGCCCGCGGCGGTTGAGCAGCCCGGTCAGCGGGTCGACCTCGGCGGCCCCGCGGCCCCGCACGAAGTAGGCGTAGACGGCCCCCGCGGTGACGGTGGTGCACAGGGCGACGGCCGACGCGGCCGACCGCTCCGGGTGCCCCACGGTCAGCGAGAGGTGCAGCAGGACCAGGGAGGCCCCGACGTAGCCCGCCGCGACGGGGGCCTCGAACAGCAGCAGCGGCGGCAGCGCGGAGACGGCGAAGAAGCCGGTGGTGGCCACGGCGCGGGCGTCGTCGGGCCCGACGGCCACCACGGCCCCGGCCAGCGCCAGGTAGCCGACGACGACGAAGGTGTGCAGGAACCAGGTGGGGCGCCGCCGTCCCACCCCGACGAACGCCACGGACCCCGCGAGGCCGAGCAGGCACAGGGCGAGCAGCGGCCCCCGGTGCATGCCCGGGCTCGGCCTGCTGACGCTGAGCAGGCCGGTTGCACTGGTCGCCGCCCACAGCAGGGCGCACAACCGCAACGGGACGGGACCGGGCACCGGCTCGGTCGCGCGCTCGGTCCACCGCCACGTCATGAGTCGACTCCCGGGATCAGGGGGCGTCACCAGGCACGACGCGGTCCCGCGGTGCCCGTGGCTGGTACGATAGCCCGGTTGCTGACGCAACGACCCTCCTGCCGCGGAACGTCCGCGGCCGACCCAGCCCACAGGAGGTGGTGGTCCCATGCGTCGATACGAACTGATGGTCATCCTCGACCCGAGCCTGGACGAGCGCACCGTCGCACCGTCGCTCGACACGTTCCTCAACGTCGTCCGCACCGACGGCGGCAGCGTCACCAAGGTCGACGTCTGGGGACGTCGTCGCCTCGCCTACGAGATCGCCAAGCACGCCGAGGGCATCTACGCCGTCATCGACATCTCGTGCGAGCCGGCGACCGTGAGCGAGCTCGACCGGCAGCTGTCGCTGAACGAGTCGGTGCTCCGCACCAAGGTGATCCGGAACGACTCGAAGTAGGCCCGCCCCGGCGGACCGCACCGACACCTGAGGAGACCCCGTGGCAGGCGAGACAGTCATCACCGTGGTCGGCAACCTGACGGCCGACCCCGAGCTGCGCTTCACCCCGTCGGGTGCGGCGGTGGCGACCTTCACGGTCGCCTCCACCCCCCGCACCATGGACCGGCAGACCAACGAGTGGAAGGACGGCGACCCGCTGTTCCTCCGCTGCAACATCTGGCGGCAGGCGGCCGAGAACGTCGCGGAGTCCCTCACCCGGGGTGCCCGGGTCGTCGTCCAGGGCCGGCTGCGGCAGCGCTCCTTCGAGACCCGCGAGGGTGAGAAGCGCACCGTGGTCGAGCTCGAGGTCGACGAGGTGGGCCCCTCGCTGCGCTACGCGACCGCCAAGGTCAACAAGGTCAGCCGCGGTGGCGGCGACTTTGGTGGCGGTGGCGGCGGCGGGTACGGCGGTGGCTCGCAGGGCGGGCAGCCCGGCGGCCAGCGCTCCGGCGGCGGCGCCCCGGCCGACGACCCCTGGGGCTCCGCGCCCGCGCAGGGCTCGTCGTCCTTCGGTGGCGGCCGCGGCGGCTCCGACGACGAGCCGCCCTTCTGATCCAGCTCGACCTCCCCTAACGACCACTTGCTCCGAGGAGAACACGTCATGGCCAAGCCCCCACCCCGCAAGGTGAAGAAGAAGGTGTGCACCTTCTGCAAGGAGCGCACCGAGCACATCGACTACAAGGACACCCCGCTGCTGCGCAAGTACATCAGCGACCGGGGCAAGATCCGCGCCCGCCGGGTGACCGGCAACTGCACCCAGCACCAGCGGGACATCGCCATCGCGGTCAAAAACAGCCGCGAGGTCGCCCTGCTGCCGTACACGTCGACCGCACGCTGACCGGGAGGAGACGACGATGAAGCTCATCCTCACCGCCGACGTCGACAACCTCGGCGCCCCCGGCGACCTGGTCGAGGTCAAGGACGGCTACGGCCGCAACTACCTGCTGCCCCGCGGCCTGGCCATCCAGGCCACCCGCGGCGCCGAGAAGCAGGTGGCCGGCATCCGCCGCGCGCAGGAGGCCCGGGCCATCCGCGGCCTCGACCACGCCCAGGAGGTCAAGGCCACGCTCGAGGGCCTGGAGTCCGTCACCCTGCCGGTGCGCACCGCGGGCGGCTCCGGCCGGCTGTTCGGCTCCGTCACCGCCGGTGACGTCGCCGGTGCGCTCAAGGCCGCCGGCGGCCCGACGCTGGACAAGCGCACCATCGAGCTGCCCCGCGAGCACATCAAGGCCACGGGTCAGCACCCGGTCCTGGTGCGCCTGCACCCGGAGGTCACCGCGTCGGTCACCGTCGAGGTCGTCCCCGCGAGCTGACTGCTCCCGCTCCGCCCACCACGGGCCCGCTCCCACCCCGGGAGCGGGCCCGTGGTGCGTCCGGACCCGGGCCGGGGGCAGGGTGGGTGCAGGAGCGACCGCTCCCACCAGCCCACAGCCGAGGAGCCCCCGTGGCCGACGACGACCTGCACGCCCGCATCGACGAGATGGTGGCCGAGGAGCACGCCCTGCGCGGCGCCGCCGCCGGGGGCAACGGCCTCACCGACGCCGAGCGTGACCGCCTGCGCGAGCTCGAGCAGGGCCTCGACCGGGTGTGGGACCTGGTCCGCCAGCGCCAGGCCCGCCGCGACGCCGACCAGGACCCGGGTGAGGCCCGCGAGCGTCCCACGGGCACCGTCGAGGGCTACCTGAGCTGAGCCCGGCGGGGGTGGGACAACACGCCCGGGCTGTCAAGCCCCGGGACACGCCGAGCCGCGATCGCTCCACAGCCCGCCCCACCCCCACCGGCCCGCCCACCTGCGGCGACGGTGCGGTGATCGCGATCGGTGCACAGGTTGTCCCCAGGGCGTGCACAACGCCGCGCGCAGCCGTCCCCACCCGCTCAACAGGGTCGTCCACAACGGTGGTTGGAGGGGCTCCCGGACGGGGCTAGCGTCGCCGCGACCGAGCCGGGTCCGCCGGGTTGTCGGGGGTCCCGGGTAGACCTCGGGGCACGGCGGTGGGCCGGTGACGGGCGGGTCCGAGGAACAGGAAGAGGTGGCGCGTGGCGCTGGTCGACGATCGCGGTGCGGCCCCGGTGCGCATCGACCAGGGGGTCGAGCCGGCCACCGACTACGGCCGCCAGCCGCCGCAGGACATGGCCGCGGAGCAGGCCGTGCTCGGCGGCATGCTGCTGAGCAAGGACGCGATCGCCGACGTGCTCGAGGTGCTCAGCCCGGGCGACTTCTACCGCCCCGCGCACCAGGACGTCTACGACTGCGTGCTCGACCTCTACGCCCGGGGTGAGCCCGCGGACGCGGTGACCGTCTCCGCCGAGCTCGACCGTCGCGGCCAGCTGCGCCGCATCGGGGGCGGGCCGTACCTGCACACGCTCATCGCGACGGTGCCCACGGCCGCCAACGCCGGCTACTACGCCCAGATCGTCGCCGAGAAGGCGATCCTGCGGCGCCTGGTCGAGGCGGGCACCCGCATCGTGCAGTTCGGCTACGCCGGGGCCGACGGGCAGGACGTGGCCGAGGTCGTCGACCGCGCCCAGGCCGAGGTCTACGAGGTGACCGAGCGCCGCACCACCGAGGACTACGTGCCCCTCGAGGCGCTGCTGCAGCCGACGATGGACGAGATGGATGCCATCGCCAGCCGGGGCGGGCTCTCCCTCGGCGTGCCGACGGGGTTCGTCGAGTTCGACGAGCTGACCAACGGCCTGCACCCCGGTCAGATGATCATCGTCGCGGCGCGGCCCGGCGTGGGGAAGTCGACCCTCGGGCTGGACTGGATCCGTTCCTGCTCGATCAAGCACGGCATGGGCAGCGTCATCTTCTCGCTGGAGATGAGCCGCACCGAGCTGACCATGCGGCTGCTCTCCGCCGAGGCGGACATCCCGCTGGCCCGGATGCGCTCGGGCAGCATGTCCGACGCGGACTGGTCGAAGCTGGCGCGGCGGATGGGGGAGATCAGCGAGGCGCCGTTGTTCATCGACGACTCCCCGAACATGACCATGATGGAGATCCGGGCCAAGGCGCGGCGGCTCAAGCAGCGCCACGAGCTCAAGCTGATCATGGTCGACTACCTGCAGCTGATGACGTCGGGCAAGAAGGTCGAGTCCCGGCAGCAGGAGGTCAGCGAGTTCTCCCGCCAGCTCAAGCTGCTGGCCAAGGAGCTGGAGGTCCCCGTGATCGCGATCAGCCAGCTCAACCGCGGTCCCGAGCAGCGCACCGACAAGAAGCCGCAGCTCTCCGACCTCCGCGAGTCGGGGTCGCTGGAGCAGGACGCCGACATGGTGCTGCTCATCAACCGGCCCGACGCGTTCGACTCCGACGACCCCCGCGGCGGCGAGGCCGACCTGATCCTGGCCAAGCACCGCAACGGCCCGACGAAGACCATCACGGTCGCCCACCGGCTCCACCTGTCCAAGTTCGCGAACATGGCGCAGTAGCCGTGGCACCGCACCGGGTCTCCGCCATGCCGTTCGCCACGGTCTACCCGCTCTACGTGACCAAGGTCGAGCGCAAGGGCCGCAGCCGGGACGACGTGGACACCGTCATCGCCTGGCTGACGGGCTACGACGACGCGGGCCTGCGCCGGGTCCTGGACGACGGGGTCGACCTGGCCACGTTCTTCGCCGAGGCCCCGGCCATGAACCCCGACGCCGCGCTCATCACCGGGATGATCTGCGGGCACCGCGTGGAGGAGATCGAGGACCCGCTGATGCAGCGGGTGCGCCAGCTCGACAAGCTCGTCGACGAGGTGGCCCGGGGCAAGAAGATGACGTCCATCCTGCGGGGCAGCCGCAGCTGAGGCGGCTCAGGACCCGAGCAGCAGCGTCACCGCCGCGACCACCATGACGGTGGCGACGAGGACGTCGAGCGTGCGCCACGCCCCGGGGCGGGCGAACAGGGGGCGGGCGACCCGGGCGCCGAAGCCGAGGCCGGTGAACCACAGCAGGCTGCCCAGGGCAGCACCGGCGCCGAAGGCCCACCGCTGGTCACCGTGGGTGGCCGAGACGCTGCCGAGCAGGACCACGGTGTCGAGGTAGACGTGCGGGTTCAGCCACGTCAGCGCCGCGGCGGTGCCCAGGGTCGCGGCCAGCCCCGCCCCGGTCCCGCCCGCGGGGGCCAGCGTGCCCGGGCGGGCCGCCCGCCGGGCCGCGAGCGCGGCGTACCCGAGCAGGACGGCGGCGCCGGCCACCCGCACCACGGCCAGCACGGTCGGCCGCGCGGCGACCAGGGCCCCCGCCCCGCCGACCCCGGCGGCGATGAGCACCGCGTCGGACGCGGCGCACAGCGCGACCACGGGCACCACGTGCCGCCCGGCGACACCCTGGCGCAGCACGAACGCGTTCTGCGCGCCGATGGCGACGATGAGCGAGAGCCCCAGGCCGAGCCCGGCGAGTGCTGCGGTGGTCACGACCAGGACGCTAGGCACCGCGTGGTGCCGGCGCCGCTCATGTTCCTGCGGTACCTGAAGCACCGCTTCACCTAGCCTGGCCCCGGTGGACCTCGACCCCGGCCAGCTGCGGGCCCTCTCGGTGGCGGTGGCCGAGGGGAGCCTCGAGGGCGCGGCGCGCGTCCTGCACGTCACCCCGTCCGCGGTGAGCCAGCGGCTGCGCGCGCTGGAGGCGGCCACGGGCCGGGTCCTGCTGGTGCGCAGCCGACCCGTCCGGGTCACGGCGGCGGGTGAGGTGGTGCTCCGGCTCGCGCGGCAGGTGGAGCAGCTGACGGCGGAGGCCGCCGCCGGGCTGGGGGTGGCCGAGCCGGGCCGGGTGCCGCGGGTGGCGGTCGCGGTCAACGCCGACTCGCTCGCGACGTGGGTGCTGCCGGCACTGGCCCCGCTGGCCGCCGAGGTGTCCCTCGAGCTGCACCGCGCCGACCAGGAGCGGACCGCGGCGCTGCTGCGCGACGGGTCGGTGGTGGGTGCGGTGACGGCCGAGGCCGCGCCGGTACCCGGGTGCCGCACCGTCGCGCTCGGGGCGATGCGGTACCGCGCGGTGGCGACGCGCGCGGTCCTCGCCCGGTGGTTCCCGGACGGCCCGACCCCCGCGGCGCTCGCCCGCGCCCCCGTCGTGGTGTTCGACCGCGACGACGACCTGCAGCACGCGTTCCTGCGCCGCCACGGTGCCGGGGCCGCGGCGCCACCGACCCACCGCGTCCCGTCGTCGGCCGACTTCGTGGACGCGGTCCGGCTGGGATGGGGGTGGGGCATGGTGCCGGACCTGCAGGCGGGGGACGACCTCGACCGGGGCCGGCTGGTCGAGCTGGTGCCCGGCGACGCGGCGGACGTGGTGCTGCACTGGCAGCGGTGGCGCGACGGGGGCGCAGCCCTGGACCGGGTGACGGAGGCGCTCACGACGAGCGCCGCGGCGGCGCTGGTGCGCGGGGGCCCGGCCGGGCGCTGACCGGCCGGGTCCCGCGCCGGGCCGGATCCTGGGACCATGGCGGGAGGACCGGTGCACGGCCGGTCGGACCGCACCGCACGTCGACCAGCGAGGACCCATGAGCCCCACGAAGAAGAAGCGCACGAAGTCCGGCTCGTCGGCCGGGGCGGGCACGAAGGAGCTGCGGCGCAGCCTCGCGGCCGCGGAGGACCGCCTCGCCCGCGCGGAGAAGAAGCTGGCCAGGGCCACGGACCGCGCCGAGAAGGAGCTGGCCAAGGCCGTGGACCGCGCGGAGCGGTGGAAGGCCGAGGCCAAGACCCAGCGGGCCGCGGCCAAGGCGCACCGCGGGGAGGTCAAGGCCCAGCAGGCGGAGACGACCAAGCACCGGCGTGCGGCGTCGCGGGCCGACGCGAAGGTCGCCAAGCTGCAGCGGCGGCTGACCCGCGCGACGGCCGAGCCCCGTCGGGAGTCGGCTGCGGTGGAGCCCGCTGCGGTCGAGGCGGACGCCGTCGAGCCCGCCGTGGAGCCTGCCGTCGGCGAGCCGGCCACCGCGGTCGCCGCCGAGCGCACACCGGACTCCTCGTGGACCGTCGTCGAGCTGCGCGCCGAGGCCCGCGACCGGGGCCTCACCGGCCTCTCGGGCAAGTCCAAGGCGCAGCTGCTCGAGGCGCTGGCCTGACCGGCGCACCACGGAGCACCCCGCCACACGGGCACGGGGCTGGGGCGACCATCGCGGTCGTAGGGCGCGACCCCGGGACGACGGTGCTGTGACGGCCGTGGTCCGACCCGACCGCGGGGGAAAGGCCCGTCAGGGCGGTTCGGCTGCCTCGGGCGCCGTGCTCGGGCGCGTCCGCCGGACGGCGCCGGCCCGGCCCGGTCGCGTGCTCAGTCGTGGCCGACCTCGTGGCGTGCGGGACGGCCGGCGCAGCTGGTTGACCCGCGGGGTCCGCGTCGGGTCGAGCCACGGCGGCGGGGTCCACTCGACGGTGGCGGTGGCCGGGTCCAGCGTGATGGTCCAGCCCTCGTCGGCCAGCCGGTGGTCGAACTCGCAGACCGTGACCATGGCGTCGACGTCGGTGCGCCCGCCCTCGGCCCAGGGCACCAGGTGGTGGGCCTGGCACCACGCGGCGGGGATGTCGCAGCCGGGCCGGGTGCACCCGCCGTCGCGTGCGGCGAGGGCGCGGCGCTGGGCCGGCGAGGCCAGTCGTTGCCCGCGGCCCAGCCACAGCGGGTGGCCCTCGCCGGACATCACGGCCAGCGCCCACGACCCGTCGCGGGCCAGGTCGAGCAGCTCGGGGACCGTCAGCCGCACCCCGGTCGCCGTGGTCGCGCGCCCGGCCCGCCGCTCCAGGTCGTCGAGGCCGACGGTGACGACGACCTCGGCCGGCGAGCCGTGGGCCGAGCCGACGGTGTCCGCGCCCAGGGCGAGCTCGCAGACGGCGGCGAGCGCGTCGTGCTGGCGCTGACCCGCCGAGCGGGGGTCGCGCACGGATCCGGCCGGGGTCGGCTTCGCCAGGCTGACGAAGGCGGCGTCGAGCAGGGCACGGCACGCGGGGTCGAGCTGGCCGCTCACCCGGGACATCCCGTCGGCCCCCTGCGGGCCCACCGTGAACGACCGGCGCCGGGCGCGGTCGGCGTCGTCGGTGAGCGACCCGTCCGGGTCGAGGTGGGCGGCGATGCGCTCGGCCAGGGCCCGCAGCTCGGTCGGGAGCAGCTGGGCGCCGCGCTCGGCGAGCTCGGCCTCCACCGCGGACCGCACCTCGGGCTCGACGAAGCGGGGCAGGTCCCGCACGGCGCGGGAGATGACCGCGGCGTGGCGGTCCGACAGCTCGCCGCGGGACTGCGCGGCCGCGGTCGCCGGGAGCACGGGCTCGACCGGGTCGCCGTTCATCGCAGTGCGCGGACCGAGCTCGGCGGCGCGGCGCACCCGCTCCCGGGCCTCCGCGAGGTCGATGCCCAGGACCTCGGTGAGGACCCCGGCGGCGCTGCGGTGGCGGAACCGTGCGGGCACGGAGCGGACCTCGAGCTCGGTGACCGTCGCGTGGTCCACCGAGGACAGCCGGCGGCGCGCGAGCTCGCACTCCCGGACGACCTCGAGCACCTCGTCGTCGTCGAGCCCCGTCAGCGCGTCCGTCCGCAGCAGCGCGTCGAGGCCCGCGCGCAGCTGCGCGAGCCCCTCGGACGTGCCGGTCGAACGCATGTTCGCATCATGGCAAGGGGGTCCGACAGTTCTCACGATCCGGCGGCACGTCCTGCGTCCGGGCCTCGCCCAGGAACAGCCGCCCCGAGAGCTCCGGGCCCTCGACGAACGTCCGCAACCCGTCGACCTCGAACCCCGCCGCCCGCAGCAGGTCCGGCACGGGCCGGTCGAGGTGGCACCCGCCCGCCAGCCGCCCCCACACCGGCCCGAGGCGGTGCTGCCACGCCGCGACCCCGGGCCGCGGTGAGCGGCCGTGCTCCAGGACGTGCAGCGTCCCCCCGGGCCGCAGCACCCGGCGCACCTCGGCCAGGGCGGTCGCCACGTCGGGGATGGTGCACAGCGTCCAGGTGCTCAGCACCGCGTCGGCGGAGCCGGCGGCCAGCGGCAGCCGCTGCCCGTCGAGGCCCACCCACTCGACCGGCACCGGTGACGCCGCGATGCGGTCCGCCGCCAGCGCCCGGCCGCCCGGCGAGGGATCCACCGCCAGCACCCGGCTCACCGCGGCGGGGTAGTGCGCCACGTTGCGCCCGGAGCCGAAGCCGACCTCCACCACGGTGCCGTGCAGCCCGGCACACACCTCGGCCCGCAGCGCCTCGACCCCGCGGCCGAGCGCGACGTCGATCAGCCGGGGGAGCACCCGGTCGGTGTAGAGGCCCACCCCACCAGGAAACACCCCGCCGGCCGACACCCCGCCGGGCGGCTCCTCTCACCCACCCACGGACCACCGGCTCCGGTGGTCGGCACCGCCGCCGAACTCCAGCAAACCGGCCCCGGTCCACCCCTGCAGCGACCCGGTGCCCGACCCCTCGACCACGGCGGACGCCGACCGCACACCACCGTCGCGGTAGGCCCCGCGGTGGGTCAGCGCGACGCTGCACGGCCGTCCGTCGTACGTGCCGATCACGGTCTCCAGGCCGACGAACTCCGCGTGGTCGTCCGACAGGTACGTCATCAGCCAGCGCTGCTCCCCGTCGCCCGTCACGTCCCCGGTCCACCGGGTCCGCACCACCGCGGTCGTCTGCTTGGGCCCGGACACCGCGGTGTGGTCCTCCCCGGCCCACGTGGTCTCGCTCCACTCCACCGTCTCCATCTCGCCGTCGAGCCGCACGTCGTCCTCCTGGGTCGTGGTCGTCGCACCACCCTGATCGCCGCGACGGGCGGGGGTCTTGAACGAACGCGACACCGCGGCCAGGCTCGGGGCCGTGAGCACCGGCGCCGACCCCGCCGACCGCGGCCTGCTGCTGCCCGAGGAGTCCCGGCAGGCCTACCGGCTGGTGCGCCTCGACCCGCCCGCCGACCTCGCCCGCCACGTCGCGTTCGTCTGGCTGCTGGAGTGGGACCTGCGCGGTGCGCCGCCGCGGACGACCGGGGTGCTGCCGTTCCCGGCGGTGAACCTGACGCTGGAGACCGCGCGGCCGTCGCGCGTGACGGGGGTGTCGACGGGCCGCTACGACTACACGCTCGAGGGGGCGGGCCGGGTGCTCGGCGCCCGCTTCCGACCCGGCGGGTTCGCGTGCCTGCTCGACGGCCCGGTCGTGTCCCTCACCGGCCGGGAGGTCCCCGTCCCCGACGTCTTCCCGGGTGTCGACGCCGACGCCCTGGCCCGCGACGCCGCCGGGCGGCCCGACGACGACGCCGCGGCGGTGCTGGTGACCCTGCTGCGGCTGCGGCTGCCCGCCGGGGCGCCGGACCCGGTGCTGGACCTGGTCAACCACCTCGTCGACGACGTCGCGGTCCGGCCCGACGTGACCCGCGTCGAGCAACTCGCCGCGCACGCCGGCACCTCGGTCCGCGGGCTGCAGCGGATGTTCCGCGCCCACGTCGGCGTCAGCCCCAAGTGGGTGCTGCTGCGCCACCGGCTGCACGACGCGACCCAGGCGCTGCACCCGGGCCAGCCGCTCGACGTCGCCGCCCTGGCCGCGCAGCTGGGCTACGCCGACCAGGCCCACCTCACCCGCGACGTCCGCTCCGTGGTCGGGATGACCCCGGCCGCCTACTCCGCCCGTCGTGCGGCTGCCACGATGGCCCGGTGACCCGACCCGCGCTGAGCACCGACGAGCTGCTCACCACCACCCGCACCGTCCGCCGCCGGCTCGACATGACCCGCCCCGTGCCGCTGGAGCTGGTGCGGGAGTGCGTCGAGGTGGCGCTGCAGGCCCCGTCGGGCGGCAACGCGCAGGGCTGGCACTGGCTCGTCGTCACCGACGCGGCGCAGCGCGCCGCGATCGGCGAGGTCTACCGCGACTGCTTCGCCCGCTACCAGGCGTCGAAGGGCTTCGCGGGCAACCTGCACGCCGACGACCCCGAGCGGGCCGCCGTGCAGCAGCGGGTGGGTGACAGCGCCTCCTGGCTGGGCGAGCACCTGGGGGAGGCGCCGGTGCTGCTGGTGCCGTGCCTGCAGACCGGCCGTCCGCTGCCGGCAGGCAACCAGGCCGGGCTGTGGGGCTCGCTGCTGCCCGCCGCGTGGAGCTACGCGCTGGCCGCGCGGGACCGCGGGCTGGGCACGGCGTGGACCACGGTGCACCTGCAGCGGGAGGCCGACGTGGCCGAGATCCTCGGCCTGCCCGACGGGGTGCACCAGGGCGCGCTGCTGCCCACGGCGTACTACACGGGGGAGACGTTCAAGCCCGCGCGGCGCCAGCCGCTGGACGAGGTGCTGCACCTCGACCGCTGGTGAGCCCGGCCTGCTCGCGGCAGGCCCGGACCAGCACGTCCAGCTCGAGGTCCAGCGTCTCGGCCAGCGCCGCGACGGCGAAGAGGCTCGGCGTGGGCACCGCGCCGCGCTCGATCTTGCGCACGGTCTCCTCCGCCAGGCCCGCGCACGCGGCCACGTCGCGCACCGGCCGCTCGCCGCGGGCCTCGCGCAGCAACGCCCCCAGCGCGGCGCCGCGCTCACGCTCGAACGAGCTCAGGGGGATGCGGACCACGACGACACCCTACGGGACACCTATCCCGGGATAGTTGTACCGGGATAGTTGTACAGTGGCGGCCATGGCAGATGAGCACGTCCTCCCCGTCCGCTCCGCCGGCGAGCTCGCCGCGATGCGCGAGGCCGGCCGCGTCGTGGCCGAGTGCCTCGCCGCCGTCTCGGCCGCCGCGGTCCCGGGCGCCAAGCTCAAGGACCTCGACGCGCTCGCCCAGACGATCATGCGCGACGCCGGGGCGCTGCCGTCCTTCCTGGGCTACACCCCGACGTGGGCGCCGACCCCGTTCAACGGGGTGCTGTGCCTCTCGCCCAACGAGGCCGTCGTCCACGGCCGGCCCAGCGGGCGGCGGCTGCACGAGGGCGACCTGCTCAGCATCGACTGCGGCGCGATCGTCGACGGCTGGCACGGCGACGCGGCCGTCACCGTCGAGGTCGGGCCCGTCGAGGAGGCCGACACCGCGCTCGTCGCCGCCACCCAGGAGGCGCTCGACGCGGGCATCGCCGCCGCCGTCCCCGGCGCGACGTTCCTCGACGTCTCGACGGCCATCGACGCCGTCGCCCGGCGCCACGGCTACTCCCACCTGCCCGACCACGGCGGGCACGGCATCGGCACCGCCATGCACGAGTGGCCGTTCGTCCCCAACCAGCCCACGGCCGACGCCGGGCAGTACCGCCTCCGGGCGGGCAACACCATCGCGATCGAGCCGATGCTGCACCAGGGCGGCAGCGCCTACCGGACCAAGAAGGACGGCTGGACCATCGTCACCGCCGACGGCCGTCGCGCCGCGCACGTCGAGCACACCGTGGCCGTCACCGACGACGGGCCGCAGCGGCTGACCGTCCGCTGACCCGCGGGGCTAGCCGCCGACCGTGACCTGCTCGGCCCCGTCCACGACGCTCACCGTGCCCACGGCCGCCTCGGCGGGCACGAGCGCGGCGTAGGTGACCCCGGCCGGGGTGACGCGCGAGTCCACCACGCGGAACCCGGTCAGCGGGGCGTCCGGGGTGAACAGCCGCCGGCCCGCGCCCACGGTGACGGGGAACGTGAGCAGCCGGTACTCGTCGACGAGCCCGGCGGCGTGCAGCGAGGCGGCCAGCGCGGTGCAGCCGTGCACCTGCAGCTCCCCGTCGCCCGGCGCGGCCTTGAGCCGGCGCACCGCGTCGAGCACGTCGGCGGCGACCACCGTGGTGTCACCCCAGCCCGGGTCGGTCACCGTCGACGAGACCAGGTGCTTGGGCAGGGTGTTGAGCAGCCGGGCGGTCGTGTCGTCCGGGTCGGTGACCTGGGGCCAGAACGCGCGCATCATCTCGAAGGTCACCCGGCCGAACAGGAACGCCCCCGCGCGGGCGAACCAGGAGTCGACGACCTCGCCGAACCCGTCGTCGACGTGCGGCACCACCCAACCGCCCGCGGTGAACCCGTCGCGTGGGTCCTCCTCCGGCGAGCCGGGGCCCTGGGCGACGCCGTCGAGGGTGAGGAAGCTGTGGACGGTCAGACGCACGGCGGCGCTCCCGGGGTTGGTGGGCTGGAACGGTCACGGTGGCAGACCACCCGCGGCCGTCGGACTCATCGCGCCGCGCCGTCGGCCGTTCGGGCAGCATGACCGGGTGACCACCGCCGCCCGCACCCTGCACACCGGACTCGTGTTCCCCGAGGGGCTGCGGTGGCACCAGCAGGCCCTGTGGTTCTCCGACCAGCACGACGGCCGGGTCTGGCGGGCCGCCGCCGACGGCCCGCCCGAGGTGGTCTGCGAGGTCCCCGCCGGCCCGTCCGGGCTGGGCTGGCTGCCCGACGGCCGGCTGCTCGTGGTCTCCATGCGGGACAACCGGCTGCTGCGCCGCGAGCCCGACGGTGAGCTCGTCGAGCACGCCGACCTCCGCGGCTACCAGGGGTTCCGGGCCAACGACATGGTCGTCGACGCCCACGGCCGGGCCTACGTCGGCTTCTTCGGCTTCGACCTCGACGCCGTGACCGCGCGGCGCGGCCGGGTGGCGCTGCTGGAGCGCCCGGGGCCGCCGAGCACGGTGCTGGTCCGCGTCGACCCCGATGGCAGCCACCGCGCCGTGGCCGACGACCTCGCCTTCCCCAACGGCACCGTGCTGCTCGACGACGGGGCGGTGCTCGTGGTGGCCGAGACGATCGGCTCCCGGCTGACCGCGTTCGACGTCCTGCCCGACGGCGGCCTCACCCGGCGCCGCACCTGGGCCGCGCTCACCCCACCGGCCGTCGCGGCCGTCACCGGGTCTCCCGGGCTCGTGGGGACGGGCGTGCGCGCGCTGCTGCGCCGGCTCGACGAGACCCGGGTGCGGCCCGCGCTGGACCGCTCCGGGATCTCCCCCGACGGCACCTGCGCCGACGCCGAGGGTGCGATCTGGGTGGCCAACGCGCGGCACCCCGAGTGCGTGCGCCTCGCCCCGGGCGGGCAGGTGCTGGAGCGGGTGCGCACCTCGCAGCCCGCGTTCGCCTGCGTGCTCGGCGGGCACGACCTGTTCGTCGCCACCGCGCCGACGTTCACCGAGGCCGAGCTGGTGGGCCGCCGGGACGGCCGCATCGAGACCGCGCGGGTCACCGTCCCCGGCCCCCCGGCCTGACCCGGGGCCTCGACACCCGGCGTCGTCGGGTCGATCCTGACGGGACCCGAGAGCACCTGGAGGGCCCGTGCGCACCACCCGCGTCATCGCCGACCTGCCCGTCGCCGACCTCGAGGAGGCCGAGGCCTTCTACCGCGGCTTCCTCGGCCTGAGCACCCAGGAGTTCAGCCTCGGCTGGGTGGCCCGGTACACCTCGCCGGAGACCGGGGCGTCGCTGCAGCTGCTCACCCGCGACGCGACCGCGGCCGCGCTGCCCGCCATCTCGGTGATGACCGACGACGTCGACGCGGCCCACGCCGAGGCCGTCGCGCTGGGCCTGGAGGTCGTGCACCCGCTCACCACCGAGGCCTGGGGCGTGCGGCGCTTCTTCGTCCGCGCCCCGGACGGCACGGTGGTCAACGTCGTCGCCCACCACGACTAGCTGGCGCTCCACCCGCCGTCGACCACGAGCACCGCGCCCGAGGTGTAGCGCGCCTCGTCCGAGGCCAGGAACACCACCGCCGCCGCGACGTCGTCGGGCCGGCCCAGGCGCGGGTACGGGGTGCGGGACTGCCAGCGCGCCACCCACTCCGGGTCGTCCTCGCGCCCACCCTTGCCGGTCATGACCTTGCCCGGCGCCACGGCGTTGCAGACCACGCCGTCGGGGCCGTGGTCGGTGGCGGTCTGGCGGGTCAGCTGCACCACCGCGCCCTTGCTGACCCCGTAGGCGGCGTCGGCGGGCGCCCCGACCAGGCCGTGCTGGCTGGCCAGGTTGACGATGCGGCCGCGCACCCCGTGGGCGTCGGGCTCGCGGCCCCGCCAGTGCCGGACCGCGTCGCGGGAGAGCAGGAACGGGGCGGTGACGTTGACGGCCATGACGTGCTCCCACCCGGCAAGGGTGGTGTCGGCCAGCGGCTGGGAGACGTAGGTGGCGGCGTTGTTGACCAGCACGTCGAGGCGGCCGTGCTCGGCGACGACGCGCGGCACCAGCGCCTGCACGGCCTCGGCGTCGGCCAGGTCGAGCAGCACCTCGTGCCCGCCGACCAGCGACGACGTCGGCTCGCCGCCCTCCACCGGGTCGGCGCGGACGTCGGCGCACACCACCACCGCGCCCTCGGCGTGGCAGGCCAGCGCGACCGCGCGGCCGATCCCCGACGACGAGCCCGTCACCAGGCACACCCGCCCCGCCAGCCGCTGCGTCGTCACGACGTCCATGATGGGGGCATGGAGCCGGACGCGGGCGCGGGGGACACCGGGGGCCGCGACTTCGTCGGGCACGGCCGTGACACCCCGCTGGAGCGCTGGCCCGACGGGTCGCTGCTCGCGGTGAACGTGGTGATCAACGTGGAGGAGGGCGCCGAGGCGTCCTGGGCCGACGGGGAGGGCAACGACTCCTGGGGCGAGTACACGATCCCGATCGACGCGGGTGTGCGCGACCTGGGCACCGAGGGCCACTTCGAGTTCGGCAGCCGGGTCGGCATCTGGCGGCTGGTGCGCCTGGTCGAGCGGTTCGACGTGCCGGTGACCTTCGGGGTGTGCGCGCGGTCGCTGGAGCGCAACCCGCCGTTCGCCGCCTGGCTGCGCGACTCCGGGCACGACGTGCTGGGCCACGGCTACCGGTGGGCCGAGGTGTCCACGATGGACGAGGCGGAGGAGACCGAGGACGTGTGGCGGGGCGCGGCCGTGCTCCGCGAGCTGCTGGGCCGGCCGGTGCGCGGTTGGTACGTGCGCTCGTTCCCCTCGGTGCGCACCCGGGCCATCCTCGCCGCGCACCCCGACCTGACCTACGACTCCGACTCGGTCAACGACGAGCTGCCGTACTGGACCTCGGTGGACGGCTGGCCCTGGCTGGTGGTGCCGTACTCCAAGGTGCACAACGATACCCGCTACTTCCTGGCCCCGACCTACGCCACCCCGCGCCACTTCGCCGAGACGGTGTGCGCCGCTGCGGACTTCCTGCTCGAGGAGGCCCGGGAGACGGGCCGGGCCCGGCTGATGACGATCGGGCTGCACGCGCGCTGGAGCGGGCAGGCGGCCCGGGCGACCGCGGTGCGCGACATCCTCGCCCACGTCTCGGGGCTGGACGGCGCGTCGTTCGTCCACCGTGGACAGGTGGCCGACTGGTGGCGCGAGCAGTGCCCGCCCGAGGTGCCCACGTGACCACGCGGGTGGTGCTGCACCCGGACCGCCCGCCCGGGGTGCTCGACGAGGTGCGCGCCCTGCAGCAGCGCGGGCTGGTCGAGCTGGTGGACTGCGCGGACGACGACGCGGTGGCCGCGGCGCTGGCGACCCCGGGCAGCGTCTACGTCGGGTTCCGCTGGCGGGAGGACTTCCTCACCGACGGCCTGGCCTGGGTGCAGGTGACCGCGGCGGGGGTGGACGCGTTCCCGCTCGAGGCGCTCGCCGCCCGGGACGTGGTGGTGTGCAACGCCCGCGGCGTGCTGGCCGACTGCGTGGCCGAGCACGCCTTCGCCACCCTGCTCGCCATGACCCGCGGGGTGCTGGCCTCCCACGACGACCAGCGCGCCCACCGCTGGGTGCGGCGCACCAGCCCGGAGCTCTCGCAGCTGACGATGGGGGTGCTGGGCCTGGGCGCGATCGGCCAGGAGGTGGCGGTGCGGGCCCGGGCGTTCGGCATGGCCGTGCTCGGGGTGCGCCGCTCCGGCGAGCCCGTGGCCGGGGTCGAGGTGCTCACCCCGGACCGGCTCGACGAGGTGTGCGCCCGCTCCGACGTGCTGGTGTGCGTGCTGCCCGGCGGCGAGGGCACCCGCGGCGTCGTCGGGGCCCCACAGCTCGACGCCCTGGGCGAGGGCTGGCTGGTCAACGTCGGCCGCGGCAGCACGGTCGACGAGGACGCCGTGGTGGCCGCGCTGACCGGGGGCGCGCTGCGGGGCGCGGCGCTCGACGTGGTGGCCACCGAGCCGCTGCCCGCCGACAGCCCGCTCTGGGACGTCCCCGGCCTGCTGCTCACCGGGCACAGCGCGGCCCTGAGCCCGCGGTGGGGCTCGGCGTGGGCGGGGCTGTTCGAGGCGAACCTGGCGGCCGGGCGCGGGGAGCAGGACTGGACCAGCCGGGTCGTCTGACCCCGGCGGCGGTGCATCGCGCCCGCGGGACGCACCCGGACGGGCCCGGGAGGTGCGTCGAGCCCGCGCGATGCCGCACCCGGCCGGGCGGTAGCGTGATCACGGTCACAGCCGCGCGCACGAGGAGGCCCCGTGAAGAAGCTGATCAACGACCCGTCGACCGTGGTGGCCGACGCGCTGCGCGGCATCGAGCTCGCGCACCCCGAGCTGCGGGTCGACCACGAGCACCGCCTCGTCGTCCGCGGCGACGCCCCGGTGCGGGGCAAGGTCGGGATCGTCTCCGGCGGCGGGTCCGGCCACGAGCCGCTGCACGGCGGGTTCGTCGGACCCGGCATGCTCGACGCCGCCTGCGCCGGGGAGGTGTTCACCTCCCCGGTGCCCGACCAGGTGGAGGCCGCCACGAGGGCCGTCGACGGCGGGGCCGGCGTGCTGCACGTGGTGAAGAACTACACCGGCGACGTCATGAACTTCGAGATGGCCGCCGAGATGGTGGCCGCCGACACCGGCACCCAGGTCGAGGTGGTCGTCACCGACGACGACGTCGCCGTGACCGACAGCCTGTTCACCGCCGGCCGGCGCGGGGTGGGGGTGACCGTGCTGCTGGAGAAGCTCGTCGGCGCCGCCGCCGAGGAGGGCCGCGACCTGGCCGGGTGCGCCGAGCTGGCCCGCCGCGTCAACGGCCAGGGCCGCAGCATGGGTGTCGCGCTCACCTCGTGCACCGTGCCCGCCGCCGGCAAGCCCACCTTCGACCTGCCCGAGGGGGAGATGGAGGTCGGGGTCGGCATCCACGGCGAGCCGGGACGCCGCCGCGTGCCGCTCGCGCCCGCCCGGGAGATCGCCGAGATGCTCGTCGAGCCCGTCCTCGCCGACCGCGACGCCACCGGCAGCCCGGCCATCGTCCTGCTCAACGGCCTCGGCGGCTCCCCGCTGCTCGAGCTGTACCTGATGTACGGCGAGGTCGCGGCCCTGCTCGACAAGGCCGGGGTCACCGTGGCGCGCAGCCTCGTCGGCAACTACATGACGAGCCTCGACATGGCCGGCTGCACCCTCACCGTGCTCTCCGCCGACGACGAGCTGGTGCGGCTGTGGGACGCCCCGGTGCGCACCTCCGGCCTGCGGTGGGGGGTCTGAGGATGGTCGGGTCCGCCGAGCTCGCCGCCTGGCTGCGCGAGACCGCCCGGGTGGTGCACGAGCAGCGCGACCACCTCACCGAGCTCGACTCCGCCATCGGCGACGCCGACCACGGGGCCAACCTCGACCGTGGCTTCACCGCGGTGCTGGAGTCGCTGGACGAGTCGGCGGACCCCGCCGCGCTGCTCAAGGCGGCCGGGATGACCCTGGTGCGCAGCGTCGGCGGGGCCAGCGGCCCGCTCTACGGCACGTTCTTCCTCCGCACGGCCGCCGCGGCGGGCACCGATCCGCTGGACGACGCCGCCGTGGCCGCAGCGCTGCGGGCCGGGGTCGAGGGCGTGGTGGCGCGCGGCAAGGCCGAGGCCGGGGACAAGACGATGCTCGACGCGCTGCTGCCCGCCGTGGACGCCCTCGACGCGGCGCTCGCGGACGGCCGCGACCTGGCCGGTGCGCTGCGGGCCGCGGCCGACGCCGCGGGCGCCGGGCGCGACGCCACGACCGCGCTGGTCGCCCGCAAGGGCCGGGCCAGCTACCTCGGGGAGCGCAGCGCCGGGCACCAGGACCCGGGGGCGACGTCGGCGACGCTGCTGCTCGAGGCCGCGGCCACCACCCTGGTGCCGTCGTGACCGTCGGCGTCGTCGTGGTCAGCCACTCCCGGGCGCTGGCCGACGCCGCGGTGGAGCTGGCCCACGCCGTGCTGCCCCCGGCCGGGGTGCGCGTCGAGGTGGCCGCGGGCGGGCCCGACGGCGGGTTCGGCACCGACGCGGTGGCGGTGTCCGAGGCGGTCGCGGCCGCCGACGACGGCGACGGGGTGGTCGTCCTGATGGACCTCGGCAGCGCCGTGCTCTCGGCGGAGACCGCGCTCGAGCTGCTCGACGACGACGTGCGCGCCCGGGTCGTGCTCAGCGCGGCCCCGCTCGTCGAGGGCCTCGTCGGCGCGGTCGCCCTGGCCGGCGGCGGGGCCGACCGGGACGCAGTGGCCGCGGAGGCCCTGCGCGGCCTGCTGCCGAAGCAGACCCACCTCGCCTGAGCCCCGCACCCCGCTGACTGCCCGCACTGTGCGGATCTGCCCCGCCTGGGTCCGGGCCAACTGCCCGCAGTGTGCGGTGGTGACGGGTCGCGGTCAGGCGACGCCGACGGCCTTCTCC
The DNA here is from genome assembly GCF_054783215.1 of Rhodococcus aerolatus. NCBI lineage: Bacteria > Bacillati > Actinomycetota > Actinomycetes > Mycobacteriales > Nocardiaceae > Rhodococcus > Rhodococcus aerolatus. The sequence goes on along the minus strand of NZ_BAAGQZ010000004.1, from coordinate 59,241 downwards.
AGGTCGACCAGGGCGTTCTCGGTGTGCACCAGCAGCCGCTGCAGGTGGGGCACGGCGTCGCGGTCCCCGATGTAGCCGAACCCCAGGTTGCCCGCGTAGCTGGTCAGCGTGATGTTCAGCGCCATGTCGTCGCTGACGATCGACACCGGGTAGATGTCGGTCATCCGGTTGCCGTTCCAGTACAGCGGCTCGTGCGGCCCGGGCACGTTGGAGATGACGAGGTTGAACCCGCGCACCCCCGCCTGGGTGGGCACGTACGGGGCGGCCAGCAGCGGCAGGATGCTCGGCGCACCCATGGCCATGGCCGCGGCCTGCCCGATGCCCTTCATCCGGGCCTTGGCCTCGTCCAGCGACGCCCGGGTCAGCGCGAAGCGGTCGCCCGCGTCGGGCAGGTGGGTGGCCAGGTTGGCCAGGATCAGCCCCAGCTTGTTGCCGCTGTCGCCGTCCCCGTCGCTGTCGTCGCGCAGCGAGAGCGGCACGAACGCCACCAGCGGGTGCTCGGGCAGGCTGTCCTCCTCGAGGAGGTAGGCGCGCAGCGCCCCGCCGCACACCGCGGTGACGACGTCGTTCATCGTCGCGCCCGTCGCGTCCTGCACCGCGGCGATGCGCGCCACCGGCCAGGAGTCGGCCGCGAACCGGCGGGCCGCGCCGATCTTGCGGTTGAGGATGGTGGTCGGCGCCCCCACCGGCATGACGGTGCCGTCGGTGGTCAGGCCGTCGCGCAGCGCGGAGAACCCGGCCTGCGCGGTCTGGGTGACCAGGCTGGTGGTGCCGCCGACGGTGGAGCGGACCAGCGACACCGGGTTGGGGATGCCGCCGCCGCCGCGCTTGCGCCGGGCCGACGGGGTGGCCGCGTGGAACGGGGGCATCCCGCGCTCCTCCGGGTCCGGGGAGAGCGCCTTCTGGATCATCCGCATCCCGGAGATGCCGTCGACCAGGGAGTGGTGGACCTTGGTGTAGATCGCGAAGCGGCCGTCGGACAGGCCCTCGATGAGGTGGGCCTCCCACAGCGGCCGGGACCGGTCGAGCAGCTGGGCGTGCAGCCGGGAGACCAGCACCAGCAGCTCCTTGATGGTGCCGGGCCGGGGCAGCGCGGAGTGGCGGAAGTGGTAGCCCAGGTCGATGTCGTCGACGTGCTCCCAGACGAACAGCCCCCCGGTCGACGGCCCGCGCCGCGGGCGACGGGCCAGGCGCGGGTGGATGTCGGTGTACTCCAGGGCCTCCTGGTAGATGTGCGCGACCTCGTCGGCGTCGACGTCCGAGCGCGGCTCGAACAGCTGCAGCGAGCCGACGTGCATCGGCCGGGTGCGCGTCTCCGCCAGCAGGAAACCCTGGTCCAGCACCGACATGACGTCCACGCGCGCCACCCTCCTCCAGCGCGGGGGTGGTCCCCCGACCGTGTGACGAGCGTCATGGGGTCCAGGATGGTTGTCAAACCGGCCCCGGGTGCCCCGGGGGACGACGAGGGGACGGCACGTGAGCACACCCACCGACGAGCGCCGCATCGACACCGAGCTGGCCGACGGGGTGCTCGCCCTCCGGTTCGTCAGGCCCGCGGCGGGCAACGTCATCGACACCGCCTTCGGCGACGAGCTGCTGGCCGCGGTGCGGTCGGCCGCGGACCGGGTCGACGAGATCAGCGTCGTCACCCTGACCAGCACGGGGAGGAACTTCTGCGTCGGCGGGGACGTGGGCAGCTTCGCCGCCGCCGCGGACCGGGGCGCGCACGTCGGGTCGCTCGCCGAGGCGCTGCACGAGTCCGTCCTCGGCCTCGTCGACCTCGGGGTGCCGCTGGTCGCCGGCGTGCAGGGGTGGGCGGCGGGGGCCGGGCTCAGCCTGGCCCTGCTCGCGGACCTCCTCGTCCTGGAGCGCTCGGCCGGGCTGCGCGCCGCGTACGGCGGCATCGGGCTGAGCCCCGACGGCGGGATGAGCCACTCCCTGCCCCGCGCCGTCGGCCCCGCGCTCGCGGCGGACATGATCCTGACCAACCGCGGCCTGACCGCCGACGAGGCGCTCGCCCACGGGGTCGCCGCCCGCGTCGTCGAGGACGGCGAGGCCGCCGTGGCCGCGACGCGGCTGGCCCAGGAGATCGCCCGCGGCTCGCGGCAGGGCGCCCGCCAGGCCGTCGCGCTGCTGCGGGCGAGCGACGGCCGGACCCTGCCCGAGCAGCTGCGGGCGGAGGCCGCCGGCATCGCCGCCTGCGCGGGCGGGCCGGAGGGCACCGAGGGCGTCGACGCGTTCCTCGCCAAGCGCCGCCCGGACTACGCCACCGCCCGCGCCCGGGGCTGAGCGCGGGGCGGGCTCAGTTCGACGTGCTGCTGCGGCCGTGCAGCGCGGCCAGCCGGGCGTTGTACGCGGCCAGCGCGCGGTCCTCGTCGTCGTCGGCGTCCACGTCGATGCCGCCGTCACCGCCGGCCTCCCAGTCGCTGCCCATCAGCTGCTGGCTGCGGATGCCGTCGAGCCAGCGGCCCAGGCCCTGCTCGCCCGGTGCGGCCGCGGCCCACTGCCCGGCGACGACGAGCATGAGCACCATCATCAGGCCGTCCCCGGCGAACCACATCACCGAGCCCGCCGCACCCTGGTCGGCCAGCGCGGTGGGCCCCCAGCCCCCGGCCCGGGCCGCGGCGTAACCGGGGGCGATCGCCGTCGGGGTCAGCATGAGCACCACACCGACGAGGGTGTCCGCCCCCATCGACACGGCCAGCACGACGAACTTCAGCGGGTGCGAGAGGTGCTGGCGCAGCAGCGGGGAGCCGACCACGGACGCGAACGTCAGGTAGCCGACGACGAGGTAGAGCAGCGTCTCGAGGTCCATCACCAGGTCGCTGCCCAGCATCACCTGCTGGAAGCCCGTGAGGTGGGTCAGCACCAGGGTGGCGGTGTAGACGGGCACGGCGATCAGCGGGTTGGTGGCCACGGCGACGGCGCGGGAGCCGGTGACGGCCTCGACGCGGGCGCGGAGCCGGGGGCCGGCGACGTCGTGCAGCAGCTGCACCGGCCGCGCCCACAGCACGAGCACGGGCACGACCATGATGAGCAGCAGGTGCACGAGCATGTGCGCCCAGAACAGGGCCATCGCGTAGACGGCCAGGGCACTGTTCAGCGACACCACCAGCAGCACGACCGCGGCCACCCCCGCCGCGGTGCGCCGCACGGGCCAGTGCCCGCCGCCGGCGCGCAGCCGGCGGACCCCCACCAGGTAGGCCACCGCCGCCAGCGCCAGCAGCAGGTCCGCCACCGGGCTCGCCGTCCACTGACCGAGCAGCGAGCCCGCGGTCGGGGCCGGCACCGCACCCATGTCCATGTCCACCCGGCCAGTGTGCGCCGGGCACCCGGGCCCCGCCGCCCGCCCGCGGACCGCCGGGCTGTGACGTCAGCGACGCGGCGGGTCGACGACCTCCTCCGCCCAGACCTCGAGAAGCTCGGTGACGAGGCCGCCGTGGACGGTGGCGAACGAGGCGACGGCGTGCGACTCCCCGCCCCGGCCGTCGTGCACCCGGGCGCGGGCGACCACCCGCTCCCCGTCCACCACCAGCTCGGCCACGTCGGCGCGCCAGCGGCCGGGGTAGTCGCGGTTGAACGCCACCCACCCGGGCCCGTCGAAGACCTCGCCCGAGTGGGCGAAGCGGACGACCGCGTCGGACGCCAGGAGCCGGGCCAGCCCGTCCCAGTCAGCCGCGTCGAGGCGGTCCCAGAGCGCCGTGACGACCCGCGCCGGGGTCAGGTCCTGGTCCACGGGCCCGCTACTCGCCGGTGAAGCGGGGCTCGCGCTTGTCCAGCATCGCGGCGACGGCCTCGTGGTGGTCGGCGGTGTGGTGGGCCACGGCCTGCATGGCCGCGGAGAGCTCGAGCAGGCTCTCCAGCGACTGGTGCTGGCCCTCGCGCAGCAGCCGCTTGGTCATCCGCAGGGCGTGCGGCGGGTTGACGACCACCCGCGCGGCCAGCGCCCGCGCCGCGTCCAGCAGCGCCTCGGGCTCGACGACCTGCGAGACCAGGCCCCACTCCAGCGCCGTCGCGGCGTCGACCGGCTCGCCGGTGAAGGCCATCTCCGCGGCGCGCGCCTGCCCCACGGCCCGCGGCAGCAGCCACGCCCCGCCGTCGCCCGGGATGATGCCGACCTTGGCGAAGCTCTCCGCGAACACCGCCCGGCTCGAGGCGACCCGCAGGTCGCACATCAGGGCCAGGTCGCAGCCCGCGCCGATGGCGGGGCCGTTCACCGCGGCGATGGTGGGCACCTCGCACTGGTAGAGCGCGCGGGGGATGCGCTGGATGCCGTGCCGGTAGCCCTGCCGCAGCTCGGCCGGGGTGCCGCCGAACATGCCCACCCCGTCACGCATGTGCTTGACGTTGCCGCCGGAGGAGAACGCGCTGCCCGCGCCGGTGAGGATGACCGCCCGCACCTCCTGGTCGAGGTTGACCTCGGCCACCGCCGCGACGATGGCGTCGACGACGTCGGGCTCCGAGATCGGGTTCCGGGTGTCGGGCCGGTTCAGCGTCCACGTCTCGACGTGGCCGTCGCGGTCGCGGAGGAGGGCGTCGGTGCCGCTCACGGGCTGCTCCTGGGGTGGGGGGTGGTGGACGGGGGGTGCGCGGGGGCCAGTCAACACTCCCGGCCGCCCCCGCGGTCCGCTGGCAGACTGGGTGCGGTGAGCCGCGCCCGCACCGACCCCGCCGCCGCGCCGCGGGTGAGAGGGCCGCTGCGGCCCGTCGAGCTGGCCACCGCCGCCGTGATGGGGGCCGCCACCGTGGTGCTGGCCGTCCTCGGCTCCGTCGTCCCGATCGCCGCCGCGCTGCAGGTGCTCGCCGTGGTGCCGCTCGGCGTGGTGGCCCAGCGCCACCGGCCCCGCGCCCTGCTCACCGCCGCCGTCGCCGCGGGCAGCGTCGGCTTCCTCGTCGCGGGCACCGCGCCCCTGGTCTCGGTCGGGCTGGCCGCGCTGCTCGGCGGCATCGTCGGGGAGACCAAGCGCCGCGGCCGCGGTGCGGGCACGGCCGCGCTCGGCTTCGCCCTGGCCGGTCCCGGCGTGGCGCTGCTGACCATCGGGCTGCTGCTCGTCTTCTCGAACCTGCGCGAGCTGACCCTGCTGGCGCTGCGGAACACCGTCCGCGGGATGACGGGCACCCTCGGGCAGCTGCCCGGGCTGGGCGGCGGCGCCGACCGAGTGCAGGCCGTCACCGACACCCTCGTCGCGAACTGGTGGTGGCCGGTCGGGATCTCCGTCGCGTTCTCCACCGTGCTCACCGGGACGGTGGCGTGGTTCGTGCTCGGCCGCGTGCTCGACCGGCTCGACGCGCTGCCCGTCGAGGACCGCCTCGACGGCGCGCTGGCCGGCGACGGTGCCCCCGCCCCGCTGCCCGTCGCCCTCGAGCACGTCGCCTACCGCTACCCCGGCGCCGAGCGCGACGCGCTGCGCGGGGTGGACCTCGAGCTGTGGGGCCCGGAGCTGGTGGCCGTGGTGGGGGACAACGGCTCCGGCAAGTCCACCGTGGTCCGCGTCCTCGCCGGCCGCGCCCCCACCGGCGGGACCGTGCACCGCGCCGGCCCGCCGGGGCTGGGCCTTGTCGGCGGCACCGCGCTGGTCTCGCAGCGCCCGGAGAGCCAGGTGCTCGGCGTCCTCGTCCGCGACGACGTGGTGTGGGGCCTGCCCGCGGGCGCCGGGCCGCGCACCCCGGCCGAGGTGGAGGCGCTGCTCGCCGAGGTCGGCCTGGCCGGGTACGGCGCGCGCTCTACCACCACGCTCTCCGGCGGCGAGCTGCAGCGGCTGGCGGTGGCGGCCTCGCTGGCCCGCAGCCCCCGGCTGCTGCTCTCCGACGAGTCCACCGCGATGCTCGACCCCGCCGGCCGTGCGGCGCTGGTGGGCGTGCTGGAGCGGCTGCCCGCCCGCGGCGTCGCCGTCGTCCACGTCACCCACCGCCCCGAGGACACCACCCGGGCCGACCGGGTGGTCACCGTCGAGGCCGGCCGCGTCCGGTCCGTCACCGCTCCCGGGCCGGCCGCCGAGCCCCGGGACGACCCCGCCCCGCGCCGGGCGGCCCGCGGCGGGGCCCCGGTGCTCTCGCTGCGCGGGGTCGGCCACGTCTACGACGCCCGCACGCCCTGGGCGCACCGGGCCCTGACCGGGGTGGACCTCGACGTCGCCGCCGGCGAGGCCGTGCTCCTGGCGGGGGGCAACGGCTCCGGCAAGTCGACCCTGGCCTGGGTGCTGGCCGGGCTCACCCGGCCCACCGAGGGCGAGGCGCTGCTCGACGGCCGCCCCGTGGCCGACCAGGTCGGGTCGGTGGCCCTGGCCTTCCAGCACGCCCGGTTGCAGCTGCAGCGGCCCACGGTGGGCGAGGACGTCGCCGCCGCGGCGGGGGTCGCCAGCGCCGCCGACCGGGCCGTGGCCGGGGCGCTGGGCATGGTGGGGCTGCCCGCCTCGCTGGCCGCCCGGGGCACCGACGGCCTCAGCGGTGGGCAGCTGCGCCGGGTGGCCCTGGCCGGGTTGCTCGTCGGCCGCCCGCGGGTGGTGGTGCTCGACGAGCCGCTGGCCGGCCTCGACGCCCCGAGCCGGGCCGGGCTGGTCGAGCTGCTGGGCCGGCTGCGGGAGCGGTGGGGCACCACGCTGGTCGTCATCTCCCACGACCTCGGCGAGCTGGCGCAGATGTGCGACCGGACGGTCCACGTCGCGGGCGGACGGGTCGTCGGCGACGCGGCGGCTGCCCCGGTGGGCGCGGTGCTGCGGTGACCACGATCCTGCGGCAGGTCCCCCGCGACACCGTCGTCCACCGGCTGTGGGCCGGCACCAAGCTGCTCGGGGTGGCCGCCCTCGGGCTGACCCTGTCGCTGGTGACGAGCTGGGCGGCGATCGGGCTCGTGGGGGCGCTCGTCGCGCTGACCGCGGCGCTCGGCCGGGTCGGGCCCGGGGCCGTACCCCGCCCGCGGCGCTGGTTCTGGGTCGTCCTCGGCGTGGGTCTGCTGCTGGCGGTCCCCGCCGGCGGCAGCCCCGAGGTGGCCCTGGGCGGGGTGACCGTGGGCCTGGGGTCGTTCCTGGTCTCGCTGCGGCTGCTGGTGCTCACCGCGGTGCTGCTGCTCGCGGCGCTGCTGGTCGGCTGGACCACCCCGCTCGGCGACGTCGCGCCCGCGCTGGCCCGGCTGGGCGCGCCGCTGCGGCTGCTGCGGCTGCCCGTGGACGAGTGGGCCGCGGCCACTGCGCTGTGCCTGCGCTCGCTGCCGCTGCTCGCCGAGGAGGTCCGCGTGCTCGGCGCCGCCCGTCGGCTGCGCCGCGGCCCGGGCCGGCGCGGCCTCGCCCAGCTCAACGCCGAGCTGCCCGAGCTGCTCACCACCGCGATGGCCACGGCCATGCGCCGGGCGGGCGAGCTGGGCGAGGCCGTCACCGCCCGCGGCGGGTGGGGCCGGGTGTCGGCCGAGCCGGGCCGGCCCGGGTGGCGCGACGCGGTGGCGCTGGCGCTGGTGCTGGCGGTCTGCGCCGGGGTGTTCCGGCTCGGCTAGCGGCCCTGCCACACGGGCGGCCGCTTCTCCAGGAACGCGGTCATGCCCTCCTGCGCGTCGCAGGTGACGGCGTTGCGCGCCATCGTCTCCCGCATCTGCTCGTAGGCCTCGGCCTCGGAGAGGTCCACCTGCTGGTAGAACGCCGCCTTGCCCACCCGCAGGGTCAGCGGGCTCGCGGTGGCGACCCGGCGGGCCAGCGCCACGGCCGCGTCGTCGACCTCGGCGGCGGGGACGACGACGTTGACCAGGCCCCAGTCGGCGGCCGTGGCGGCGGTGATCACGTCGCCGGTGAGCAGCATCTGCATGGCCCGCTTGCGGCCGACCGCGCGGGTCACCGCCACCATCGGCGTCGAGCAGAACAGCCCGATGCGCACGCCGGGGGTGCCGAACACCGCCGAGTCGGCCGCCACCACCAGGTCGCACGTCGCGGCGAGCTGGCACCCGGCGGCCACGGCCATCCCGGTGACGGCGGCGACGACGGGCTGCGGCACCTCGTGCACCGCGGCCATGAGCTCGGTGCACACCGCGAACACGGTGCGCTCGTCCTCGAGGTCCGCCCCGACCATCTCGGCGAGGTCGTGCCCGGCGGAGAAGGCGGGCCCCTCGTGGCGCAGCACGATCGCGCGCACGTCCTCGCGCGCGCCCAGGTCGCGCAGCGCGGCGGTCAGCTCGCGCATCACCGCGGTGGAGAGCGCGTTGCGCTTCTCGGGCCGGCACAGCGTGAGCACGCCGACCCCGTCGTCCACCGTGCTCGAGACGCCGGGTGCGGTGCCGGTGGGGGTGACGGTGCTGGTCACGGGGCCTCCTGGGGGTGGTGCGGGGACGCTGCCGCCGTGTCTACACCCTCGGGCGCGGCGAAGGTGACGTCCACGGTCTCGAACCCCTTGGTCCGCTGGGCCTGCGCCTGGTTGCGGTAGGCGCGGCGGTCGCCCGGGGTGAGCACGACGTCGTCGGTGAACGGGGTCATCAGCGAGCGGGGGTGCAGCCGGTCGACCCGCACCGCGTTGACCTCGATGCACAGCACGATGGCCAGCGAGGCGACGTAGAGGAACGCGAGCAGGCCGAGGACCAGCGCGAAGACCCCGTTCGTCGCGCTGGACGTGGCCACGACCCGGCCGACGTAGAGCGCGCCGAAGGACTGCAGCAGCTGCCACACCACGGCGGCGGCGATCGCACCGGGGGCGACGTCGCGCACCGAGACCGCCCGCGTCGTGCCGATGCGGAACGCGAGCACGAACGCCGCCGCGTTGACCAGGACCGACGCCACCAGGGCCACGGTCCGCCCCGCCACCCCGAAGCCGCCGAGCCCGCCGCCGACGGCGGAGACGACCGTCGTCGCCAGCAGGGCCAGCCCGACGGTGCCCAGCAGCAGCAGGCTGCGCCCGCGGGCGAGGATCGGGTTGGGCCGGGAGTTGCGCGGCACCGCCCACGCGGTGTTCAGCGCGTTCTGGAAGGCCTGCGCCACGCCGAGCGCGCCGTAGGTGGCGCCCACGACACCGATGACGACCCCCGCGGTGCCGCCGCTGAGCCGGTCGGGCTCGCCGAGCTGGCTGCCGATGACGGGGATCTGGGACAGCGCGGAGGTGACCACCTGCTGCTGCACCTCGGGGTGACCGACGAGCACGACGGACAGCACGGTGGTGAGCAGGAGCAGCAGGGGGAACAGCGAGACGAAGGCGTAGTAGGCGATGAGGGCGGCGAGGTACCCGCCCTGGTCGTCGACGAACTTGTAGACCACCCCGAGCGGGAAGCTCAGCGCCGGGTGCCGCTGCTGCAGCCCGTCGAGCCGGTCCGCCACACCCACGTCGGTCCTCCCCCGCGCCTCGTCAGGACCCGGCGGCCGCCGCGTCCCGGTCCGATCGAACCGGGTCGCCGCCGCCGACGCGCGTCGGGCGGTGCCCGGCGCGCCGCCGCGCCCGCTTGGCGACGTACATCCGCTGGTCGGCCGCGGGCAGCAGCTGGTCCGCGCGCAGCCCCTCCAGGCGCAGCTCGCCGACCGCGGCGCCGACCCGCGCGCCGATGGCGTCGGCGGCGGCGTGGTCCGCGCCCCGGGCGAGGACGACGAACTCGTCGCCGCCGGTGCGGAAGACCTGGTCCTCGGCGCGGCACTGGGCGCGCAGCACCCCGGCCACGGCGACGAGGACCTCGTCGCCCGCCGCGTGGCCCCACCCGTCGTTGAGGGTCTTGAAGTCGTCGACGTCGATGACCAGCACGGCCACCGTGCTGCCCTGCGCCGCGGCGACCGCCTCGTCCAGGGCGCGGCGGTTGCCCACCCGGGTCAGCGGGTCCTCCCGGGCGGCGCGGCGCTCGGCCTCGTGCGCGGCGGTGACCCGGCGCAGCGCCAGTGCGTCCTGCACGGCCACCGCGCCGCGGCGGTGCTCGGCGACCAGGCTGCGGGCCTGGGCGACGGTCACGGCGAGCGCGTTGACCGCGACCGCGTCACCGCCGGCCGCGCTCACCTCCAGCAGGGCGTGGCGCAGGGTGAGCTCCCCGGCGGGGGACAGGACCCCGCGGGGCCGCGCGAGCAGGGCGGCGCCCTCGGCCAGGGCCCGCGCGGGGTCGCCGAGCGCGGCCAGGGAGCGCACGAGCACGGCGGGCAGGTGCCCCAGCCCGGTCACCGCGACCCGGCCCCGCCCGCCGTCGAGCGCGGCGCGGGCGGACCGCACCGCGCCGGCCGGGTCCTCCCGCCACCCGCTGAGCACGAGGGCGACCTCCGCCGTGGCGGCTCCCCACCGGCGCCGGGCCTCGGGGCTCCACCCGGGTGCGTCGCGGGCGGCGGCGACCAGCTCCGCCGCCGTGCGGGCGTGGTCCGCGGCCCGGCCGCGCAGCTCGGCGGGGTCCGCCCCGCCCGGGTCACCGCCGACCAGCTCGACCTGCTCGGCCTGCTGCAGCAGCGCGGTCACCCGGACCAGCTCGACCAGGGTGGCCTGCTCGGGGACCAGGGCCGCGGTGGGGGCGGCCGCCAGGTGGGCCAGCGCCATCTCGGGCAGGTTCAGCTCGGTGCACGTCCAGCCGAAGCCGAAGCCGCACCACCCGCGCACCGCGGGGTCGGTGGTGCGCGCCAGCGCGGCCTCGGCGCCGACGAGGTCGTCGATGCCCGACGCCTCCACCGCCAGCCGCGGCGCCAGCCCCACCCGCATCAGCCGCAGCAGGCACTCCGCGCCCCCGTCGGCCAGCTCGGCCGCCGCCGGCAGCGCCTCGGTGCAGGTCACGAGGGTGAGGTCCGGCCGCCCCGCGTTGGCCAGCGCCACCGAGCGGGCGTAGGCCGACCACGCCCGGGTCGCGGGGTCGAGGTCGCCCACCCGCGCGGTCGCGGTGAGCACCGGCCCGACCCGGCCCGCGAGCGCGTCGCTCACCCACCGCCGGACCGGGGGCGACACGGCCTCGGTGGTCCCGCGGGGTCGTGCCGGCGTGCTCACCGCGGCCGAGGGTAGTGACGGTGGGCGGTCCTGGCTGTCGATCATCCGCAGCACACGGTGGCTCGGGGCGCCCCCGCGCCGTTGCTAGCCTCCAGCGCGTGGCCCCGATCCAGGAGATCCTCGAGGTCGAGCAGCTCGAGGAGGACATCTTCCGGGGCAGCTCGCCGAACACGACGCTGCAGCGCACCTTCGGCGGGCAGGTCGCGGGCCAGGCCCTCGTCGCCGCGGCTCGCACCGTGTCCGGGGAGTTCGTCGTCAACTCCCTGCACGGGTACTTCCTGCGGCCCGGCCGCCCGGACATGCCCACCGTCTACCTGGTCGACCGGGTCCGCGAGGGCCGCTCCTTCGTCACCCGCCGGGTGACCGGGGTGCAGGCGGGCAAGCCCATCTTCTCCATGTCCGCGTCCTTCCACGACGGGGACACCGGGCCCGAGCACCAGGACGCGATGCCGCAGGTCATCGGGCCCGAGGAGCTGCCCGACGCGCTGGACGACCCCACCTCCGAGGACTGGCACCGCCGCGAGTGGCCCAAGTGGGACCTGCGCAAGGTCCCCGCCGAGCAGCTGGTGCGCCGCGAGAACGCCGCCGCCCAGCAGCAGGTGTGGTTCCGCTACCGCGACCCGCTGCCCGCGGACCCGGTCTTCCACGTCTGCGCGCTGGCCTACATGTCGGACATGACCCTGCTGGGCTCGGCGTTCGTGCCGCACCCCGGCATCCAGGCGCAGACCGCGTCGCTGGACCACGCCCTGTGGTTCCTGCGGCCGTTCCGCGCCGACGAGTGGCTGCTCTACGACCAGACGTCGCCCTCGGCGGGGCTGGGTCGCGCGCTGACCCAGGGCCGCATCTTCGACCGCGGGGGGAACATGGTGGCCGCGGTCGTCCAGGAAGGCCTGGTCCGGTTCCCGCGGTGACCGGGGGACGCCCGGCGCTGGTCGGGCTGCTGGCCGTGGTCGCGCTCGCCGCCGCGGCGTGCGGGTCGGGCAGCACCGCGTCCGCCCCGACCACGGGCAGCACCCCGCCCGCCGCGAGCAGCACCGCCCCGGCGGTGCCCACCCCCGGGCCGACCGCGGCCCCTGCCCCGCCCAGCACTCCCGCCGCGCCGGCGGTGTCCGCGTGCGTCGCCCGCACGCTCGACGCCCTGACCCCGGAGCAGCGCGCGGCCCAGCTGGTCATGGTCGGGGTGCCCGCGACCGACCCCGCCTCGGGTGCCGACCTCGTCGCCTCGACCGGGGTGGGCGGGGTGTTCCTGCAGGGCCGCTCGACCGCCCCGGTCGAGACCGTCGCGGCGGAGGTCGCGGCGCTGCAGCAGGCGTCCCCGGCCGTGCCGCTGCTCGTCTCCGCCGACGTCGAGGGCGGGCAGGTGCAGACCCTCTCGGGCCTGGGGATCGGGCAGGTCCCCACCGCGGTGGTGCAGGGCGCCAGCCCCGCCACGCTGGGCTCGGTCACCCGGCGCTGGGCCGACGCGGTCCGCCGGGCCGGGGTCACCCTCGACCTCGCCCCCGTCGCCGACGTGGTCCCGCCCGGCACGGCTGCGGACAACCCGCCCATCGGGGTGTTCGACCGGCAGTACGGCTCGGACCCCGCCACCGTCGCCGACGCCGTGGCCACGGTGGTCACCGCCGCCCAGGACGTCGGCCTGCTCACCACGGCCAAGCACTTCCCCGGCCTCGGCCGGGTCGCGGTGAACACCGACACCGCCACCGGGGCCACCGACCCCGGGGACCTGCGCACCGACGGGTCGCTGGAGCCCTTCCGCGCCGCCGTCCGGGCCGGGACCGCCGCCGTCATGGTCTCCTCCGCGTCCTACCCCCGGCTCGACCCCGACGACCTGGCGCTGTTCTCCCGCGCGATCGTCACCGACCTGCTGCGCGGCCCGACCGCGGCCGGCGGGCTCGGCTTCGACGGGCTCGTCCTCACCGACGACGTCGGGGCCGCCGTCGCCGTGGCGGACGTGCCGCCGGCGCAGCGGGCCACCCGGTTCCTCGCCGCGGGCGGGGACGTGGTGCTCACCGTCGCCACCTCCGACGTGGCGCCGGTGGTGGCCGCGCTCGCCGCCCCCGAGCTGGCCGAGCGGGTGGCCGTGTCCGTGCGGCGGGTGCTGGCGGCGAAGGAACGGGCCCGGCTGCTGCGCTGCTGAGGCCCGCTCCCGTGGACTCCAGGGGCCGGGAGGGGTAGGCAGTGGCGGTGACGAAGCAGGGACCGCTGGTGGCCGGGGTCGACGTCGGGGGCACCAACGTCGAGGTCGGCCTCGTCTCTGACGACCACGAGGTGCACGGCCGGGCGAAGACCGACACCCCCGCCGAGGGTCCCGAGGCGGTGATGGATGCGATCGCCGAGCTCGTCGGCTCGCTCGACGAGACGCCCGCGGCCGTCGGCGTCGGCATCCCCGGCGTGGTCCACGACGGGCAGGTGCTCACCGTGCCCAACCTCGGCGGCTGGACCGCCGACGTCGACCTCGTCGGCGGGCTGCGCGAGCGGCTCGACGGCGTCCCGGTGGCGCTGGGCAACGACGCCGACGTCGGCCTGCTGGGCGAGTGGGTCGCCGGGGCGGCCCGCGGCTGCGACGACGTGCTCGGGCTGTGGACGGGCACGGGCATCGGCGGCGCGCTGGTGCTCGGCGGCCGGCCCGCCAACGGCTCGCGGGGGGCGGCCGGGGAGCTCGGGCACGTCGTCGTGCAGCCCGGGGGCGCGCTGTGCGGGTGCGGCCGGCGCGGCTGCGTCGAGGCCTACGCCGGGCGCCGCTCCATGGCCCGGGTGGTCGGGGCGATGGTCGAGGCGGGGCGCACCACCTCGCTGCACCAGATCCGCGACGACGAGGGCAAGGACGCGCTGACGTCCAAGGTGTGGGCCCGGGCGCTGGAGGACGGCGACGAGCTGGCCACCGAGCTGTTCGACGACGCGGTGGCCAAGCTCGGGGTGGCGCTCGGGTCGGTGTGCAACCTGCTCGACGTGGAGCGCGTGGTCGTCGGGGGCGGCATGGCCGAGAAGCTGGGCCAGGACCTGGCCGACCGGCTGCAGGCCGCGGCCGAGCCCTGGTTGCTGCAGCCCAACCCGGACCTGGCGTTCGTGGTCGCCGAGCTGGGGGATGACGCCGGGGTGGTCGGTGCGGCCTCGCTCGGCCACGCCGTGCTGCTCACGAGCTGAGCGGCACCCTGCGGCGAACCCCTCAGGCGGCCAGCAGGTCCGGGTCGTCGTCCCCGTCGGACCCGGCCACCAGCGCGGCGTAGCGGCCGCCGAGGGCGACGAGCTCGTCGTGCGTGCCGCGCTCCACGACGCGGCCGTGGTCGAGCACCACCACCTGGTCGGCGTCGCGGACGGTGGAGAGCCGGTGCGCGATGGCGATCGTGGTGCGCCCGCCGGCGAGCCGGTCCAGCGCGGCCTGCACGGCGCGCTCGGTGCGGGTGTCCAGCGCCGAGGTCGCCTCGTCGAGCACCAGCACCGCTGGGTCGCGCAGCACCGCACGGGCGATGGCCAGGCGCTGCTTCTCCCCGCCGGAGAACCGGTAGCCGCGCTCGCCGACCATCGTGTCGTAGCCCTGGGGCAGCGAGGAGATGAGCTCGTGGACCTGGGCGTCGCGCGCGGCGGACTCGAGCTCGGCGTCGGTGGCGTCGGGCTTGGCGAAGCGCAGGTTCTCCGCGACCGTGGTGTGCAGCAGGGTGGTCTCCTGCGACACCACGGCGACGATGCTCGCGCGCTGGGCCAGCGTCATGTCCCGCAGGTCGACCCCGTCGACGGTGACGGCCCCGGAGTCCACGTCGTAGAGGCGGCTGGCCAGGTAGCCCAGCGTGGTCTTGCCCGAGCCGGTGGCCCCGACGACGGCCAGGGTGGTCCCGGCGGGCACGGTGAGGTCGACGTCGCGCAGCGTCGGCACGCCCGGCTCGTAGCCGAACGACACGTGCTCCAGGCGCACCTCGCCGCGGACGTCCGCGCGCGAGATCGGCGCCGGTGCAGCGGGTTCGACCAGGTCGACCGGGGTGTCGAGCACCTCGAAGACGCGGGTGAACAGGGCCAGCGAGCTCTGCACCTCGACCCCGAGGCGCAGCAGCGAGAGCATGGGGAACAGCAGCCGCGTCTGCAGGGTGGTGAACGCGACGAGCGTGCCGATGGTGAGCGAGCCCCCCGCGGGTGAGCCGGCCCCGGCGAGGCCGCCGATGAGGTAGGCCAGCGCGGGCATCCCGGCGAAGGCGATCTGCACGGTGGCCATCCGCCACCGCCCGGCCATGGCCGAGCGGACCTCGAGGTCGGCCACCTCGGTGGACGTGCCGTCGAAGCGGGCGGAGAGGTCGACCCCGCGGCCCATGGTGCGGCTCAGCACGATCCCGCTGATGGACAGCGTCTCCTCGACCAGCGAGCTCATGCCGGACAGGCGCCGCTGGCGCTCGGCGGTGATGCGGCGGCGCATAGCGCCCACGGTGCGGGCGAGCCACACGAAGAAGGGCACGACGACGAGGGTGACCAGCGCCAGGCGCCAGTCCAGCACCAGCATGGCGACGAACGTGGCGAGCACGGTGGTGAACGAGCTGACCAGGCTGGTGACCGTGGAGGTGACCACGGACTGCACGCCGCCGATGTCGTTGCCGATGCGCGACTGCACGTCCCCGGTGCGCGTGCGGGTGAAGTAGGCCAGCGACATGCGCTGCAGGTGGGTGTAGACGCTGGTGCGCAGCCGGTGCATGACGCGCTGGCCGACGGTGTTGGAGATGAGCGTCTGGTAGACGTCGAGGCCCGAGCTGAGCACGGCCGCGCCGACCATGCCGAGCACGATGAGGACGAGCAGGCGCAGGTCGCGCTCGGGCAGCGCGACGTCGACCGCCTCGCGGATGAGCAGCGGCTGGGCGAGGCCGAGCAGCGCGGACAGGCCGATCATCAGCCCGACGAGGGCGAGGCGCAGCCGGTGGGGGCGGAACAGGGCGAGGATGCGCCGCCCGTCGGGGGGCGGTGTGCCGGGAGCCGGCGCGGCGGTGGCTGTGGTGGGTTCCGGTCGCACGGGCCACCTCCTTCCTGCGGCCGGACCGCGGCCGCGGTGGGCAGGCTACCACGTGCTGAGTGTTGCTCACAATGATGTGGACTCGCTACAGTGGGACCGTGCCCGAGACCGCGACGCCCGGCGAGGACCCCTCGACCGGGGAGCTGCTGACCCGGGTCGCCCGCTGGCTGCACGGGCGCTCGCGGGCGCGGCTGGCCCCGCTGGGGCTGACCCCGGCCGCGGTGCGCGCCCTCGGCGTGGTGGGCCGTCACGAGCCGGTGCGCATGGCCGACCTCGCGGCCGCGCTGCGCGTGGTGCCGCGCTCGGCCACGACCACGGTGGACCTGCTGGCCGAGGCCGGCCTCGTGGAGCGCGTGCCCGACCCGGCGGACCGCCGCGCCGTTCGGGTGCGCCTCACCGGTGCGGGCCGCTCGCAGCAGGCCGCGCTGCGCGACGAGCGCCGCCGCGCCGCCGAGGAGCTGCTGGCCGTGCTGCCGGAGGCGGACCGGGCCCAGCTGCACGCCCTGCTGGTGCGGGTGGACGCGGCCGCGGGGGCCGCCTGGGCGGAGCAGCCCGCCCGCTGACAGGGGCAGGGCTGCCCGGCCTCAGGAGAGGCGGACCGAGCCGCCCGACCACTCCAGGCCGCGGGCCTGCGCGTCCTCCGCCTCCTGCTCGGCCGGGTCGGGCCGGCGCAGCCCCCGGGGCAGGCCCAGCAGGGCGAGCAGGGCGGCGACCGCGCACACCACGGCGCCGAGGGTGAACGCGAGGGTGAAGACGGACTCGGCCGGCAGCCCGGTCGAGGGGAGCACCCCGCCGGCGAGCAGCGTGACGACGACCGCGCTGGCCACCGAGCTGCCCACCGAGCGGGCGATGGAGTTGACGCTGTTGGCCACCCCCGTCTCGGCGGGCTCCACCTCGGCGACGAGCAGCGCGGGCAGCGCCGCGTAGGCCACGGTGACGCCGACGTTGACCACGACCGCGCCGCCGATGACGAGCGCGGTGGTGCTGTGCGCGACCGCGAGCGCCACGTAGCCCACGGCGCCGAGGACGGACGCGAGCAGCAGCGTCAGCCGGCCGCCGACGCGGCGAACCATCCGGCCGGCGAGCGGCGCGACGACGACGCCGACGAGCGCGCCGGGCAGCAGGTAGACCACGCTGGCCTGCAGCACGCTGGCGGTGAAGCCGTAGCCCGCCACGGCCCGGGGCACCTGCACCAGCGTGGAGACCCCGAGGAACGAGACGAACAGCGCCATCCCGATGCACAGCGCGGCGAGGTTGGTCACGACGACGGGCCGGTGGGTGAGCACGCGGCGGGTGACCAGCGGTGCGGCCACGCGGCCCTCGAGCCGGACCCACCCGGCGAACAGGACCGCGGCGGCGACGAACGCGCCGACGGTGCGCGGCGAGGCCCAGCCCCAGGTGTGGCCCTGGGAGAGCGGCAGCAGCAGCAGGACGAGGCTCGCGCCGAGGACCAGGCCGCCGAGCCAGTCGACGCGCCCGCCCGCCCCGGGTCGGCGGGGCACGACCACCAGGGTCAGCACGAGGGCGGCGAGGACGACGCCGAGGGCGAGCCAGAAGATGCGGTGGTAGTCGGCGCCGCCGTCGGTCAGCAGGCCGGTGAGGACGAGGCCGAAGCCGCCGCCCACGCCGAGCGTGCCGGAGACGACGGCCATGCCGCTGGTGAGCTTCTCGGCGGGCAGCTCGTCGCGCAGCACGGCCATGCCCAGCGGGAAGAGCGCGAACGACGCGCCCTGCAGCACGCGGCCGGCGATGAGCAGGGGCAGCGACGAGGTGGCCGCGGCCAGCAGGGCGCCCGCGGCGACGACGACGAGCACCCCGACGAGCACCGGGCGCTTGCCGTGGACGTCGCCGAGCCTGCCCAGCACCGGGGTCATCACGGCGGCGGCGAGCAGGTTGGCCGTGACCACCCAGCCGACGGCCGCGGTGCCGGCGCCGAGCTGGGCGCCGATGTCGGCCAGCACGGGCACCACGAGGGTCTGCAGGACCGCGACCACCATGACCACGAAGCTCAGCGCGGGCAGCAGCACGCGGGAGGCCCGGGCCGGGCGCGCCGCGGGGGCAGGGGTCGTCACAGCTGTAGATCGTCGCACCCGGTCGTTTCATTCCGCACGCAAGTTCTCCCGCCGGGCCGGGAGCTCGGGTGTCGTCCGGCGAGCGGCCGTACGGCTTGTACATTTTGTGCATGACAGCGGCGGACGACACCCCGTCCGGGACGGTCGAGGGTGACCCCCCGGCCACCGTGCCGGTCACTGTGCCGGTCACCGAGGCCCGGGCGCGGATCGCCGAGGTCGTGGGCCGGGCCGAGCACGGCGGGCGGCGCACGGTGCTCACCCGGCACGGCCGGGCCGCGGCCGCGGTGGTCCCCGTCGCCGACCTCGAGCGGCTGCGCGCGCTCGACGCCGCCCGGCACCGGGACCGGCTGCTCGACGACGCGCACGCCGTCACCGTCGCCGTGACCCTGCCGTGCGACCCGGCCACGGCGTGGCGCAGCCTCGTCGACCCCACCCTGCTCGGCCGGTGGTGGCCGGGCGCGGTGCTCGTCGACGAGGTGGGCCTGCCCGTCGGCGGGGTCGAGCCCGCGGCGGCCGAGGTGACCGCCGTCGCGGCCCCCCGCCTGCTCGAGCTGGCCTGGACCGACCCCGGCCCTGCTGCCGCCTCCGTCGTCCGGCTCGAGCTGGTCGGCGAGCAGGCCCCCACCACGGCCGTCCTCACCCACCGCGGGCTCGTCGACGTGGCCGCCACGGCGCAGCACCGCACCGGGTGGGAGCGCCGGCTCGACGCGTGGCGCGCCCTGCTCGCGGCGTGAGCTCCCGCAGCCCCGGCCCGGGGGAGGACAGTGCAGGGGTGGGGGACGGCCAGGAGGTGCACACCGGCGCGCTGGAGCGGGTCACCGGCCGGTTCGCGGCCGTGGCCGAGGGCGTCCGCGGGTCGACCCGTCTGACCCCCGCACCGGCCGACCCCGACCCGACCGTCCGCAAGGCCGTCCGGCGGATGCTGGTCAAGGCGTGGGACGACAGCCTGTTCGGCGAGTCCGCCCAGGCCGCCTTCTGGCAGACCCTCTCGCTGCCGCCGCTGCTGCTCGGGCTGCTGGGCAGCCTCGGCTACGTCGGGGAGTGGTTCGGCCCCGACACCGTGGTCACCGTGCAGCGCCGCATCACCGAGGTGGCCGGCAACGTGTTCAGCCCCAACGCCGTCGAGCAGATCATCTCGCCCACGGTGTCGGACATCCTCACCACCGGCCGCGGCGAGCTGGTCTCCGTCGGCTTCCTCATCTCGCTGTGGGCGGGCTCGTCGGCCGTGTCGTCCTTCGTGGACTCGGTGACCAAGGCCCACGACCAGTACGGGGTGCGCAACCTCGTCTGGCAGCGGCTGCTGGCCGTGCTCATCTACGTCGTCGGCCTCGTGGTCGGGGTCTTCGCGCTGCCGGTGCTGGCGCTGGGCCCGGACCTGCTGCGCCGGCTGGTGCCCGACGCGCTCGACGGCGTCAGCACCGGGGTGCTGCGGTGGGTGGCGTTCCCGTCCCTGGCGCTGCTGCTCGTGCTCGCGCTGAGCCTGCTGTTCAAGGTCGCGCTGCCCAACCGGCTGCCGTGGCGCCGCGGCCTGCCGGGGGCCGTGCTTGGCGTGGCGGTGTTCCTCGTCGCCACCCTGGGCCTGCGGGTCTACATCGGCTGGGTCACCAGCACCGGCTACACCTACGGGGCCCTGGCGGCGCCGATCGCCTTCCTGCTGGCCACGTTCTTCTTCGGCATGGGCATCGTGCTGGGGGCCCAGCTGAACAACGCGATCCAGGAGCTGTGGCCGGCCCCGGTGACGGTGCGGATGTGGCGCGCGCCGCAGCACGGGCCGGCCGAGCACGAGCCGGGGCGGGAACAACGGGAGGGCCCGGCCGCGCTGCAGCAGCCATGAGCCGTCTGTTCGAGCCGCTGACCCTGCGCGGTACCACCTTCCGCAACCGTGCCTGGCTGGCCCCGATGTGCCAGTACTCCTGCGGCGCCCGCGACGGCGTGCCCACCGACTGGCACCTGTCCCACCTCGGGGCGCGGGCGGCCGGCGGGTTCGGCCTGGTGCTGACCGAGGCCGCGGCCGTCAGCCCCGAGGGCCGCATCTCCCCCGAGGACGCCGGCATCTGGGACGACGCCCAGCGCGACGCCTGGGCGCGCATCGTCTCCCACGTCCGCGACCTGGGCGCCGTCCCCGGCATCCAGCTCGCCCACGCCGGGCGCAAGGCGTCGACGTACTCGCCGTTCGCCGACGGGGAGGGCACCGTGCCCGCGGCAGAGGGTGGCTGGACGGCCGTGGCCCCGTCCGCGGTGGCCTTCGACGGCTACGACACCCCCCACGAGCTGACCACCGACGAGATCGCCGGGGTGGTCGCGGACTTCCGGGCCGCCGCGGCGCGCGCCGACGCCGCCGGCTTCGAGGTCGTCGAGGTCCACGCCGCGCACGGCTACCTGCTGCACGAGTTCGTCTCCCCGCTGTCCAACCACCGCACCGACGGCTACGGGGGCTCGTTCGAGGGCCGCACCCGGGTCGTGGTCGAGGTCGTCGACGCGATCCGCGAGGTCTGGCCCGAGGAGAAGCCGCTGTTCGTCCGCTACTCCGCGACGGACTGGACCGAGGGCGGCTGGGACACCGGCGAGACCGCGCGGCTCGCGGCGCTGCTCGCCGAGCACGGCGTCGACCTGGCCGACGTCTCCAGCGGGGGCAACGTGCTCGCCGACATCCCCGCCGGCCCCGGCTACCAGGTGCCCCACGCCCGCCAGGTGCGGGAGGAGGGGAAGGTGCCCGTCGGCGCCGTCGGGCTCATCACCGACCCGCTGCAGGCGGAGACGCTGCTCGTCGACGGGGCCGCCGACGCGGTGCTGCTGGCCCGGGCCGCCATCCGGGAGCCGTCCTGGCCGCTGCGCGCCGCCCACGAGCTGCACGTCGCCCCCGAGGACGCCCCCTACCCGCCCCAGTACGCGCGCGGCGCCTGGCGCTGACCCGCGACCTGGCCGTGACCTGCACGCCTGCGGGCGCCCGTTCCGTGTCACGGCCAGGTCACGGGTAGGGTCGCCCGAGATCAGCGTGGGTGGGCTCAGTCGCACCCGGTGTCGGGTGTCGACGAGGAGGTCCACGAGTGGGGCAGGGGAGCGCGCGAGCGCGGCTGCGTGTCGTGCTGACGCCGACGACCTGGCTGGCCCGGTCCGTGCTGGCCGTGGGCGGGTGCCTCGCCCTGGCGGCGACGGCGACCGGGGCCAGCGCGTCCGACCTCGGCGTCGGGGTGGCCCCGGTGGCCGCACCCGCCTCCCAGGTGGCCGACGTGCAGGCCCTGACCTCGCGGCGCGACGTCGCCGGCGGCGGCAAGTACGCGGGCGTGCCCGCCCCGGCCCCGGTGCCCGCGGCGGCGCCGGAGGAGGGCCCGCTGGGCATCCCCGGGATCCCCTACGCGGCCTACCGCGGCGCCGAGGCCCGCATGGCCACCGAGCAGCCCGGCTGCGGCATCAGCTGGACCCTGCTGGCCGGCATCGGCTACGTCGAGTCGACCCACGTGCACAACGGCCGCACCGACGCGAAGGGGACCGTGCTCGAGAAGGTCCTCGGCCCGGTGCTCGACGGCAGCGGTCCCGGCGACGGCGTCGTCCCCGACACCGACCACGGCGTGCTCGACGGCGACCCGGTCTACGACCGCGCCGTCGGACCCACCCAGTTCCTGCCGGCCACGTGGGCGCACTACGGCGCCGACGGCAACGGCGACGGCATCGCCGACCCGCAGAACGTGTTCGACTCCGCGCTGGGCACCGCGCACTACCTGTGCTCGGGCGGGATGAACCTGCGCGACGCCGGCCAGGTGCAGACGGCGGTGTACCGCTACAACCACTCCTACGAGTACGTCGCCAAGGTCACGATGTGGGCCACCGCCTACCTCACCGGCCGCTCCCCGTCCGCCGGGACCACCAGCAGCAGCAGCTCGAGCAACAGCTCCGGCTACAGCTCGAGCGGCTCCTCCAGCTCGGGGTCCGGCAGCAGCTCCGGGTACAGCAGCAGCTCGAGCGGCGGCTCCGGGTACTCCAGCTCCGGCTCGAGCGGCTACTCCAGCTCCTACGGCGGCTGACCCGACGCCTCCGGCCGGCCGGCGCACCCGGCCGTACCGTGGAGCCGTGAGGACGAGGCGGTCGGTCGCGCGGGCCGTGCTCGTCGTCACGGCGCTGCTCGGCCTGCTGGGCATGCACGGCCTGCCCGCCCACGCGGCCGTCCCCGCCGCGGCCCCCGCCCACGCGCACGCGGCCGCTCCGCAGAATCTCGACCCCCACGCCGCCGCACCGGACCGTGCGTGCGCCGACCACACCGCCTGCGTCGCCACCATGCGCGCCGCCACGGCCCTGGCACCCCCGGCCGCGGGCCCGACCTCACCCGTGCCGGTGGCGGCCCCCCTCGTCGTGACCCCGGTGGGGGCTGATGTCGCCTCCCGTGCCCCGCCCGACCGGGTGGACCTCGTCGCGCTGGGGATCAGCCGGACGTGAGCACCACGCGCCCGGCACCGCCGGGCGCGCGCTGCGCCGTCCCCGATCCCGCACGACACCCCAGGAGACCCCTGTGCCCACCACCACCCGCACGACCCGCACCACCCGTTCCGTCCTGGCCGCGGCCGCCCTCGCGGTCGGCCTGCTGCTGCCCGCCTGCAGCAGCCCGGAGGCCCCGCACGCGGGCGCCGACGTCGCGTTCGCGACGCAGATGGTCCCGCACCACACCCAGGCCGTGGCCATGGCCGACCTGGCGCTCGCGCCCGCGCCCGCCGGTGCGAGCGACCCCCGGGTCCGAGACCTGGCGCAGCGCATCCGCGCCGCGCAGGACCCCGAGGTCGCCACCATGACCGGCTGGCTGGCCGAGTGGGGTGCCCCCGCCCCGGACACCTCGGGTGGCACGGCCGGCACGGCCGGCATGCCGGGGATGATGAGCGACGCCGAGATGACCTCGCTGGCCACGTCGACCGGCCCCGAGTTCGACCGCACCTGGGTCGAGCTGATGCTGGCCCACCACCGGGGCGCCGTCGTCATGGCCCAGGTGGAGCAGCGCGACGGGACGGACCCCGAGGCGAAGGCCCTGGCCGGGTCGATCGCCGAGGGTCAGTCCGCGGAGATCGAGGAGATGACCGGCCTGCTGGCTCAGCTGCCGGGCTGACGAGGACGGCGGGGGTCGGGCCGCCGGTCGTCGGGCGTGCGTCCGGGCACGGCCCGGCCCCCACCCTCGCTGTAGCGGGTCTTGAGCTTGGCCCGGCGCTTCTCGATGCGCACCAGGTCGGCGAGCTCCTTGGCGTCGCGGCGGGTCTCGTCGGCCTGCTCGGCGAGCTCGGCGGGCAGGCCGTGGCGCTGCAGCCGGTGCACCCGCGTCTCCTGCAGGTACGAGGCGGAGACGTACATCGCCCCGATGAGCACCAGCAGGGGCAGCGAGGCGCGCAGCAGCCACGGCCCGGGCAGCAGGAGCAGCAGCAGGCTCGGCGTCCACTGGATCAGGGTGCGGGTGAAGTGCCTGCGCTCCCAGCCGTCCCCGGTGAGGTCCCGGCGCACCCAGTCGCGGTGGCGCAGGGGCAGCCGGGCACCGAAGGCCCAGGCCACCCAGCGCAGCGGGGACGGTCGACGAGCGCTCAGCGCACACCCTCCATCAGTCGCAGGATCGGCCGGGACGCGGCCAGCAGCACCAGCCCGACCACGACGGCAACGCCGCCGAGGATCCCGAAGTACGGCACCTGGGCGTCGTCGCTGTAGTACCCGGCCAGTGTCCCGGACATCGCCGTCCCCAGCGCGACGGAGAGGAAGAACAGCGCCACCATCTGGGTGCGGAACACCTCGGGCGCCAGCTTGGTCGACAGCGACAGCCCCACCGGGGAGAGCAGCAGCTCGGCGACGGTGAACACCAGCAGGATGCCCGTCAGTCCCAGCACCGGCGCGCTGTTGGGCACCGTCGAGGCCATGGGGATGAACAGCAGGAAGGCGACGCCCATGATGATGGTGCCCAGCGCGAACTTCACCGGGGTGGACGGCTGGCGCGGGCCCAGCCGCGTCCACAGCCCGGCGAACGCCCCGGCGAGCAGGATGATGAACACCGGGTTGATCGACTGCACCCAGCTCACGGGCATGGTGAAGCCGAACAGGTCGCGGTCGAGCTGCTTGTCCGAGTAGACCGTCACCACGGTGAACTGCTGCTGGTACAGCGACCAGAACGCGGCGCTCGCGACGAACATCGGGATGAACGCCAGCACCCGGCGCCGCTCGACGCGCGTGATGCGGCGGCTGGTCAGGATGACGGTGAAGTACACCAGCGTGGCCAGCACGGTCAGCACCACGACCACGTCGGAGAGCCGGGCCGCGGTGAGCAGCCCGGTCACCGAGGCGAGGACGACCACGACGACCACCGCGAGCACGCCCCCGGCCACCACCGGCACCAGCCGGCGCGGCAGCGGGTTCGGCACGTGGTTGGCCTCCGGCGGCAGGCCCGAGCGGCCGCGCCAGTACTGCGCCAGGCCGAAGGCCATGCCGACGGCGGCGAGACCGAAGCCGTAGTGGAACCCGAGGCGCTGCTGCAGCACCCCGGTGAGCAGCGGCCCGACGAGGGCGCCCAGGTTGATGCCCAGGTAGAAGATCGAGAACCCGGCGTCGCGGCGGGTGTCCCCCTCGGCGTACAGCGTGCCCACGAGCGCGGTGGCGTTGGCCTTGACCCCACCGCTGCCCAGGGCGATGAGGACCAGGCCCACCCCGACGCCGAGCAGGCCGGGCAGCAGCGACAGCGCCACGTGCCCGGCGACCACGACGACGGCCGAGAGGAACAGGGTGCGCTCCGAGCCGAGCACCCGGTCGGCCAGCCAGCCCCCGGCGATGGTGGAGAGGTACACCAGACCGCCGTAGGCGCCGACGATGCTGGTCGCGCTGGCCTCGCTGAGCCCCAGCCCGCCCTCGGCCGCGCTGAAGTAGAGGTAGAGCAGGACGATGCCCTGCATGCCGTAGAAGCTGAACCGCTCCCACAGCTCGACCCCGAAGAGGTTCGCCAGCACCCGCGGCTGGCCGAGGAAGGACCGGCCGGAGCCGTCCTGCCCCGCGTCGCCGCGGGTCGTCCCGGTCGTGCTCGTCGTGTCCGCCACGGCCGCCCATCCTGCTCCCGCGCGGCCCCCGCCACCACCGGTTCCCGGTGCTCCCGCCCGACCCGGCACGATGCGTCGGTGACCCGCACCGCTGCGCCCGCGGTCCGGGCGGGCACCGGGTGGTCACCGGCCCGGGTCCGGGCGCTCGTCGGTGTGCTCGTCGTGCTGCAGCTGGCCCGCTCGGTGACCCGCGGGCCGACCCCGTTCGCGCGGTCCTACTACTCGGTCGACTACCGGGCCGGCTTCGTGCGCCGGGGGCTGGCCGGGCAGGTGCTGCACCTGCTCGCCGGCCCCGGGCAGACGGCGGTGACCTGGGCCGCGGTGGTCGTCGCCCTGGTGCCCACGCTGGCCGTGCTCGCCCTGCTCGAGGCCCTGGTCCGCCGGCGCACCGCCGCCGCGGCCGCCACCGCCGTGCTGCTGGCGGCGAGCCCGTTCGTGCTCGACCAGCTGTGGCTGCACCGCCGGCCCGACCAGCTCGGCCTCGCGGTGCTCGTGGCCACCGGGTTCGCCACCGCCCGCGGCCGCGCCCGGCCGGTGGTGCTGGCCGCGTGCGGGGTGGGCTGGGCCGTCGTCGCCCTCGTCCACGAGGGCGCCGTCCTGTACTCCGGCACCGCCGCAGTGGGCCTGGTCGTGGTCGCGGCCCCGGACGCCGCCGCCCGCTGGCGGGGCGCGCTGCTGGTCGGCGGGCCCGGCCTGGTGGCCGTGGTGGCGGCGACCGTGCTGGGGGCGGCCACCCCGGCGCAGGCGGCCGCGCTGCAGGCGACGGCCCGACCCGAGACCCGGGGCGACTCGGTGCTGTTCTACCTCGGCGACGGGGTGGGGGACTCGCTGCGGCGGGTGGTCGGTTTCGACCACGGCGCGCAGGCGGCGGTGCTCGTGGTCGGGGCGGTCCTCGTCGCCGTCCACCTGGGCTGGCTGCGGGCCACCGGGGTGGCCGACGTGCTCGCCGAGGCCCGGCGCCGGCTGCCCCGCGGGTGGCTCGCCGTGGTCGTGGTGGTGCCCGGGTCAGCGCTGCTGCTCACCTTCGCCACCGGCACCGACTGGGCGCGCTGGGTGTGCGCGTTCGGGGCGGCCTGGCTGGTGAGCAGCGCCTCCCGGGTGCTCGCCCGGCCCGACCCGCAGCCCGGGGCGCCCGTGGGGCTGCCGGTGGGGCTCGTCGTCCTGGCGCTCTACCTGGCGGCGCTGAGCCCGCTGCGCGAGCAGCTCACCGTCCACGAGGCGCTGACGCTGTGGCTGCCCGCGCTGTGACCGCCCCGGGGACGGACCCCGCCGGTCAGCCGGGGGTGACCTCGGTGGTGACGCCCTCGCCGTCGAGGCACCACAGCCCGGCGACGCCGTGGGCCTCGTCGTACGGCTCGGGGTAGCTCCAGGCGAGGTCGGTGACGCCCGCGCCGGAGGCGTAGGACGCCGTGCCCTTGTACGGGCAGTAGGTGGTGGTGCCCGTCGGGGTCAGGTCCACCCGCAGGTCGTCGGCGGGCAGGTAGAACCGGGCCGGGTACCCCGTCTCCAGCAGCACCGTGGGCCGGTCCGACTCGGCCAGCACGGTGTCCCCGGCCCGGACCACCACGTGGCGGCTGGAGCGGCGGACGTCGACGCGGTGGAACGGGTCGCGCGGGCCGGCGTGCAGCTGTTCGTCCTCCTCCCACCACGAGTCGACGGCGTCGAAGCGGACCGCGCTGAGGTCGGCCAGCACCGCCACCTCGGGGTTGGGCTCGGGGTAGGACCACACGGCGTCGCGGACGAGGTGCCCGCCCACCCGGAGGTGGTGGTAGACGGCGTCGCCCTTGAACGGGCAGTGGGTGCTGGTGTCGCTGGGCTCGAGCAGGGCCGGGTCGAGCGCGGCGGTGGGCACGTAGTGCACGGGGGGGATCCGCGTCTCGTGCAGCAGCACCGCGGCGCAGGTGTCGAGCACGGTGACGTCGTCGAGCACGGCCCGGATGCGGCCGTGCACCGGGTGGACGTACACGGCGTGGGCGGGCAGGAACGACCACAGGTCGCCGTTGAGGTGCCCCTGCGGGGGGCGGGCGAGCGGGCCGGTGCCGGAGGTGAGAGCCACGACGACGAGAGTAGGCCCGTGCTCGCCGACGCCCTGCTGCTCGTCGGTGCCGGCGTCCTGGCGGGCCTGCTCGGCTCGATCGCCGGGCTGGCGTCCCTGGCGTCCTACCCGGCGCTGCTGGCGGTGGGGCTCTCCCCGGTGGCCGCGAACGTCACCAACACCGTCGCCCTGGTCTTCACCGGCCTGGGGGCGGGGGCCAGCTCGCGCACCGAGCTCGTCGGGCAGGGGGCGCGGGTGCGGTCGGGGATGGTGCTGACCGGGGTCGGCGGCGCGCTGGGGGCGGTGCTGCTGCTCGCCGCCCCGCCGGGGGTGTTCGAGGCGGTGGTGCCGTGGCTCATCGGGCTGGCCTCGGTGACGCTGCTGGCGCAGCCGCGGATCCGGGCGTGGGCGCTGCGCACCGGGCGGGCCGGGGGCGGGGGCCGCGGCACCCCGGTGCTGGTGGCGACCTTCGCGGTGTCGGTCTACGGCGGCTACTTCGGGGCCGCGGCGGGGGTGCTGCTGCTGGCGCTGCTGCTGCTGGCCGACGGGGGCGAGCTGCTGCGGGCCAACGCGCTGAAGAACCTGCTGCTGCTCGCGGCGAACGCGGTCGCCGCGGTGGGGTTCGCGGTGTTCGGGCCCGTGGTGTGGTCGGCCGCGCTGCCGCTGGCGGTGGGGTGCCTGCTGGGCGGCCTGGCCGGGCCCTGGGTGGGGCGGCGGGTGCCGACGGGGGCGCTGCGGGTGGCGATCGCGCTGGCCGGGCTGGGCCTGGCCCTGCGGCTCGGCCTCAGCTGACGGCGTCGTGGTCGGCGCGACGGCGGGCCACCCGGGTGGCGACCGCGCGCCAGCCGAGCAGGAACACCGCCAGCACCATGGTGGTGACGACGACGAACGACAGCGGGGCGCCCGCACCGGTGAGCACCCGGATGCCCATGGCGAGCACGACGGTCACCGCCAGCACTCCGACCCCGGTGGGCCAGACGAGCAGCGGGCGGCGCCAGCCGCGGACGGCGGCCCAGCCGACGGCGCCGGCGAGCCAGAACGGCCACGCCACCGCGAGGGTGCCCAGCAGCGCCGAGCCCTCCTGGTGGCTGGTGCGGCCGATGACGACGAACGCCAGCACGGCGACGGCGTCGGCCAGCAGGGCTGCCGCGACGGTGCGCGCGGGGGCGGCCGGGGGTGCGGGCCGGTCGGCCTCGTCACCGGCGGGGGCAGGGGCGGGCACCGCGGTGGAGCCGGGGTCGGGCGTGGTCACGCCGACCACGGTACGACCGTCCCGCGGTGCCCGCCCCGGTCCGCTCAGGCCGCGGGGCCGACGAGCTCGATCTCCAGGGTGACCTGGACCTTGTCGCCCACGACGACGCCGCCGCCCTCGAGCGGCATCTCGATGTCGATGCCGAAGTCCTTGCGGCTGATGGAGGTGGTGGCCTCGAAGCCGGCGACCGGGCCGTGGCCCATGCCGGGGTTGACCCCGTTGAACTCGGTCTCGAGCTCGACCTCACGGGTGACGCCGTGCAGGGTCAGCTCGCCGCGCAGGGTGAGGTCCGAGCCGGAGCCCTCGACACCGGTGGAGCGGAAGGTCATCGTCGGGTAGGTCTCGACCTCGAGGAAGTCGGCGCTGCGGACGTGGGCGTCGCGCTGGGCGTTCTTGGTGTTGAACGAGTCGACGACGATCTCGGCGGTGACGGTGGGGGTGCCGTCCTCGGCCACGACGACCTGGCCGGAGAACTGGTCGAAGCCGCCGCGGACCTTGGAGACCATGAGGTGGCGCACCTGGAAGCCGACGGTGGAGTGGGTGGGGTCGATGGCCCAGGTGCCTGCGGTGAGGCCGGTGAGCGTGGTGGCGGTGGTCATGGCGAGCTCCAAGAGGTCCGGGACGACAAGGTTGAGGGCTCAACCTCTGGCCGGCTCAACCTCGCCACCCCTCTCGGTGTTCCCGGCGCAGCACGGGACGGGGTGACCTCCGTCACCCCCGCCTAGAACGCGTCGAGGTCGACGTGCCCGTCCTGCACCGCCCGTGCCAGCAGCGCCGCCTTGGTCGGCGCCGGCCGGCCCGCCGCGGCGAACTTCGCGCGGACCCGGGTCAGGTGGGTGTTCACCGTGCCCACCGAGATGTGGAGCCGCCGCCCGACCGCCTCCTTCGTCTCGAGGTGCAGCCAGGCCACGAGGACCTCCACCTCCCGCTCGGAGAGGTGCACCCGCGCGCGGGAGGTCACAGCGGGAGCGACGGGGGTCGGCACCGCCGTCGACAAGGCCGCCGCGGAACGGACGGAGTCGGGCGCGGAGCACCGGCACGCCATTCCGGTGACGGGTCGGTGCTCGGGGGCGAGTCGGGTGCGCACGGTCGTCGTCTCCTGCTCTCGGGTGGGGCTCGGCGGGTGTCAGTCGAGCAGGGGACACCGGCTCGACGTGGCGGTTCACGGCGGGTCAGTACAAGTCCGTACACGGATCAGTACGCGTGGGACGGGGCCGCAGACCATTCCCGGACCGGGGGCGGACGCCATTCGGCCGCCGTACTGTCCGCCTGTGACCCCGCCCACCGGCACCGTGCCGGACCCCGCCGCGGTGGGGTCCCGCGACGAGCTCGGCGCCGCCCTGACCGCACTGCGGAACCGCGCGGCGCTGACCGTCCGGGGCGCGTCCGCGGCGTCGGGGGTGCTCCACGGGACCCTCGCGGGGTGGTTCGCCGGCAACCACGTCCCCACCCCTGCCAGCCGGGAGGGGTACGAGCGGCTGCTGGCCGCGTGCGGCGTCGCCGACCCCGCCGCGCGAGCGGCGTGGTGGGAGGCAGCCGACCGGGCGCGTCGAGGGGCCCGGCGGGGTGACGACGCCCCGCCGTACAAGGGGCTCGAGCCGTACCAGGCCGAGGACGCCGCGCTGTTCCGCGGCCGGGACCGCGCCGTCGCCGTCGCCGTCGCGGCCGTGCTGGCGGCCGTCGCGGACGGCTCGGGTGTGGTGGCGGTGGTGGGTCCGTCGGGTGCGGGCAAGTCCTCGCTGGTCCGCGCAGGACTGGTGCCCGCCCTCACCGCACCGGGTCGGCCGCTCTCGGGTCGCCGGGTCGTGGTGGTGACCCCGGGCCGGGGTGGGGACGCGCTCGCCACCGCCCTTCACGAGCTCGATCCCCCGACGTTGCTCGTCGTCGACCAGCTCGAGGAGCTCGTCGCCCGGCCCGCCGACGAGGCGGGTCCGCTGCTGGAGCGGCTGTGCGCGCGGGCGCGCGGACGCACCGACGAGCTCGCCGTCGTGCTCGTGCTCCGGGCCGACTTCTTCGCCCGGGCGGCCGAGGAGCCCGCGCTCCTGCCGGTGCTCGCCGACCACCAGGTCGTGGTCGGCGCCATGGACTCCGCCGAGCTGCGCGACGCGGTGGTCGAGCCGGCCCGGCGCCGGGGCCGGGAGGTGGACCCCGCGCTGGTCGAGGAGCTGCTGACCGACCTGGGGCCGTCGCGGCCCGGTGCGCTGCCGCTGCTCTCCCACGCCCTGCGCCACCTGGGACGCCGCCGGGGGGCGGCTCACCGTCTCCGACTACCGCGCGACGGGTTCCCTGGCCGGGGCCGTCGCCCAGTCGGCGGAGCACGTCTTCGGCGAGCTCGACGAGGCCGACCGGGCGACGGTCCGCTGGGTCTTCCTGCGGCTGGTGTCCGTCGACGGGGAGGTGGTGACCCGACGCGTCGCGACCCCCGCCGAGCTGGCCGACACGACGGGCGCGGCCCAGCGCGTCGTCGCGCGCTTCGCGGCGGCGCGGCTGCTGACCCTGGGTGACGACTCCGTCGAGGTCAGCCACGAGGCGCTCCTCCTCGCGTGGCCGCGGCTGCGCACCTGGGTCCGGGAGTACGCCGACCAGGCCCACACCCACCGCCGGCTGGCCGACGCCGCCGCCCTGTGGGAGGCCGCGGACCGGTCACCGGAGTACCTGCTGCGCGGCGGGCGCCAGGCCGCGGTGCAGGAGTGGGCCGCCGACCCCGAGCGGGCCGAGCTGCTCAACGCCGCCGAGCGGGCCCTCGTCGAGGCCGGCGCCCGTGTCCACGAGGCTGAGACCGCGGCCGCGCGGGCGCGCTCGCGCCGGCTCGTGCGGCTGACGTCGGCCGCGGTGGCGTTCGGGGTGCTGGCTCTCGTGCTCGCCCTCGTGGCGGGCCTGGCCGTGCGCCGGGCGGACCAGCAGCAGGCCGCGGCGGAGCAGGCGCGCGACGCCGCGATCGCGATCCAGCTCGCCGGGGAGTCGAGCGCGCTGCGCGACCGCGACCCCAGCCTGGCCGCGCAGCTCGCCCTCGCCGCCTACCGGACCGACCCGTCCGCGCCCGCCCGCTCGGCGCTGCTCGACACGACCGCCGGGGTCACCCCGGGCCGGGCCACGGGCACGCAGGGGTCGATGGCGGTCGCGAGCACCCCGGACGGGGACGTGCTCGCGGTCGCCCGGGCGGACGGGACGGTGGAGCTGGACCGGGTCTCGGGCACGACGACGACCACGGTCGGCCGACTCGACGCCGCGACGGGCGACCCCGCGCTCTACGCCGCCGCCATCGACCCCACCGGGACGCGGCTCGCGGTCGCGGGCAAGTCCGGCCTGGTCCGGCTCGTCGACATCAGCGACCCGACCGCGCCCAGGCTGCTCGGAGCGGGGGCGTCCGGGGCCACGGGCACCGTGCGTCGGCTCCGGTGGGCCCCCACCGGGTCCCAGCTCGTGGCCGCGTCCGCCGACGGTCTGCTGCACCGCTGGTCGGTCGCCGCCGACGGCACTGCGAGCGCGCTGCCCCCGGTCACCGAGACCGGGCCGCTCTACACCGCCGCGTTCGACACCACGGGTGCCCTGCTGGCGACCGGTGCGTCCGACGGCACCGCCAAGCTGTGGGACGTCGCCGACCCCGCCGCGACGCCGGTGCTGCTGGCCACCGTGCCCGGGTCCGCCGCGTCCAACTTCGTCCTCAGCCTGGCCTTCAGCCCCGACGACCGGACCCTCGCCATCGGGGCGAAGGACAAGGTCGTCCGGCTCGTCGACGTCGGCGACCCGCGGGCGCCGGTCGTGTCGCCGCGGACCCTGGACGGGCTGACGAGCTACGTCAACGACGTGGGCTTCTCCGCCGACGGTGCCGAGGTCGTGGCCGGCGGGTCGGACAACCGGACCCTCCTGTGGGACGTCGCGTCCGGGCGGACCCGCACGGTGCTGACCGGTCCCACCGTCGTCACGCAGGCGTGGTTCCTGCCCGGGGGCTCGGTCGTGGCCACCGCCTCGGGCGACGGCACGGCCCGGCTCTGGCCGCTCGCGCAGGCCCCGCTGGCCGGGGCGGCCGACTCCGTCTTCTTCACCGACGTCAGCGCCGACGGCCGCGTGCTCGTGGTCGGGCCGAACGGGTCCGACCAGCGGGTGCTGCTGTGGGACCTCGCCGCGCCCGGCGGGCCACGTCGGCTGGGGGCCGACCTGCTGCCCCCCGCCGGTGAGCGGCTCGACAGCAGCCCGTCGGTGCGACCCGACGGGCGGGTGGTGGCCAGCGGCACGTCCGGGGGCTCGGTCGCGCTCTGGGACGTCTCGGACCCCGCCCGCCCCGTCGTCCTGGGGACGCCGGCCGCCACCGGCCTGGGCCTCGTGCAGAGCACGTCGTTCAGCGCCGACGGGCGCACCCTGACCGCCTCGCTCGACCCGGGGGTGGTCGTGCGCTGGGACGTCAGCGACCCCGCCGCCCCGCGGGAGCTCGGCCGCCTCGTCGTCGGCAACGTCGTCCTCGGTGCGGCGCAGAGCCCGGACGGCCGCACGCTCGCCGCCGCGGCGGGGGACGACACGGTGCGGCTGTGGGACCTGACGGGTGGGGGGGAGCCCCGGCCGCTGGCCCCGCTGGGCGGGTTCACCAACACCGTGGCGTCGGTGTCGTTCAGCGCCGACTCGACGCGGCTCGTGGCCGGCAGCTACGACCGCACGGTGGGCGTCTTCGACCTCCGCGACCCGGCCGGCGCCCGTGAGGTCGGCCGCGCCCGCGGGCCGGCCGGCGGGGTGGTCGCCACCGCCTTGACCGGGGACGGGAGCCGCGTCGCCGCCGCCAGCCGCGACGGGTCGGTCTGGCTGTGGCAGGTCGACGCCGCGGGGAGCCCGACCTTGGACGCGACGCTGACCCGGACGGGCGGCAAGCCCTACACGGTGCTCTTCACACCGGCTGGTGGACGGCTGCTCGCCTTCGGGGGCGACGACTCCACCGCGGGACGGGTGTGGACGACGGACCCGGACGCCGCGGCGGCGCAGGTGTGCGCCGAGGTCGGCGACCCGATCACCGAGGAGGAGTGGCGCACCTACGCCGTCGGCGTGCCGTTCTCCCCGCCCTGCCGGTGACCGTCAGACGTTGACGCCGTAGTCCAGCGCGATGCCGCGCAGGCCCGAGGCGTAACCCTGGCCCACCGCGCGGAACTTCCACTCCGCCCCGCGCCGGTACAGCTCGCCGAAGATCATCGCCGTCTCGGTCGAGGCGTCCTCGGTCAGGTCGTAGCGCGCCAGCTCGGAGTCGTTGACTTGGTTGACGATCCGGATGAACGCGTTGCCCACCTGCCCGAAGCTCTGGCGGCGGTTGTCCGCGTCGTAGATGGTCACCGGGATGACGACGCGGTCGACCTCGGCCGGCAGCTTCGCGAGGTCGACGATGATGGACTCGTCGTCGCCCTCACCCTCACCGGTGAGGTTGTCCCCGGTGTGGGTGATGGCGCCGTCGGGCGAGCTCAGGTTGTTGAAGAAGACGAAGTGGTTGTCCGACAGCACCTTCCCGTTCGTGCCGCACGCCAGCGCCGAGGCGTCGAGGTCGAAGTCGTCCCCGGTGGTGGCGCGGACGTCCCAGCCCAGCCCGACCAGCACGGAGGACAGACCGACGTCCCCGGCCTCCTTGGTCAACGAGACGTTGCCGCCCTTGCCCAGGCTGACGACCATCCGGAACCTCCTCGTGCCGTGCGACGGCCGCGTGCCGCCCCTGCTCCACCGTGCCCGCGGGCGACCCGGCGCGCAAACCTGGACCCTCCTCAGCCCGGCCGCTGCCACCACGCCTCGAGCTCCTGCTGCTCCAGCACGGCGCCCGCCCGGGTGATGAGCAGCTCGGCGTCGCCGAGCCGGTAGGTGACCTCGCCGCTGCGGGCGGTCCAGCTGGCGCCGTCCCGCTCGGCAGGCAGCACCACGGACGCGCCGTCGGAGGCCCGGGTGGCGCGGTAGGTGGCGCCGTCCCCGCCGTCGGGTCCGCAGATGCTGACCCGGGCCAGCGGGCCGGAGGCGACCACGAGCGGCTCGGCCCGCCCGCAGTCCGACGCCGGGGCGGGAGTCGTGGGCGCAGGGGTGGCCGGTTCTGGGGTCTGCGGGGCCGGGCCGGGTGCCGTCACCGGGACCGCGTCCGCGGCGAGCACCGGGGCGGGCGCGGCCGCCGGCCCCGGTGCCGGCGCGAGCACGGGGGCGCTGAGCAGCCCCCGCAGCACGACGACGCCGAGCACCGCCGCGACGAGCGCGGCAGCGCCCAGGACGAGCGGCCGGCGGCTGCGGGTGGGGGCGTCTCGTCGGCGGTGTCGGGGCACGGGTCGTCACGCTAGGCGGCGTGCCCCGGCCGGGGCCGTCCTCCGACCGGGGTTGTCCACAGGGCCGTGGGGCCCTGACCAGCGCGGATCAGGCGCGGACGTGCTCGTCGAGGAAGCGGAAGATGCGCTGCCACGCCGGCGTCGCCACCGACTCGACGTAGGCGGTGCCGGGGATCGGCAGGATGCCGAACACCCGGTGGTTGCCGGTGAGGAAGGAGTGCTTCGCGCCCGGGTAGGACACCACGTCGTTGACCACGCCGGCGGCGTCGAGCTCGCGGCGCAGCGGGGTGGCGACCTTGCCCGCGAGGACGTCGTCGTCGCCGAACGAGCCGATGACGGGCGGGCACGCGGCCAGGTCCGCGTTCTCCCCGGTGACGAGGCCGTAGTTGTCGGAGACCGCGCGCAGCCCGTCGGGGCCCAGGGTGCCCAGCAGGAGGGCGAAGGCGCCGCCCATGCAGAAGCCGATGGTGGCGGTGCGGGCGCCGTCGACCTCGTCGCGGCCCTGCAGCCAGGCCAGGACCGAGTGCAGGTCGTCGGTGACGGGCCCGGGCGTGCCGGCCTGCACCTCGCGCAGGCTGCGGACCAGGCAGCCGATCCTCGTGCCCGCCGAGAAGACGTCGGGCACCACGGCCACCCAGCCGCGCGCGGCGAAGGTGTCGGCCACGTCGGCGATCTCCTGGGTCCAGCCGAACACCTCGTGGACGACGAGCACGCCCGGCCACCCACCCTCGGGGGCGTCCCCGCTGGGCACGGCGAGGGTCGCGCGCATGGTGCGGCCGTCGGGCAGCGGGACGACATGGTCGGTCTGCATCAGTCTCCTCGGTCGGGGCGGTGCTCACGGCTGGACACCGCGGGCCGGGGGACGTCGGGCAGCGGGTTGCCCGCGGTGTCGACGTCGTCGGGGTGGTCGTGGTTGTGGGCGCGGAACATGACCGCGAAGGTGACCCAGCCGACGGCGGCGACGAGGACGAAGCTGATCAGCCGGTAGACGATGACCGCGGGCAGCGCCTCGGCCGCCGTCAGGCCGCCCGCGACCAGGGCCGCGGTCAGCGCGCCGTCGACGACGCCGAGCCCGCCCGGCAGCAGCGGGACCGTGCCCACCGCCTTGCCCGCGGCGTAGGCGATGGCCAGCCCGGCGATGCTGGGGTGCGCGCCGGTGGCGTAGCAGGCGAACCCGAGGCAGGCGACGTCGGCGATCCAGTTCCACCCCGCCCAGCCGAACGCGGCGGCCCCGTCGCGCTTGCCCAGCTGGACCGACTCGAGCTGGGCCAGGATCTCCCGCCAGCGGTCCAGCCCCTCCTCGGCGGGGTGGCCGCGCAGCGCGTTGACCCAGCGCAGCACCACCCGGCCCAGGGTGACCAGCCGCTCGGGGTTGGCCGCGACCCAGCGGACGCCGAGCACCAGGACGGCGACCGCGAGGACGGCGGAGGCGAGGGCGGCGGGGTTGGCCGTTCCCCCGACGACGAGGGCGGCCGCGGCGGTGAGCACGGCGAGGCCGCCGGTGGAGAGCACCCCCGCCATGGCGAGCTGCCAGGACGCGACGACCGGGCTGGCGCCCCACCGCCGCGACTGGCGGTAGGTGAAGGTGGTGGCGAACAGCGGGCCGCCGGGCAGGGTGACGCTCAGCGCGTTGGCGGCGTAGGTGACGGCGACCGAGGAGATCTGCCGGACGCGCACGCCCGCGGCCCCGAGCAGGCGGCGCTGCATGCGGGCGAACGCGGAGAGGGAGGCGGCCGCGGCGAGGATGCAGGCGGCGATCCACAGCCAGTTGACCGAGCCGAGGCGGCGGACGGCGCCGGTGATGGAGGGGGCCAGCAGGACGACCTCGACGGACAGGACGACCACGACGGCCGCGGCGACGACCCAGCGCCACACCTGCGCGCGGGAACGCCGACGGACCCCCGAGGGGGCGTCGTGTGAGGTCGACACCCGTGCAGGGTAGCGATCGCCCCTGCTCGGGGTCCGCGCCTCACCAGGTGGTGGGCGTGATGGGCGGCGCGTCGGGGGCGGCCTCGACGACCGTGAGGGTCCAGGGGCCGTGCAGGACGTGCAGCGCGGGCGGGGCCGGGACGGCCGCGCCACGGCGGGGCATCGGCGGCACCGGGCGGCGGCGCGCGGGCGACCGGCGGGCGAGCGGACGGGTGCGGGGGCGGGGTGCGGTGGTGGTCACGGCTCCACCGTGGAAGCCGGCTCTGTGGCGGTGCTGGCAGCGCGGTGGCAGGTCGCTGGGGGCGGTGCGCCGTCCGGCCGGGGGGCGCGGGCTGCGGTTGGATGCGGACCATGCCTCCCCGCGCCCGTGCCCGTGCCCGTGCCGAGACCCTGCTGACCGTCGCCGTCACCGGCCCCACCGGCGAGATCGGCGCCTCGGTGGTCGACGCCCTGGAGCGTGACGAGCGGGTCGGCCGGGTGCTGGGGATGGCGCGCCGGCCGTTCGACCCGGGCTCGCGTGGGTGGGAGAAGACGGAGTACCGCCAGGGCGACATGCTCGACCGCGAGGCCGTGGACTCCCTCGTCGCGGACGCGGACGTCGTCGTGCACCTCGCGTACCTGATCATGGGGTCGCGGGAGGAGAGCCGGCGCACGAACCTGGCCGGCACCCGCAACGTCTTCGAGGCGACGGTGGCGGCCTCGCGGCCCGGGCGGCTCGTCTACACCTCGTCGGTCGCCGCCTACGGCTACCACTCCGACAACCCGGTGCCGCTCACCGAGGACGTGCCCGCCCGCGGATCGGCCGAGCACTACTACTCGGAGCAGAAGGCGGAGTGCGAGGCTCTGCTGCACGAGGTGACCGACGCGACCGACCTCGCGGTGTACGTGCTGCGGCCGTGCATCGTCTCCGGGCCGGGGGCGCCCGCGCTGGCCCGGTACATGCCGTGGCAGCAGGTGACCGACGCGCTGCCGTCCGTGCTGCGCGGGCTGGTCGGGGCCGTGCCGGGGCCGAAGGGCGTCATCCCCGACCCCGGGACGCCGGTGCAGCTGGTGCACCACGACGACGTCGCGTCGGCCGTGGCGCTGGCGGCGACGTCGGAGGCGCCGGCGGGTGACTACAACATCGCCGGGGACGGCACCGTGACGATGTCCGACATCGCGAAGGCCGTGGGCGCGCTGTCGGTCCGGGTGCCGCAGGTGACGGCGACGGTGGCGTCGCGGGTGCTGGCCACGCTGCCGTGGGTGCCGGCGGCGGCGGAGTGGATCCACATCTTCCGGGCCCCGGTCACGATGGACACGTCGAAGGCGAAGCGCGACCTCGGGTGGACCCCGGAGCACACCGCGCAGGAGACGCTGGACGGGATGGCCGCCGCGTTGTAGCCGCTCAGGCCGTCATGTCGAGGCTGGCGATGACCTTCGTGGGGCGGATGCGCACGACGAGCTCGCCGGGGACGCCGTTGCGGCGGCCGAACTCCTCGGCCCTCTCGGCCCCCATGTACCGCGCGCCGAGGGCGGTGGCGGTGCGCAGCAGCTCGTCCGGGTCCTCGGAGAGCTCGACGGTGCCCTGGACCTGGACGAAGCCGTAGGGCGGCTCCTCGAGGTCCACGCACAGCGCGACGCGGGGGTCGCGGGCCAGGGCCCGACCCTTGGCGGTGTCGGCGCCGGTGTTGAGCACCAGCGTGTCCTCCTCGACGAGGAACCAGATCGGCGCAACCAGGGGCCGGCCGTCCTGCGCGGTCCACGCGAGCTTGCCGGTGCGGGTGCCGTGGGCGAGGAAGTCGCGCACGGCGGGGTCGGTCAGCGAGGCCATGGGCCCACGCTAGCCAGGCCGCGCCGGTCCTAGAAGGGCGGCGGGTCATCGTCGGGTGGTGGGGGTGGTGGTGTCGGGGGTGGGTGGTCGTGGTCGTGCCACTGCCGGCGGGTGCGGTGGTTGTGCTGCAGGTCGTGGTGCTGGGTGAGGGCGTGGTCGAGGTCGTTCTCGAGCCCCCGCCTGTGACGGGTCCGGGGTGGTGTGCAGTCGGGTCGGTCTGCGGCGGGAATGGGGGGGCCGTGCTCGCCGGGGGTCGGGGGGAGTCCGTCGGGTCGGGTGGTGGTGGATTGTCCGGTGGGGCTGGTCCAGTGCTGGGTGCCGTCGGGGTCCATGGCCACGGTCCAGACGCCGGCGGTCTTGGCGCGGTGGTGGTGGCGGCACAGGCATCCCACGTTCACCACGGTGGTCCACCCACCGGCCCTGGGGTTGTCGTGGTTGTAGGGGATGACGTGGTCGAGGTCGCACCCGGTGGCCGGGACGGTGCAGCCGGGGAACCGGCAGTGCCCGTCCCGGTCGCGCACCAACGCGGCCAGGGCGGGTGAGGGGGTGTAGCGCAGCACCGACGGGTCGATGTCCGGGTCCGGGTGGTCCACGCACACCACCGGGCCGGTGGCCGCGGTCCGGCGCAGCGCGGCCGGGACCGCTGAGCTGCTGGTGCCGTCGGCTGGGCCGCTGATGACCATGCCGGCGGGTTGGGCCCGTCCGAGGTGGACGGGGGTGCCGTCGAGGGTGAGCAGGGCCCGCCAGGTGGCGTCGGTGGCCAACCGGCGGACGGTGTCGGGGTCGATGACCCCCAGCCGGCGCAGGATCCCGGGCAGGTCCGCGGCCCCGGCCAACGTCTCGGCGGCGACGATGACGTGGATCTCCGCCCGGGGGCGGGGCGGGGCCGGGTGGGACAGGTCGAGGCTGTCTCCGGTGAGCAGGCAGGCGTCGTGTCCGCAGGTGCACCGCAGCCGGCGGTCCCCGGCCATGACGGCGACGAGGGCGTCGGCCCGGCGCTGGGCCACCGTGCGCGGGTCCCGGGCACAGGGCCCGGCGGCGAGCTCGTCGAGCCGGGCATCGACCGCCCGCCCGTCCTGCGCCCCGAGCAGCCCGTGGACCCCGGCCATGCCGTCGGTCTCCGGGTACACCCGCACCTCGCGGTCCCCCACGGCCCGCCGCGCCCGGGCCCGCAGTAGGTCCGGGTCGACGGCGGCCAGCACCCGGTCACACGCGGCCCCGGCCGCCCCCGCGGTCAGGGCCCTACCCTGCACCCGGTCCAGCACCTGGGCCTCGACCCGGGCCCGCACCGCCGCATCGACCCCGGTGAGGTGGGTGAGCCGGTCCAACAGGGTGCGGCACACCACCCAGGTCAGGTCCCCAGCGGCCAACGCACGCCCGAGCGCGGGGACGTCGTCGCGCAGCTGCTCCCCGTGGAACACCACCAGCCGCGCCGCGTGCGTCGAGACCCCCAGCGCTTCCCCGACCTCCAGCACGGCGAACTCCGGCGGCGTCCGGGTCCGACCCGCGCCGCCGGTCCGCCACCAACCCCGCCGCCAACCGCAGCTTCGCCGCCGTCGCGGCCGACTCGGCCCGACCCGCAGCGCGCAGCGCCGCCACAGCAGCCGCCTCGGAAGTCAGGGTGTCGAACACGTGTGCGATTCTACGAGTGGGGACCGACAAGAACCACGACCAGAACCACCCTGTGGACAACCGCGGGCCAGCGCTCGGAGGACGGCGGCGCGGCCGCGGACCTACGCCGGCTCGGCCGTCCGGGTGACTGTGGTGCGCCCGCGCAGCCGGGTGCGGCCCTTGACCTTCCAGTGGTCGGCCTCCTCCGGGTCGGCCCGCTCCACCGTGCGGGCCGACGCCAGCACCCGGCCGCGGCGGGTCTTGGCCAGCTCGGTGAGGCGGGCCGCCTCGTTCACCGGGTCGCCGATCACGGTGTACTCGAAGCGTTGTGCCGCACCGATGTTCCCGGCCACCGCCTCGCCGGAGGAGATGCCGATGCCGAAGTCGAAGTCGATGAGGTCGCGCAGGGTGAGCCTCAGGTGCCGGGCCGCGGTCAGCGCGGCCCCGGCGGCGTCGTCGTGGTCGATGGGGGCGCCGAACACGGCCAGCGCGGCGTCACCCTCGAACTTGTTGACGAAGCCGTGGTGCTGGTCGACGACGTCGACGACGACGCGGAAGAACTCGTTCAGCGTCAGCACCACCTCGTCGGGCGGGCGCTCCGCGGCCAGCGCCGTCGACCCGACGAGGTCGATGAACAGCACCGCCACCTCGCGGACCTCGCCGCCGAGCCGGGTGCCGTGCTCCAGGGCGCGGCGCGCCACGTCCTGGCCCACGTGCTTGCCGAACAGGTCCCGCAGCCGCTCGCGCTCGGCGACGCCGCGGACCATGTCGTTGAACCCGACCTGCAGCTCCCCGATCTCGCTGCCGTCGTAGACGTCGACCGTGACGTTGACCCGACCCTCGCGCACCTCGGCCAGCGCCCGGCCCACCTGCTGCACCGGGTCGGTGATCGCCCGCACCGCGAGCGCGACCGCCCCGAGACCGACCACCAGGCCGAAGCCGCCGAGCACCGTGACCGGCACGGCCACCGACACCTGGTTGCCCTCGAGCACCCCGCTGAGCTGGGCGACGCCGACGAGGACCACCCCGACCAGGGGCACCCCGCTGCCCGCGGCCCAGGTGAGCAGCACCCGGGTGCGCACGCCCGGGGCGGTGGAGCGCACCGGCACCGCGGACTCCAGCGCCGCGGCGGTGACCGGCCGCAGCACCCGCTCCGCCACGAGGTACCCCAGGCTGCAGCTCGCGGCGGCCCCCATGGCGACGGTGAACGCCACCGCCCCGGCGAGCGTGGGCGAGCCGGGCGCGACGAGGGCGACGAACACCGCCCCGCCCACCGTCCACAGGGCACCGACGATGAGCAGCTGGCGGTTCGGCAGCCGCAGCGCGGCGTCGTGCTCGGCCTCGGTCGGCGGCCCGCCCCGGCGCCGCCACAGCACGACCGGCCCGACGGAGCGCAGGAACAGCACCGCGCCCACCACGGCGGCCAGCAGGACGTAGGCCCCGAAGACGACGACGGTCCGGGTGCGGTGCTCGCCGAACCCGGCCGAGGCGGTGACGGGGAAGGCGAAGCCCAGGATGACGAACACGATCGCGGCACCGACGGCGTTCGCGGCGACGTTGCCGGCGGCGTAGGACGACCAGGGGCTGCGCACCACCCGTCGCCACAGCTCCGTCACCCGGTGCACCCGGATCACCCTAGGCGGGGCGTCGACCGGGGGTCCGCTCTACCGTGTGCGGCGTGCGAGTCCTCCTCACCGGCGCGGCCGGCTTCATCGGCGGCCACGTCCGCGACGCCCTCACCGCGGCCGGGCACGAGGTGACGGGGGTCGACATCATGCTGGCCGCGGCGCACGGCGAGGGGGCCGCCCTGCCCGCGGACGTCACGCACGCCGACGTCCGCGACCTCGACGCCATGACCGCCCTGGCCCGCGACGCCGACGTCGTCTGCCACCAGGCCGCGATGGTCGGCGCGGGGGTCGACGCCGCGGACGCCCCCGCCTACGCCGGGCACAACGACCTCGGCACCGCGGTCGTCCTGGCCGCCATGGCCGACGCGGGCTGCTCCCGGCTGGTGCTGGCCAGCTCGATGGTGGTCTACGGCGAGGGCCGCTACCGCTGCGACGACCACGGCGACGTCGTGCCCCGCCCGCGCACCACCGCCGACCTCGACGCGGGCCGGTTCGACGGCACCTGCCCGGTGTGCGGGGAGCCGGTGCGCTGGGCCCTGGTCGACGAGGGCGCCCCCGTCAAGCCCCGCAGCACCTACGCGGCGTCGAAGCTGGCGCAGGAGAACTACGCCCTGGCCTGGTCGCTGGCCACGGGCGGCGCGGTGACGGCGCTGCGCTACCACAACGTCTACGGCGAGCACATGCCCCGCGACACCCCGTACTCCGGCGTCGCGGCCATCTTCCGGTCCTCGCTCGCCGCCGGGCAGCCGCCGCGGGTGTTCGAGGACGGCGGCCAGGTCCGCGACTTCGTCCACGTCTCCGACATCGCCCGGGCCAACCTGGCCGCCGTCGAGGCCGACCGGCCCGGCTTCGAGCCGTTCAACGTCTGCTCCGGGCACCCGGTGACCATCGGCGAGGTCGCAACCACCCTGGCCGCGGCCGCCGGCGGCCCCGCGCCGGTGACCACCGGGCAGTACCGCTCCGGCGACGTGCGCCACGTGGTCGCCAGCCCGGAGCGCGCCACCGCCGAGCTCGGCTTCACCGCCGAGGTCACGCCGACCGCGGGCATCGCCGCCTTCGCGAGCGCCCCGCTGCGGGGCGACTAGTCCGGCCCGGCCGACCGGCTCACCAGTTGGTGAGCACCAGGTGGACGATCACCATCGGCAGCACGCCCTGCACGAACAGCCAGAACCGGTGGTGGCGCAGCGGCAGCGCGGCGCACGCGGCCAGCAGCCAGATCGCGAACGGCAGCCAGATCCGCTCGGTCTCGGCCTTGCTCAGCGCCGAGAGGTCGGCGACGGCGATCATGAGCGCGCCGGAGCCGACGAGGGCGACCAGCCCGGGCCGCACCCGCAGCTGGGAGGGCCGCAGCGTGCGCTGCAGGCCGGCCACGGTGGCGAAGCCGACCGCGCACAGCAGCGACGCGAGGTTGGCCCAGCCCCAGTAGGA
This sequence comes from Rhodococcus aerolatus, assembly GCF_054783215.1. NCBI lineage: Bacteria > Bacillati > Actinomycetota > Actinomycetes > Mycobacteriales > Nocardiaceae > Rhodococcus > Rhodococcus aerolatus. The sequence goes on along the minus strand of NZ_BAAGQZ010000004.1, from coordinate 16,269 downwards.
GAACGGCCGCTCGGAGGCGATGCCCTGGTAGTAGCGCTCCACGACCAGGTGGTAGCCGTCGAGCCACCAGAACCCGGAGAGGGTGAACGCGGCGACGACGGCCAGCGCGGCGAGCACGGCGGGCACCAGCGGGCGCCACGTCCGCGCCACGACGAGCACCGCCACCGCGGGCACCCCCATGATCACCAGCCCGTAGGACAGGTAGATCCCGAAGCCGAGCAGCAGGCCGGCCCCGGCCGCCGCCAGCCACGGCACCCGCACCCGGCCGGTCGCGGCCAGCGCCAGCAGCGCGACGCCCCACGCCGTGACCCCGAGGAAGACGGCGTCGGCGGAGACGGTGATCCACAGCACGGCGGGGGCGAAGGCGAGGAACGGCGCGGCCCGCCGCGCGGTCTGCTCGTCGACCAGGGCGCGCAGCGCCACCACCACGGCCACCGCCCCGAGGGTGCCGACGACGGTGCAGAACCAGCCGGCCATGACGGGCCCGCCGAGGCCGATCCGGTCGATCCAGACGAACAGCAGCGTCGCGCCGGGCGGGTGGCCGGAGACGTGGGTGGGCAGCGAGCCCGGCACGCCCTCGAGGATCCGGGCGTCGAACCCGCGCAGGAACGCCCCGACGTCGGTGACCTGCGACACGAACGGCACGTACTCGTTGCCGTCGGTCTGCCGGTCGGCGAAGCCGTACCGCCACCCGTCGACGAGGTTCACCGACATCGACCAGGTGAGCCCCAGCGCCCACGTCGCGGCGAGCAGACCGCGCCACGGCAGCCGCTGCGCCAGCCCGGGCGCGTACGCGGCGACCAGCAGCACCAGCACCGCCGAGGTGAACGACGACGGGCTCCAGTGGGGCTGCCACCAGGCGTAGAGCGGGGCCGCGGAGGCGTTGAGCTCGGCGCGCTGCTGCTCGCTGAGCAGGTACGGGACGCGGATCGCGGCCAGCAGCAGCGCGGCGGCGAGCACCACGGCGACAACGTCGCCCCGGACCCGGCGGCGGGCGGGACGGGTGCGGGTGGCCGCGGGCCGGTCGTCGAGCACGTCCCCGACGATAGGCGTCACCGCGACGGGCCCCCCGGACGCGACCGTGTGGCGGGGTCGTGCCCGCCTCCAGCACACTCGGGCCCGTGACCCCCCACCCGAACCCCGCAGGGGTCCCGGAGCGAACACCCCACATGTCCTCCGTCCCCGCCCGCGTCAGCGTGGTGCTGCCCTGCCTCGACGAGGCCGGCTCGCTGCCGGGGGTGCTCGCGGCGGTGCCCGCGGGCTACGAGGTGGTCGTGGTCGACAACGGCTCCACCGACGACACCGCCGCCGTGGCCCGCCGCCTCGGCGCCACGGTGGTCCACGAGGCCGTGCCCGGTTACGGCTCGGCCGTGCACGCCGGCGTCGTCGCCGCCCGCACCGAGGTGGTGTGCGTGCTCGACGGGGACGGCTCGATGGACCCGGCCGAGCTGCCCGCCCTCGTCGGCGACCTCGACGCGGGCGCCGACCTCGCCGTCGGCCGCCGCCGCCCCGTCGCCGGGGCGGGCTGGCCGGTGCACGCCCGGCTGGGCAACGCGCTGATCGCCGCGCGGCTGCGCCGGGCCCACCGCCTGGCCGTCCACGACATCGGCGCCGTGCGCGCGGTCCGCCGCCAGGCCCTGCTCGACCTCGACGTCACCGACCGGCGCTCCGGCTACCCGCTCGAGCTGCTCGTCAAGGCGGCCGCGGCCGGCTGGACGGTCGTCGAGCGCGACGTCACCTACGCCCCCCGCACCGCGGGCCGCTCCAAGGTCTCCGGGTCGGTGCGCGGCACCTACCGCGCGGTGCGCGACTTCGGCCGGGCGCTCGCGTGAGCGCCGCGCCCGTGCTGCCCGTCACCCTGCTCGTCGTCGCCAAGGCCCCGGTGCCGGGCCAGGTGAAGACCCGGCTCACCAGCGAGCTCAGCGCCGCTGACGCGGCCGGCATCGCCGCGGCGTCGCTGCTCGACACCCTCGACGCGGTGCTCGCGACCCCCGTCGCCCACCGCGTCGTGGCCCTGACGGGCCGGCTCGAGGACGCGGTGCGCGCCGACGAGGTGCGCGCCCGCCTGGACCGCTGCACCGTCGTGCCCCAGCGGGGCGAGGGCCTGGGCGAGCGACTGGCCGCGGCCCACGCCGACGCCGCCGCCGCCACCGACCCCGCCGCGGCCGTGCTGCAGGTGGGGATGGACACGCCGCAGGCGGGCACCGGCATGCTCGAGCAGGCGTGCCGCGCGCTGCTCGAGCCGGGCACCGACGCCGTGCTCGGCGCGGCCGAGGACGGCGGCTGGTGGGCCCTCGGGGTCCGGGGCCCGGAGCTGGCCGTCGGGCTGGTGGACGTGCCCATGTCGCACCCGGAGACGGGTGCGGAGACGCGGGCGTCGCTGCTGCGGGCCGGTGCCCGGGTGGCCGACCTGCCGGTGCTGCGCGACGTCGACACCCCGGCCGACCTGGCCCCGGTGGCCGCGCTGGCCCCGGGTGGCCGGTTCGCGGCGGCCGTGGCCGCCCTGCCCGTCGGGGTGGGGGTGCGCTCGTGACCGCGACCATCGGGATCGGCTTCGACGACGTCTTCGAGCGCGCGCTCGCCGGCCTGCCCTGCTGGGTCAGCGACCGTCAGGGCCGCCGCCACGACCTGCCCGTGCGCCGCTGGCTGGGCGGCGAGCACTCCTCGCCCACCGACCGCGCGCGCGACCTGGCCCTGCTGGCCCGCTGCTCGGGCGCGACGCTGGACCTGGGCTGCGGGCCCGGCCGCCTCGTCGCGGAGCTGCACGCCCGCGGCGAGGTCGCCCTCGGCATCGACTCCTCCGCCGTCGCGGTGGCCCACACCCTGGCCCGGGGCGGTCGCGCCGTGCAGGGCGACGTCCACGGCCCGGCCCTGCGGGACGGCAGCTGGGACCGGGTGCTGCTGGCCGACGGCAACATCGGCATCGGCGGTGACCCGGTGCGCCTGCTGCGCCGTGCCGCGACCCTGCTCGCCCCCGGCGGTCGGGTCGTGGCCGAGCTGGCCCAGCACACCTGGACCGGGGACGTGCGGATCGAGACCGAGCACGCCGTCGGCGAGTGGTTCCCCTGGGCGCAGGTGGGTCCGGACACGGTGGGCCGGGTCGCCCACGAGTCGGGCCTGGCCGTCGTCGACCTGGCCGAGGTGGCCGGCGTCGTCGTGGCCACCCTCGAGCACGGCTGACCTGCCCCGACGTGGTGGCTCAGGTCACCGGTCGAGAAGCAAGTCGATCATCGACACCGGACCGTGACCCGGCGTAGGGTCGAGTCGTGCTCGAGGGTCGCGACCGCGGCCGGCGGGCACAGGCCAGACACCGACCCCACGACCTTCGTGGCTGTACTAAGGAACCCTCGTGACGCGCACCGGCTCGACCCTGCACTCCTCCCACCGCACCCTGACGTTCTCGCTCAGCGCTCCCGGCGGCACCGCCCCGGCTGCCGGCGCGGGCATCGTCGGCGCTCTCCTCGGTGCGGTCTCCTCCCGCCGTGCGCGGCGCGTCCGCGGCTGACCCCCGCACGCGCGCGAGCAGCGCGCTGACCACCACGACGGCCCCGGGCTCAGCCCGGGGCCGTCGTGCTGCGCCGGGGTCCGGACGTCCCCGGGACCAGTGCGGGGGGACCTGGTGTGATCTTCGCTACCGGCGGGTACGGTCGCGCCCGTGACCGCAGTGGCCGGGGTCACAGGTGGTGCCGAGGCAGGGGGCGTACGTGGGGTCGAAGGGTCGTGGTCGGTCGCGCCGGAGGGCGCTGCGCCGCCCCGTCGTGGTCGGGTTCGGGATGCTCGTCGTGTCGGCGCTGGCGTCGGGCACGCAGTCCGTCGCCGAGCCCGGGCAGGCCCCGTCGACCCCGGCGCCGTCCCCGGTGACCGCGAGCGCCCCGGACGACTCGGCGGTGGCCTACGCGGCCCAGGCCAAGGGGCTGCAGCGCCCGGTCGCGGCCGTGCCCGCCGCGCTCGCCGCGTCGGGCGCCACCGGGTCGGTCGCCGGGCTGCCGGGCGCGGTGGTCCCCCCGGGCGCGCTGCTCGAGCTGCCGTCGGGGCCGTTGGGCATCCCGGGTGCGGTGCTCGTGGCCTACCGGAAGGTCGCCGACGAGCTCGCTGCCTCCACCCCCGGCTGCCACATGACGTGGAACCTGCTCGCCGGCATCGGGCGCATCGAGTCCGGGCACGCCTCCGGCGGCCGGGTCGACGCGGCCGGCACCACCCTGGGCCCGATCCTCGGCCCGGTGCTCGACGGCGCCAACCCCGGTGACGGGGTCGTCCGCGACACCGACGGCGGCCGGCTGGACGGCAACACCACCTACGACCGGGCCGTCGGGCCCATGCAGTTCATCCCCGGCACGTGGGCGGTCTACGGCGCCGACGGCAACGGCGACGGCGTCGTCGACCCGAACAACGTCTACGACGCCGCCCTGGGGGCCGGCCGCTACCTGTGCTCGGGCGGGCTCGACGTCGCCGACCCGGCGCAGGCCCGCACCGCGGTGTACCGCTACAACAACTCCGACGCCTACGTGAGCAACGTGCTGGCCTGGTCGGCCGCCTACGCCCGCGGGGTCGAGCCGACCGCGTCCGAGCTCGGGCCGGTGCCCGCCCCCGCGACGGCCGCGCCGAGCACCCCCGCCGCGCCGAGCGCCACCCCCGCCGCGCCGACCACGCCGGCGGTCCCGACGACGACCCCGGCCGCGCCGACGAGCACCACCCCGCCGCCGGCCACGACCACGACGACCCCGCCGCCGGCCACGACCACGACGACCCCCGCGCCGACCACCACCCCCGCGGCCACGTCCCGCTGGCTGGCCGGCCCGCTCGGGCTGCCGGTGTGCGGGGCGGACACGGTCATGCCGGTCGACCCGGCCGCCCCCGACGGGGCCACCCGGGCCGTGCCCGCGAACCCCGGCCTGTGCCTGGTGCCCGACCTGGCCCGGCTCGCCCCCGGCTACCGGGAACTGCCGCCCGCCTGAGCGAGCGGCCCCGGTCGGTGGCGCGCGACCGAACACGGGGCGTTACCGTCGTGACCCACGGTGGAGCGGGAGGAGGCCGCGGGTGAGGCGCAGCGAGGGCAGCAGGCAGGACGAGTCCGCCCGCAGCTACCTCACGGTGGCGCGCACCCGCTCCGCCCTGCACACCACGCTCGCGCTGGCCGCGGACCTCCTCGGCTTCCCCATCGGCCAGGTCAACATCCTCGACCAGGACACCCAGCACACGTTGACCAGCGTCGGCCCGCGCGAGTACGAGGACGTCGCCCGCTCCGAGGCGCTGTGCCGGCTGGTCCTCGACAGCGGGCGGGCCGTCACCCTGGACGACCTGACCGCGGGCGCGGTGACCCACGACGAGTTCGGCTGCTACGTGGGCGTGCCGCTGACCGGCCGGGAGGGCGTCGTCGTCGGCACCTTGTGCCTGATGGACACCGCCCCCCGGCACGTCACCCCGGACGAGGTGGCCCGGCTGGCCCAGTTCGGCCTGGTCGTGGAGGAGCAGCTGGACCTGCTGCGACGGACGGGCACCGCCGGGGGCCAGCTGGCCGCGACGACGTCGCGCGACCTGGCCGCCGCGATCGACGCCGGCCAGGTGGTCCCGTGGTTCCAGCCGGTGGTGGACCTGGCCACCGACGCCGTGACCGGGTACGAGGCCCTCGCCCGGTGGCACCACCCCCGGCTCGGCGTGCTGCCCCCGGCCCGCTTCGTGCCCCACGCCGAGGACAGCGACCTCGTCGTCGACCTGGACCTCGCCGTGTTCGGGGCCGCCCTCGACGAGGCCGTGCGCTGGTGGGAGGCCGAGCCCGGGGTGGGCCTGAGCGTGAACGTCTCCGCCCACCACCTCGCCAACCCCCGCTCGCTGGCCCGCTACGTCGCGGAGGCGCGGCGCCGGTCGGCGCCCCCGGGGCGGGTCACCCTCGAGCTCACCGAGAGCATCGCGCTGCCCCCGGGGGTCGACGGGCCCGCGGCGGTCCGGCAGCTGCGCGAGGCGGGCTTCCGGGTGGTGCTCGACGACTTCGGCACGGCGTGGTCCTCGTTGGAGCAGCTGCTCGCGCTGCCGGTCGACGGCGTCAAGCTCGACCGGGCCGTGACCGCGTCGGTCACCACCCGCGAGGGCGCGGTGGTGGTCGGGGCCGTCGCGCGGCTGGCCGGCGACCTCGACCTGGACACGGTGGTCGAGGGCGTCGAGACACGGGAGCAGGCCCGCCGCTGCCGCGAGCTGGGGTGCCGCTCGGCGCAGGGCTACCTGTACTCCGCGGCCGTGCCCGCCGCCGAGCTGCCGCACCGGCGGTAGCGGGGCCCGGCTCCGGCCGTCCGGCCCCGCACCCCCCGCGTGGCTACGCTCCTGCTGTGACGACCGCCGACCGCTCCGACCCGCGTGCCTCGAGCGCGGCCGCGGTCAGCTGGCCGGTGCGGGTGGCCGCGTCCTGGGCGTGGCGGCTGCTGCTGGTGGCCGCGCTCGTGCTCGGGCTGTTCCAGCTCGTCGGGCTGCTGTTCGTCGTCGTGGTCCCCATCGGCCTGGCCCTGCTCGCCTCGGCCCTGCTCACCCCGGGGGTCGGCTGGCTGCAGCGCCACCGCGTGCCCCGCGGCCTGGCCACCGGCCTGGTGATGGTCGGCGGGCTGCTGCTCGTGGCCGGGGTGCTCGGCTTCGTCGTCCGGGCCTTCGCCAACGGCCTGCCCGAGCTGGAGAACCAGGTCACGGCCAGCATCGAGTCGATCCGGGACTACCTCATCAACGGCCCGCTCGGGCTGAGCCCCGACCAGCTCACCCAGGCCAGCGACTCCCTGGTCCAGGCCATCCGCAGCAACCAGGAGGCGCTCACCAGCAGCGCGTTCGCCACCGCGGCCAGCGTCAGCGAGGGGGTCTCCGCGGCGCTGCTGGCCCTGTTCACGCTGATCTTCTTCCTGCACGACGGCCGCGGCATCTGGAGCTTCCTCATCCGCGTCGTCCCCCGTGACGTGCGCGACGACATCGACGTGGCGGGTCAGCGCGGCTTCGCCTCCCTCGTCGGCTACGTCCGCGCCACCGTCGCCGTGGCCGCGGTCGACGCGGTCGGCATCGGGATCGGCCTCGCCGTGCTGGGGGTGCCGCTGGCGCTGCCGCTCGCGGCGCTGGTGTTCCTCGGCGCGTTCGTGCCCATCGTCGGCGCCGTCGTCACCGGCCTGGTCGCCGTGCTGGTGGCCCTGGTCGCCAACGGGTTCGTCGTCGCCCTCATCGTGCTCGGCGTGGTGCTGGTGGTCATGCAGGTGGAGAGCCACGTGCTGCAGCCGTTCCTCATGGGCCGCGCCGTCAAGCTGCACCCGCTGGCGGTGGTCGTCTCCATCGCGACCGGGCTGGTCCTCGGCGGCATCGTCGGCGCGCTGCTCATCGTGCCCGCGGTGGCCTTCCTCAACGCGGCCGTGCGGTCGCTGCAGCACCCCGACGACCCGCCCGACCCGCCCGTCGTCGACGTCACCGACGTCGACCACGCCACCCCCGGCCACACCGGCGAGGCCGCCGAGCCGCCCGCCTCGCCCGGCGACCTCAGCGAGGCCGGGGTCGAGGCCGCGGAGCGCGAGCGCGAGCAGGCCCGCCGCTAGCCGGTCACCAGGGGACGACCCGGCGGTCCTCCCACAGCCGTCCCGTCTCTGCCGGGGCACCCTCGTCGTCCGTCGCCGCGCGGGTGGCCAGCCACACCGCGGTGTCGGCGCCCTGCTCGACGGTGCGCGGCGCCTGCGGCCCGCCCATGTCCGTGGCGCAGTGCCCCGGGCACACCGCGTCGACGAGCAGGCCCCGCGCGCCGTGCCCGGTCTCGTGGGCGAGGTTGCGGACCAGGGCGTTCACCCCGGCCTTGGCCACGCGGTAGGGGGCCAGCCCGCCCGCCGTGCCGGGCCCGGACATCCGCCCCAGGCAGGCGCTGTAGTGCACCACCCGCCCGCGCCGCCGCGCCGCCATGCCGGGCCCGACGAGCCGGGTGAGCAGGAACGGGGCGTCGAGGTCGACGGCCAGGACGCGCCGCCACTCCTGCGGCGACGTGCGCAGCGTCTTGGTGGTCCGCTCGGCCATGACCGCCGCGGCGTGCACGAGGACGTCGACCTCGCCGAGCGCCTCGAGCCGCGGGCCGAGCGCGGCCACCGCGTCGGGGTCGGCGAGGTCGCAGGCCAGGGCGACCGCGTCGAGCCCGTCGTCGACCATGCCGGCCACCGCGGCCTCGAGCGCGGCGGGGTCGCGGGCCAGGCAGGCCACCGTCGCCCCCAGCCCGGCCAGGTCGCGCGCCACCCGGTGGCCCAGGCCCCGGCTGGCCCCGGTGACGAGGGCCAGGCCGGGGGCGGTGGTGGTGCCTGCGGGGGACGGGCTGCTCGGGTCGGTCACGTCCCGATCGTGCCCCGGTGCGGCACCATGGGCCCGGTGACCGCGTCGTCGGCTGGTGTCCTCACCCGGGCGGCGCGCGCCGTCGCCGGTCGGGGCGAGGCGGACGACCCCACGGCCCCGCTGTGGCGGGGCGCGGTGGTGTTCCGGGTGCTCACCCTCGGCTTCGCCCTGGGCGTGCAGCTCGCGTTCTCCGACGGCTACGCCCGGCCCGCGCTGAGCTGGGTGCTGGTGGGGGTGATGACGGGGTGGACCGTGCTCACCGGGGTCGGGTTCACCGCCGGGTGGGGCCGCACCCCCGCCGTGGTGGCGGCCGACGTGGCCGTGTCCGCGGTGCTGCTGGCGGGCAACCGGCTCGTGCTCAGCACCGCCGCGCTCGACGCCGGCCGACCCCTGGTGACCACGGTGTGGGTGGCCGGGGCGGTGGTCGCGGTGGCCGTGCTCGCCGGGCCCTGGTGGGGGTTCGGGGTGGCGGCCGTGGTCTCGGCGGAGAGCGGGCTGGTGCGCGGCTACGTCGACACCGACCTGGCCCGCGACACCACGATCCTGCTGTGCGTCGGGGTGGTGCTGGGGGTGTCGGCGGTGGCCGCCCGGCGCTCGCGCCGGGCCCTGGAGCGGGCGCTGCGCACCAGCGCCGCCGCCGCCGAGCGGGAGCGCCTCGGCCGCGAGGTGCACGACAGCGTGCTGCAGGCGTTGAGCTTCATCAGCAGGCAGGGCAGCGCGATGGGCGGCGGTGCCGCCGACCTCGCCCGGCTGGCGGGGGAGCAGGAGGTCGCGCTGCGCGCCCTGGTCTCCGCCGGGCCGGCCGACGCCGACGCCGCGGGCGGCGCCGAGGTCGACCTGCGGCCGCTGCTGCAGGCCCAGGCCAGCGCGTCGGCCTCGGTGTCGGTGCCGTCGACGGCCGTGCCCCTGCCCGGGCACGTCGCGACCGAGCTCGCGGCGGTGGCCCGCACCGCGCTGACGAACACCGCGGTGCACGCCGGGGCCGGGGCGCACGCCTACGTCCTGCTCGAGGACCTCGGCGACCACGTCGTGCTCAGCGTGCGCGACGACGGCGTCGGCATCCCCGAGGGTCGTCTCGCCACGGCCGAGGGGGAGGGCAGGATGGGGGTCGCACGCTCGATCCGGGGCCGGGTGGCCGAGCTGGGCGGGGAGGCCCTGCTCGACACGGCGCCGGGGCTGGGCACGGAGTGGGAGGTCCGGGTGCCGCGAGGGACGGGGGGACGGCGTGGCTGAGCAGGACGGCCCGGTGCGGGTGATGGTGGTCGACGACCACCCGATGTGGCGCGACGGGGTGGCCCGCGACCTCGCCGCCCGCGGGTTCGACGTGGTCGCCACCGCGGACGGGGTCGCGGCCGCCGAGCGGATCGCCCGCGCCGTCACCCCCGACGTGGTGCTGATGGACCTGCAGCTCGGCGACGGCTCCGGCGTCGACGCCACGCGGGCAGTGCTGGCCCGCTCCCCGGCGACCCGCGTGCTGGTGCTCTCCGCGTCCGGCGAGCAGTCCGACGTGCTCGAGGCGGTCAAGGCGGGGGCGTCGGGCTACCTGGTGAAGAGCGCCTCGGCCGAGGAGCTGGAGCGGGCGGTGCGGGCCACCGCGGCCGGGCAGGCGGTGTTCACCCCGGGCCTGGCCGGGCTCGTGCTGGGGGAGTACCGCCGCATGTCGGCCACCCCCGCGCCGGCCCGGGGCGAGCCCGAGCTGCCGACGCTGACCGAGCGCGAGACCGAGGTGCTGCGCCACGTGGCCAAGGGGATGAGCGCCAAGCAGGTCGCGGCCAAGCTCGTCATCAGCCACCGCACCGTGGAGAACCACGTGCAGTCGACGCTGCGCAAGCTGCAGCTGGCCAACCGGGTCGAGCTGACCCGCTACGCCATCGAGCACGGGCTGGACGGCTGAGCGCGGACGGTCAGGACAGGTCGCGCAGGCTCATCACCGCACCCACCAGGGCGGCGGGCAGCGAGACGGCGTAGACGGTCCAGCGCAGCCACTCCGGGCCGTGGTAAGTGGCGACCGTGCTGCTCACCAGGGCGGCCGCGACGAGCACGACGCCGTAGAACGCCGTGCGCTGCGGGTGCTCGCCGCGGGCCACCCTCAGCCCCGCCCCGGGTCCAGCACCGACCACAGGAACCGGTGGGCCAGCGCGTTCGTGAACGCGAGCTGCGCGTTGTCCGCCGCGCCCCCGTGGCCGCCCTCGATGTTCTCGAAGTAGGACACGTCCGCGCCCTGGGACTCCAGCCGCGCCACGAACTTCCGGGCGTGGCCCGGGTGCACCCGGTCGTCGCGGGTCGAGGTGGTCACCAGCAGCGGCGGGTACGCCGTGCCGGGCCGGGCGTTCTGGTACGGGGAGTACTCGGCGATGTGCGCCCACTGCTCCGGGTCGTCCGGGTCGCCGTACTCGGCCATCCACGACGCCCCCGCCAGCAGCAGGTGGTAGCGGCGCATGTCCAGCAGCGGCACCTGGCACACCACGGCGCCCACCAGCTCCGGGTACTTCGTGGCCACGATGCCCGTGAGCAGGCCGCCGTTGCTGCCGCCCTGCACCCCGAGCCGGTCGGGCGTGCTCACCCCGCGCGCCACGAGGTCACGGGCCACGGCGGCGACGTCCTCGTGCACCCTGTGCCGTCCGGCCCCGAGGACCTGGGTGTGCCAGCCCGGGCCCAGCTCGCCGCCCCCGCGCAGGTTGGCCACCACGTAGGTGCCGCCGCGCTCCAGCCACGCTCGGCCCCGCACGGCGCTGTAGGCGGGCAGCAGGGAGACCTCGAACCCGCCGTAGCCGTACAGGAGCGTAGGGCCGGGGCCGGGGCCCGGCTCGGACCCGGGCCGGCCGACCACGACGTAGGGCACCTGCGTGCCGTCGAGCGAGGTGGCGTGGTGCTGGGTGACCTCGAGCCCGGTCGCGTCGAACAGGGCCGGTGCGCTCGCCAGCACCACCGGGCGTTCACCCCCGGCCACCCCGCGCTGCAGGGTCGGCGGGGTGAGGTAGCCGCTGGCGGAGAGGAGGTACTCGTCCCCGCTCCCCCCGTCGGCGGCGGGCAGCGGGTCGGTGCCGACGACCTCGAGCGAGACCAGCTCGGGCAGTCCCTCGACGGGGGTGACGGTGAACCCGTCCGGGCCCGGGGTGGCCACGTGCACGCTGGGGCGGACGTCGTCCAGCACCACGAGCAGCAGGTGGTGCTCGGTCCAGGTGTGCTGGTGCAGGGCGGTGCGGTCGCCCGGGGTGAACACGGTGTGGAACGTCCGGTCGCCGGCGAGGAACGTCTCGAGGTGGGTCGCCAGCAGGGCGCCCGCCGGGTGGGTGGTGCCCCCGACCTCCCAGTCGGTGGTGAGCCGGACGGTGAGCCACTCCCGGTGCACGGCGGTGTCGGCGTCGGTGGGGACGTCCAGGCGGACCGGGGTGCCGCCCGCCTCGGGACCGGTGTCGGTGAGGATCGACAGCTCGGAGTTGTAGAAGTCGGTGGCGCGGGCGACGAAGGTCCGCTCGAAGCCGGGGGTGCGGTCGTGCCAGCCCGAGACCGCCACGTCGGTGGCCTCCCCGGCGAACACCACCGGGGCGTCGGCGACCGGCGTGCCGCGCCGCCAGCGCCGGACGGTGCGCGGGTAGCCCGACGTGGTCAGCGAGCCCTCGCCGAGGTCGGTGCCGACGAGGACCGTGTCGGCGTCGACCCAGCCGACGTCGGACTTGGCCTCGGGGAGGACGAAGCCGTCGGCCACCCAGGCGCGGTCGGTGATCGAGTACTCCCGGACGACGGCGGCGTCGGACCCGCCGCGCGACAGGGTGACCAGCGCCCGGTCCTGCTCGGGCCGCAGCACCACCGCCCCGCCCCACACCCAGCTCTCGTCCTCCGCGGCGGCCACCGCGTCGAGGTCGAGCAGCACGTCCCACCCGGTGCCCGAGGTGCCGGCGGCCGCGAACGACTCCCGGGTGGTCCGGCGCCACACCCCGCGCGGGTGCGCGGCGTCGCGCCACACGTTGTAGAGGTGCTCGCCGCGGGGCCGGGGCCACGGGATGCGGGCGTCGGTGTCGAGGACCTCGAGCAGGCTCGCCCGCAGCTCGGCGAAGCCGTCGTCGGTGGTGAACCGGGCCTCGGTGCGGGCGTTGCGCTCCCGCACCCAGTCCAGCGCCGCCTCCCCGGTGACGTCCTCCAGCCACAGGTACGGGTCCGCCTCGTCGTCCACGACCCGATCGTCCACCCCGGCCGAGCGGCCCGCCCGGCTGGCTAGGCTGTGACCGTGCTCACGCCCAGTGCCGACCCCCGCTCCAGCACCGTCGACGGCGTCCTGCGGCGCAGCGCCGGCCGCAGCCCCGACGCGGTGGCGCTGACCTTCGCCGACCGCCGCTGGACCTACGCCGCGCTCGACGACGCGGTGAGCCGCGCGGCTGCGCACCTGCTCTCCCTGGGCCTCGACGCGGGTGACCGGGTGGCCACCGTGGGCGCCAACTCCGACGCCTACCTGCTGGCCTACCTCGGCTGCGCCCGCGCCGGGCTGGTCCACGTCCCGGTGAACTACGCGCTCACCGGCGACGAGCTGGCCTACCTGCTCTCCCACTCCGGGGCGCGGGTGGCGCTGGTCGACCCGGACCTGCGGGCCGGGGTCGAGGCGGTCCGCGCGGGCACCGCGGTGGAGCAGGTGCTGGCCCTGCACGGCGAGGCGGGCGCGGTGCTCGAGGCGTGGTCGGCCGGGGAGCTGCCCGCGCTCGACGTGGCCGTCGCCGACACCGACCTGGTGCAGCTGCTCTACACCTCGGGCACCACGTCGAAGCCCAAGGGCGCCATGATGACCCACCGGGCGCTGGTCCACGAGTACGTCTCCACCGTGGTCGCGCTGGACTGCCGTGCCGACGACGACCCGCTGCACTGCATGCCGCTCTACCACTCCGCCGGGATGCACGTGTTCCTCATGCCCTACCTCGCGGTGGGGGCGACGAACGCGCTGCTGCCGCGCCCGGACGTGCCGGAGGTGATGCGGCGCATCGAGGCCGACCGGGTGGGGGCGCTGTTCCTCGCCCCGACGGTGTGGGTGCCGCTGGCCAACCACCCGGACCTGGCCACCCGCGACCTGTCCAGCCTGCGCAAGGCCTTCTACGGGGCGTCGATCATGCCGGGGCCGGTGCTGGCGCGGTTGCAGCAGCGGCTGCCCGGGCTGGCGTTCTACAACTGCTTCGGCCAGTCCGAGATCGGCCCGCTCGCCACCGTGCTGGGCCCCGCCGAGCACGCCGAGCGGCCCGAGAGCTGCGGCCGCGCCGTGCTGTTCGTTGAGACCCGGGTGGTGGCGGTGGACGACCCGGCGCTCGACGTGGCGCCCGACGAGCCCGGGGAGCTGCTGTACCGCTCGCCGCAGCTGTGCACCGGGTACTGGGACGACCCGGGCGCCACCGCCGGGGCGTTCGTCGACGGGTGGTTCCACTCCGGGGACCTGGTGCGCCGCGACGCCGTCGGATTCATCACCGTGGTCGACCGCATCAAGGACGCCATCAACACCGGCGGGGTCATGGTCGCCTCCCGCGAGGTCGAGGACGCGCTGTACACCCACCCCGGGGTCGCCGAGGTCGCGGTCATCGGGACCCCGGACGAGCGGTGGATCGAGGCGGTGACCGCGGTCGTCGTGCTGCGCCCGGACGCCGACGTCGACGAGGCTGCGCTGGTCGCGCACGTCAAGGGGCGGCTGGCCCCGTTCAAGGTGCCCAAGGCGGTGCACCTGGTCGACGAGCTGCCCCGCAACCAGAGCGGGAAGCTGCTCAAGCGGGTGCTGCGCGACCAGCTGACCTGACGCGGGATCCGGGTAGCGCTACTCACGACGGCCGGGGGTCGCGCCGAGCAGGCTGGTCGCCATGACCAGCACCCAGCCCCGCAGCGTCGCCGAGCTGTCCGCCGAGGTCCTCGCCCTCGGCGCCCGCCTGCACCAGGTGGGCCTCGAGCTGCGCGCCGCCACCCCCGCCCCGCCCCACCCGGCGCCGGCCCGTCCCGCGGCGCCCCGGCCCGTCCCCCCGCCGGCGCAGCAGCACCCCGTCCCGCCGCGGCCGCCCCGGCGCCTACCGCCGCAGCCGCCCCAGCCCCTCCCGCCGCAGCCGCGCCCGCCCCGGCTGAGCCCGCCGAGCGCCGGTGTGTGGCGGCCCGGAACCCCGCCGACAGCGCGACACACCGGCGCTCGGCCGCCCGCCCCGCCGCGGCCGCCGTGGTGGCAGCGCGAGGGTGCGGCCAGCCGCGTGCTGGCCGTCGCCGGCTCGGTGGTGACCCTGCTCGGCGTCGTCCTGCTGCTCGTCCTGGCCGTGCAGCGCGGCTACCTCGGCCCCGTGCCCCGCGTCGTCGGCGGCGCGGGGCTGGCCGGGGTGCTCGTCGGCCTCGGCGCGCGGGTCCGCGGCCGCGCCGGTGGCCGGGTCGGCGCCGTCGCGCTGGCCGGGACCGGTCTCGCCGGGCTGCACCTCGACGTCGTCGCGGCCACGGCCGGGTACGGCTGGCTGCCCGCGGCGGCCGGCCTCGCCCTCAGCCTGGCCGTCGCGGCGGGTGGGGTGGCGCTGGCCGACCGGTGGGCGGCCGAGCCTCTGGCCCTGCTCGCCGTGGGCGGGGCGGCCGTGCTCGGCCCCGTCGTCGCCGGCCGGGTCGACCTGCTCACCGTCGGGTTCCTCCTCGTGCTGCAGGCCGCCGTGCTGCCGTCGGTGCTGCGCCGCGGCTGGCGGGTGCTCCCGGTGCTCGCCGCCGTGGGGCCGCTGCTCGCCGCGCTCGTCACCGCGCTGCGCGCCCAGGCCGGGGACCTGCCGCTCACCCAGGCGGTGGCGGCCGCGGTCGCCGTCTCCCTCGTCGGGCTGGCGGCCGCGGTGGCCACCCAGCGCGTCCGGCCCGCCGACCCGCTCGCCACCCCGGCGCTCGTCGGGTCCGCCGTGCCCGTGCTCGCCGTCGCGCTGGTCACCGAGCGGTTCACCGGCGCGCTGCTCGCCGCCGGGCTGACCGCGGTGCTGCTGCTCGTCCTGGCCACGGTGCGGTGGCTGACCGGCCCGGCCCGGCTCGTCGTCGGGAGCACCGCGGCGCTGGCCGCGCTGCAGGCGTCGCTGCTCGCGGTGGACGGTGCGAGCCGGCCCGCCCTGCTGCTGGGGGAGGCCCTGGTGCTCCTCGGTGCGGCGCACCGGCTGCGCTCGCCCGGCCTGCTGCGGGTCGGCGCCGGGTTCGCCGGGGCCGGCGCCCTCGCCGCGCTGCAGGTGCTGCCCCCCGCGGCCCTGGTCCGCGCGGGCGGACCGCTCGGGGTGGCGTCCTTGGCGGCCGGCCTGCTGCTCACCGTGACGGCGGTGGCGCTGGCCGCGGAGGTCCGCCACTCCCGGCTGGTGCGCGACCTGCGCCCGGTGTGGGTCGTCACCGGGGTGGCCGCGCTGCTCGGGCTCACCGGGGCGCTCGTCTCCGCCGCCGTCCTGGTGCTCGGCCGCGACGGGTTCGTCCTCGGCCACACCGCCGCCACGGTGAGCTGGACCGCGACCGCCCTCGGCCTGCTCGCGGTGGGTCTTCGCCGCGGCCCGGGCGCGACCACCGCCCGGGTGGCGGGCCTGGTGCTGGCCGCGGCGGCGGTGGCCAAGCTGCTGCTGTTCGACCTCGCCGCCCTGGACGGCCTCTACCGGGTGGTGGCGTTCCTGGTCGTCGGGCTGCTGCTGCTCACCGCGGGTACCCGTTACGCCCGGATGCTCGGCGAGGCGGAGCCCCGCGGGTGATGGTCGCGGAGCCCCGCGGCCGCCAGGTCTAGCGGTGGCGGTACATGAACGACGGCTTGTCCGGGCTGGCCCGGTGCCGACCCGCGGCGGCGTCGGCCCCGGCCGGTCCGGCGTCGTCGGCGGGCGGGGGCTCCGGCGCAGGAGGGGCTGGGGTCGGGGGAGCGTCCGCCACCGGGCGCTCCCGCTCCGCCGGCCGGGGACGCTCGACGTGCTCGGGGGCCACCCACAGCGCGGCGCCGTCGCGGGCCCCGACCCC
>NZ_BAAGQZ010000003.1:0-4692 GCF_054783215.1 Rhodococcus aerolatus | reverse complement strand
GCCGCGGCGGCGCTCGCCGCGGGCGGGCTCGGGGACGGCGGCCCGGCCGGTGCCGAGCAGCACGTCGCGGGCGCGCACGAGGTCGGCCGCGACGTCGGCCGAGGGCGTCGGGCCCCCGGACGGGCCGGTGCCCGCCGCAGCTGCGACGGGCACCGGCCTCCCCGGCTCACCGGGGTTCGTCTGAGACCCGGTCGGGTCAGAGCGCATCCGCACCGCGTTCCCCGGTGCGGACCCGGACGATGGACTCGACCGGGGACACCCAGACCTTGCCGTCCCCGATCTTGCCGGTGCGGGCGGCCTCGACGATGGCGTCGACGACCTTGTCCGCGGCGCTCTCGTCCACGACGACCTCGACGCGGACCTTGGGCACGAAGTCCACCGAGTACTCCGCACCGCGGTAGACCTCGGTGTGGCCCTTCTGGCGGCCGTAGCCCTGCACCTCGCTGACGGTCATGCCGAGCACGCCCAGCTGCTCGAGCGCGGCCTTGACGTCCTCCAGGGTGAACGGCTTGACGATGGCGGTGATGAGCTTCACGAGTGGCCCCTCTCTCCGGCCACGGCCGGGGTCTTGCCCAGTGTGTCGGCGGAACGGCTCAGGCCGCCGCCCGACCCGCCGCCCAGGGTGGCGAAGTCGTACGCACCCTCCGCGTGCTCGGCCTCGTCGATCCCGCCGGCCTCGGCCTCGTCGTCGGCGCGCAGGCCCATCGTGACCTTGATGAGCAGGGCGATGACGGTCGTGGCGACCAGCGAGTAGAGCAGGACGGCACCCGCACCGACGGCCTGGCGCCAGAGCTGGTCGACGCCACCACCGTAGAAGAGCCCGCTGACCGCGGCCGGCGCCTCCGGGGTGGCCACGAGGCCGACCATCAGGGTGCCGATGAGACCGCCGACGAGGTGGACGCCGACGACGTCGAGCGAGTCGTCGAAGCCGAACTTGAACTTCAGCCCGACGGCCAGCGCGCACAGGATGCCGGCGACGACGCCGATGGCCAGGGCGCCGATGACGTTGACCGAGGAGCAGGACGGCGTGATGGCGACCAGGCCGGCCACGATGCCCGAGGCCGCACCGAGGCTGGTGGCGTGGCCGTCGCGGA
The DNA here is from genome assembly GCF_054783215.1 of Rhodococcus aerolatus. NCBI lineage: Bacteria > Bacillati > Actinomycetota > Actinomycetes > Mycobacteriales > Nocardiaceae > Rhodococcus > Rhodococcus aerolatus. Next base: position 3,598 of record NZ_BAAGQZ010000003.1, on the reverse strand, counting down.
TCCGCTCCACCAGCAGCCAGGCGAGCATGGCCGCGCAGGTGGCGACGGTGGTGGTGATGAAGGTGGCCCCGGCGATCCCGTTGGAGGCGACGGCCGACCCGGCGTTGAAGCCGTACCAGCCGAACCACAGCAGGCCCGCGCCGAGCATGACGAACGGCAGGTTGTGCGGCCGCATGGGCTCCTTGCCGAAGCCGCGGCGCTTGCCCAGCACGATGGCCAGCACGAGGCCCGCGGCACCGGCGTTGATGTGGACCGCGGTCCCGCCGGCGAAGTCGACGGCCTTGAGCTTGTTGGCGATCCAGCCGCCGTCGGTCGCGGTGACCCCGTCGAAGGCGAACACCCAGTGGGCGACCGGGAAGTAGACGACGGTGGCCCACAGCCCGGCGAAGACCAGCCACGGGCCGAACCGGAGCCGGTCGGCGACCGCGCCCGAGATCAGGGCGACGGTGATGATGGCGAACATGGCCTGGAAGGCCACGAAGACCGTCATCGGGATGGTGCCGGCCAGGGGCACCGACGCGGCCGCACCGGTGTCGGAGTCAGCCAGGTAGGTGCCGCCGATGATCGACTTCAGGCCCCAGTACTGGGTGGGGTCACCCAGGAAGTTGCCCTTGTCCTCGCCGAACGCCACCGAGTAGCCGTAGAGGACCCAGAGGATCCCCACCACGCCCATCGCGCTCAGGCTCATCATCATCATGTTCAGCACGCTCTTCGCGCGGACCATGCCGCCGTAGAAGAACGCGAGCCCGGGGGTCATGAGCAGCACGAGCGCAGCGCTCGCGAGCATCCAGGCGGTGTCCCCGGTGTTGGGGTCCCCCATCATGGGAAAGCCGTCCACGTAGTGCCTCCTCGTCAGACAGCCACGGACGTCGGGACCGCGGCCTTGGCCTGGAGGACAGGGTCCGCACCGCGTGTTTCACGGGTGCCGCCACGGTGTTTCCTGCGTGTGAACCACCGGCGCAGCCGTGTTAAGGCCGTGTGTCGCAGGTGCGTCCGCGGTGTGGCGGGACCGGTCGCCCACGACCGGGTCGCGCGCCACCGCCCCGAGGGGTCAGCTGCAGGTCAGCCCAGCAGGGCCTCGACGAAGGCCTCCGGCTCGAACGGCGCGAGGTCGTCGGCCCCCTCGCCGAGCCCGACGAGCTTGACCGGCACCCCGAGCTCTCGCTGCACCTGGAAGACGATGCCGCCCTTGGCCGTGCCGTCGAGCTTGGTCAGCACCACCCCGGTGACGGTGACGACCTCGGAGAACACCCGGGCCTGGGTCAGCCCGTTCTGCCCGGTGGTGGCGTCGAGGACCAGCAGCACCTCGTCGACGGCGGCCTTGCGCTCGACGACGCGCTTGACCTTGCCGAGCTCGTCCATCAGGCCGGTCTTGGTGTGCAGCCGGCCGGCGGTGTCGATGAGCACGGCGTCCACGCCCTGCTCGGTGCCGCGGGCGACGGCGTCGAAGGCCACGGCGGCGGGGTCGGCGCCCTCCTTGCCGCGGACCACCTCGGCCCCGACCCGGTCGGCCCAGGTCTGCAGCTGGTCCGCCGCGGCGGCCCGGAACGTGTCGGCCGCGCCCAGCAGCACGCGGCGGCCGTCGGCGACGAGGACCCGGGCGAGCTTGCCGGTGGTGGTGGTCTTGCCGGTGCCGTTGACCCCGACGACGAGCAGCACGGACGGCGCGTCGTCGTGGGGCAGGGCGGACAGCGACCGGTCGAGCTCCGGGGAGAGCTCGCCCACGAGCACCTCCTTGAGCAGCGCGCGGGCCTGCTCGGCGGTGCGGACCGAGCGGACGGCGAGCTGCTCGCGCAGCCGGGTGATCACGGCCTGGGTGGTGTCGTGGCCGAGGTCGGCGACGATGAGGGTGTCCTCGACCTCCTCCCACGCGTCCTCGTCGAGGTCGCCCGCGCCGAGCAGGCCCAGCAGCGACTGGCCGACGGCGCCCTGGGACCGCGCGAGCCGGCCGCGGAGGCGCTCCAGGCGGCCCTCGGTGGGGGCGATCTCCTCGCGCGGCTCGGGCTCGGGCTCGGCCGGCGCGGCCGGCTCGACGGCCGGCTCGACGGGCGCCTCGGGGGCCACCTCGGGCTCCGGGGCGGGCACGACCTCGCGCTCGACGGGGGTGCGGGGCGCGACGGGGGCGTCGGGCAGCTGCACCTCGACGAGGCCGCGCTGGGCGGAGTCGCGCGGCACCGACGCGTCGTCCCCGACCCGGGGCTGCCCGTCGTCGTCGGTGCGCTCCACGGGGGGCACGGGGGCCGCGGAGACCCGCGGGGTGCGGGGCGGGGCGGTCGGTGCCCGGGTGGGCGCTGCGGCCCCGCCGGAGCGCAGGTCGAACCCGCCCCCGGCGCGGTAGGTGGGACGCGGGGTGCCGACCTCGGGCATCGGCCTTCCGGTCAGCGACACCCGGCGGCGGCGGCGCAGCACCAGCCCCAGGACGAGCAGGGCGGCCAGCACCACCACGACGACGGCGACCACGACCCACGCTGTGCTGCTCACGTCCCCATCCTCGCAGCCGGGCCGCGGGCGTCGCCGGTGCGGGCCGGGCGGGTCAGGCCGGGGGCGCCTCGACGTCGGTGCCGCGCAGCCGCTGGCTGATGACCGTGGTGATGCCGTCGCCGCGCATGCTCACCCCGTAGAGCGCGTCCGCGACCTCCATGGTCGGCCGCTGGTGGGTGATGACGATGAGCTGGCTGTGCTCCCGCAGCTGCGAGAACAGGGTGATCAGGCGCCGCAGGTTGGTGTCGTCGAGCGCGGCCTCCACCTCGTCCATCACGTAGAACGGCGACGGCCGGGCCCGGAAGATCGCCACGAGCATGGCCACCGCGGTCAGCGACTTCTCCCCGCCGGAGAGCAGCGAGAGCCGGGTGATCTTCTTGCCCGGCGGGCGGGCCTCGACCTCGACGCCGGTGGTGAGCATGTCCTCGGGGTCGGTGAGCACCAGCCGGCCCTCGCCCCCCGGGAACAGCGTGGTGAACACGGCGCCGAACTCGGCCGCGACGTCGGCGTAGGCGGCGGTGAACAGCTCGAGGATGCGGGCGTCGACGTCGGCCACCACCCCGAGCAGGTCCTTGCGGGCGGCGCGGACGTCCTCGAGCTGGGTGGCGAGGAAGGAGTAGCGCTCCTCCAGGGCGGCGAACTCCTCGAGCGCCAGCGGGTTGACCTTGCCGAGCGTGGCCAGGTCCTTCTCGGCCTGCTTGAGCCGGGCCTGCTGCTCGGCGCGGACGAACGGCACCGGCGCCGGGGAGCTGACCTCCTCGCCGCGCTCGCGGGCGGCCGCCACCTCGGCGACGAGGGCGGGCGGCGGGGGCAGCGGCACGTGCGGGCCGTGCTCGGCCACCAGGTCGTCGGGCGCCAGGCCGTGGGTGGTCAGGACCTGCTCCTCGAGGGTGCTCACCCGCAGCGCCGCCTCGGTGCGGGAGACCTCGTCGCGGTGCAGCGCGGCCGTCAGCCCGGCCAGCTCGGTGGCCAGCACGCGCACCCGGTCCCGGCAGCCCGCCGCGGCCCGGTCGGTGCTGACCCGCTCCGCCGCGACCCGGTCCCGCTCGGCGGCGGCGCGCTCGACGAGGCGGGCGACCCGCTGCCCGACCTGCTCCACCGCGGCGGCGGCGGCGAC